>QKCY01000082.1 GCA_003245525.1 Victivallales bacterium | reverse complement strand
GGCGGACTTGGCCGCTGCGATCTGGGGACGATGGGCGGCGGCACGGCTGTCGTTCCAGAGATAGAGGGGGGTATGGGGGGTACCGGTTGTGCCATCCACCAAGGCCCCGCTGCCGCCCTGGGCGGCCAGGCCGATGCCCGCGACTCGTTGCCAAGCCGAACCCAACTCGTCACGCAGGGAGAGCAATACCTCGTCCAGGGCCTGGCGAAGCGCGGGCACGTCCTGCTCGCGGGTGCCGTCGGCGGCGCTGCGCAGGGGCAGGCAGGAAGCGGCCCGCGCCAGAACGGTTCCGTCGGGGGCGGCGAAGGCGGCGGCTTTGAGGTTCGTGGTCCCGAGATCGATACCGAGGTAGACGGCTGACTGCACGGGTTCTCCTCCACTTCAGGGACGGGCAAGCACCAACTCGGGACCAGCCTGATCCAGCCACTCGCGGGCGGCGGGGGACAGGCCGGTGTCGGTGACCACCATGCCGAACTGCTGCCAGTCGGCGTATTTCGAGAAAGCATGGCGCTCGAACTTGCTGTGGTCCACCACCAGCAGCGAAGTCTGGGCGGACCGGAGCATGGCCTGGGAGACGCGGGCCACGGCCAGATCGTCGGTGAAGACCCCGTCCGGTTCGACCGCATCGGCGCCGAGGATGGCGAGATCGACCCGGAACTCGGCCAGATTGCGCTCGGTGAGGGTGCCAGTGAGGTCCGGTTCGCCCCGGCGCACGACGCCCCCAAGCAGGATCAGCTCGATCCCGGGCGCGTCGTGCAGTTCCGCCGCCACCGGCAAGGAGATGGTGAGCACCCGCAGGCGGTCGAGGTTGCGGATTTCGCGGGCCACCTCCAGGGCGGTGGTGCCCGTGTCGAGCAGCAGGGACATGCCGGAGCGGACCCGGGCCGCCGCCGCGCGGGCCACGGCCTGTTTCTCGGCCACGCGCTGTTCGTTGCGGCGGACAAAGCGGAACTGGGCGATGCCGGTGCGCGAAAGCACCGCGCCACCGTGGGTGCGCTGGACCCGTCCCGCCTCGGCGAGATCCCCGAGGTCGCGGCGCACGGTCATGGTGCTGACCCCGAACTGGGCGGCCAATTCCTCGACGCTACGCTCCCCCTGGGCTCCCAGGAGGGCGAGAATCTCGTCATGCCGCCGCTGCTTGCTCATGCGTGGTGCCTCGGAAAGAAGAGATCACCACGAAGACACGAAGGGCACGAAGAAGACAAGAATACGGCGCGCAACGCCCGGAATCTCCGGGCATTGCGCGGGATTGTCTTGGTTTTCCCGGTCTTCACTTCGTGTTCTTCGTGACTTCGTGGTGAGTATTCCTGGCGGCGGCAAGAGCTTCGGCCATGCGGTCCACCACGAAGTCCGCCACCTCTGGGGAGGTGATGAGCGGCAGTTTGGTGAGGGCGGTGGGGAGGCAGCTCGTCTTGTAGGTCTGCACGCTGATGTCGAGACCAGCCCGGACCAGATGGGCCACGAAGGTCTTGGCCTGGTCGAGCCGATGGAAACTCAGTCCGTTCAGATGCCGGCAACCTTCGACCGAGGAGATCAGGTCGGCATACTGCTCGCCCAGTTCGCGGACGCGGGCCTCGTAGTGCTCGCCGATGGCGGCGGTGACGGCATCGTTGGCCTCGGCCCACTGGATGGTGACGAGGTAGGCGAGGGCGGTCAGTTCCTCCTGGCCGTTGGTGACCAGAGCGCCGAACTGGGGGAGGCGGTCGTAGACGGCGTCGAAGAGCAGGCGCGAGCCGGCGTACTCGCCGCCGGGGAAGCCCTTGCCGATGACCACCATGTTCGGCACCACGCCGTATTCCTTGTAGGCGAAGAGCCCCCGGCCCCAGACGCAGGTCTGGATCTCGTCGTCCACGGTGGGGACATCGTGTTCCGCGCAGAGTTCATAGGCCCGGCGGACAAAGGCTGGGTCCAGCCGCCGCGCACCGTAGTTCATCATCACGAACTCGTGGAAGAAGGCCGCGATCTTGCGGGGGCCGCTGTCGGCTTCGCGGAAGGCGGCCTCCAGATCCTCGATGACGTTGGGGCGGACAGACCGGACCTCGTAGAGGCCGGCCCCGGCCAGCCGGTCGGTCAACTCGGGCCACATGCCGCGGGTGAACTGGGTGAAGAAGGTGGTGCCGTGGTAGTTCGCGGCGAGATGCCCCTCGTCGTCGCCCAATACCAGGATCACCGGAATGCGTCCCGCGTAGGGCGGCTCGGGGACCGAGTCATCCACCCGGTAGAACCGGGCCAGGGCCAGCTTCAGCGCGCCCTCGTCGGCCAGGCTGCCGGTCTGGAGATTGAGCACCCGGCAGAGGCGGCCCTCGCCACCCGCCGCCAGGCGGACCAGTTCCTCCTCGTGCCGCCGGATCGCCACGCCGCGCGTGTTGTTGTGGGTGGCGTTGGGAATGCCGAGGCAGCGGGCCAGGTCCAGCAGCCGGTAGCCGGGGAAGGAATGCCCCAGCGGCGCATGGTAGTGGGCGCTCTTGGAGCTGAGATAGAGATGCCCGTCCTGCCCGACCCGATAGGGCCCGTAGGCACTGAGCGGTGCGGCTTCGAGCTGGGAATGGGCCGCGAACTCGGCCGTGGTCGCCCCGGTCGGTGCCGCGTTGGCGGCGCGGGTGATGGGTTGGCCGACCTTGGGGAGAAGATCGACGATCCGCCGTTGCATGGCGGCAGGAAAGAAGTCCACCTTCTCCTGGGCAATGGCTTCCAGCGAAGCCGGCGACTCCCCGGAAAGCTCGGCGCACGCAGCACAGGCCGCGAGCACGTAGTCCTCCCCCAGCAGGTCGGCCAGGGACAAGGAGACGGGAACAAAGGACGGGGAACTCATGGATGCACCAGACTACGAATGTTTGGATATGTTTTAACGAACAGTTGTAAACATATCCCATCTGCCTCTTGCTGGCAAATGATCCTGCGCGTAGCATGGGCCGACCATCGGATGCATGCCAGACGGGTAGCCGCGCGGTCAATGAACGCGCGGTCTTCCGTTGCCGACCGGAGCCTGGTCCTCCGCCCGCGCCACCCGCGCCAATCGCGGGCTCGTCGATCCCGCGACTACCTGCCGGAGCACCTGCCGGACGGGTAGCCGCGCGGTCGATGAACGCGCGGTCTTGGCGGACTGAGGGCATGGTACCTGTGCTACTGACCCGTCCTCGCTGCGTTGGCTTGCATCGGCGGGGGAAGGGGCAATGGTGTGGCATTGTCCATTCCCCATCCATGGAGAGACCCCGATGCGCGTGGCTTTGGCTCTGACGGTGTTGGCGACGGTGGCGATGGCGGCGCCCGAACTCATGGTGCGCGATTCCTTCGAGACGGCGGAGGGGTCGGCTTGGCGGGCCACGTGGGGACCGGTCACCCGGACCCAGGAGAAGGTCCACAGCGGGGCCTGGGCGATCAAGGAGGAACTGGAGGACAAGCACGGACTCTCCGTCTGGTACCTGGAGTTTGCCGCCCATCCCGGCGCGACCTACACGGCGCACGCCTGGGTGTATGTTCCCGCCGACAGCCCGGCCCCGATGATGACGTTCGGGCGCGTGAACTGGGAGACTCTGGTCACGGCAACGACCGACGTGCGGGACGAGTGGGTCGAGCTGACCGTCACGTACCAGAACCAGTCGGAGCCCAAGCTCCGTCTGCAACTTTTCCAAGCACAACAGAAAGCCGGTCTGGGAGGAAAGGTCATGTATTGGGACGACGCTAGCCTCGAACGCGAACTGCCCCCGCCGAACCCTGGCGACGGCATGCGCCTCAACCCCTTCGTCAAGCAAGGGCTCGATGTGGTGCCGCTGGGCGGCATGAAACTGAAGGTGATGCCCGGCGAGATCGATGTGGATGGCAGGGCCGTGAAGGTGGCGAAAGAGACCATTTTCGAGTTGGCGCCCGCCCGGACCGTCCAGGTGCGGGACGAGAAACGGAAACTGACCGACGAAGTGCCCCAGCGCTACAACAAGGGGACTACCCTCCTCGGTTGCCGGTCCCATGTCATCGGCTTGGCTGGCACGCTCGCCCCCGATTCGCTGGTGCTCAAGGTTGGCCCCGGTCCCGATGCCGAACGCTATGTGGAAGGGACGGACTGGCGCGCGGACAAGCTCTGGGGTCAGGTGGGGCGTATTCCAGGCGGGCGCATCGCGGCCGACACCGAGGTCTACATTGACTACGGCTACAGCTTCATGCGGCTGGACACCCTCGCCGTGCGCGACGATGGCACCGTGTACCTCTGCCGCGGGTTCGAGCACAAGATGGTGCCCGAGCCGCCGCGTGTGGACCTGCAGAGCCGGGCGTTGTGCAACATCCTCCTGCCCTATCATTGCCGCGAGCTGACCGAGGCCGAGATCTACCCCATCGGCCCGCCCTTCCCCGAACCCGGCCAGTTGGCGTGCGAAGGTCAGGCGGCGCTAATCCCCAAGACCCGCGCCAAGCTGGCGGCGGGCGAGGCGGTCACCATCGTCTACTGGGGCGACTCGGTCACCTGCGGGGGCGATTCCAGCAGTCCGGAGACGGCCTTTCCCCTGGGCCTCACCAACTGGCTGCGCGTCCGCTACCCCGAAGCCCACATCCGCCACATCAACGCCGGTACCGGCGGCTGGAACTCGGGCTCGAAGCTACCCCTCTTCGAGGAACAGGTGCTGGCCCACAAGCCGGACCTGGTGGTGATCGAGTTCGTCAACGACATGGGCTTCTCGCGCGAGACGATCTTCGCCAACTACAGCAACGCCGTCGGCCGCATCCGCGCCCTCGGCGGCGAGGTGATCGTGCTCACCCCCCACTTCGTGCGCCCGGACTGGATGCCGGAAAACCAGGGCATGCGCACGCCCGAGACGCGGCCCGCCGTCACCTTCCTCCGCGAGTTCTGCGCCGAAAACCAGGTGGGGCTGGCCGACACGTCCCGCCGCTGGGAGCACCTCTGGGTCGAGGGCTTGCCCTATCTGACGTTGCTCTACAACGGCATCAACCACCCCGACGACCGGGGGCACGCCCTCTTTGTGGACGACCTCAAGCTCTTCTTCACCGCCCCGGTCCCCGAGGCCGCCCGCCGCGACTTCGACATGCCCGACCGGAAGTGACCTTGGCCTCTGCCGGAGCATAGGACCGCATCCGTTCAGGAAGGGCGAAACACGCCTGGGAGCGCCGAGCTGGTGCTCAGCGTTCCCAGGGAGGGGGGCGTTACGGAAGGGATTGCTTGCCGGTCAGCCACTCGGGGCGGACCCGGAAGACGCAGACCTTCTCGACGGCGGCGAGGGTGAAGGGGGGATTCCGGTCGGTGTACTGGTTCATGATGACCGTGAGTCCCGCCTGCTTTGCCGCCGTGCCCTCGACGAATTCGGCCACGCCCGCACCCATCACGCTGCGATAGCGCATGGTCCAGCCGCAGGCGTTCTCGGCGGGCACCATGCTGACCACCTCGTCCAGTTCCAGGCACACGCGGGGGTTGCGCCGGAGCAGGTCCAACTTGCGGCCCTGCTGGGCGCAGTGGAAGTAGAACCACTCCCCATCGTAGCCGAAACACAGGGGGACGATGTAGGGCTCGTTGCCATCCGTGAACCCCACCCGGCAGACCTGGCAGGAACGGATGACGGCATCGATTTCGGTTCGGTTCACGATTTGTCGCTCGCTTCGTCGCATGGCGATGGTCCGGAAGGGATACAGAAATATGGCCGGGCAGACAGGCGAGTCAACTGGTTGCCGGGCGCGCGAACCGATCCTAGATCGGGCTGTCCTCCGGGCCGAACCCGTTGTCGGGCCGGTAGCGGACCATGGAGGAGGGAATGGCGAAACGCACCTTGGGGTAGTTCTCGCGGAAGGCGCGCAGGACGTTCTCGATGACGTTGGTGGAGATCTCCTGGCGACGCACCGGAATCGTCTGGTAGCGGAGG
>QKCY01000547.1 GCA_003245525.1 Victivallales bacterium | reverse complement strand
CCAACCGGAAAGGGAACACCGCCCTGCACTGCGCGGCGGGCAGCTTTCAGGCCGAGATGGTCGCGTACCTTCTCGAGCAGGGGGCCAGGCTCGACGCCCGCAACCAGGATGGGCTCACGCCACTGGAGTATGCCAGGAGTCAGACCAGAGATCTGACGCCAGAGAAGGCGGCGCGGAAGATGGCCGTCATTCAGTATCTGGAGGCCCAGGCCGCCCGCTGACGAGGCTGGGGATCACCCGGAAGCGGGCCGCTCGCGAGCGGCCCCTACAACCCGTCGAGCCAGTCGGCGACCTGGGCGTCGCTGGGCATGCGCCAGTCGCCGCGGGGGCTGAGGGCGATGGTACCGACCTTGGGCCCGTCGGGGAGGCAGGAGCGCTTGAACTGCTGGCTGAAGAAGCGGCGGAGGAACTCGCGCAGCCACTTGCGCAGCGTCGCCTCGTCGTGGGTGTCGGCAAAGGCCTGCTTGGCCAGGAAGAGCACCTTGGCGGGGGGGAAGCCGCAGCGGACGACGTAGTAGAGGAAGAAGTCGTGCAGCAGGTAGGGGCCGACCACGTGCTCGGTCTTCTGGGCGATCTCGCCGTTCTCGTCGGGGGGGAGGAGTTCGGGGGAGATGGGGGTGTCGAGCACGTCGCGGAGAATGGCGGCGACGGTGGCATCGGCCTTCTCGTCGGCGTAGTAGGCGATGAGGTAGCTGACCAGAGTCTTGGGGACGCCGGTGTTGACCGCATACATGCTCATGTGGTCGCCATTGTAGGTACACCAGCCGAGGGCCAGTTCGGAGAGGTCGCCGGTGCCCACGACGAGGGCGCGGTGCATGTTCGAGGCGTCCATCAGAATCTGGGTGCGTTCGCGGGCCTGGACGTTCTCGTAGGCGATGTCGTGGGTCTTGCCGTCGTGGCCGATGTCGGCGAAATGCCGCTCGCAGGCGGGACCGATGTTCACGGTTTCGAGCGGAATGCCCAGGGCCTCGCAGAGGGCCTCGGCATTGCCCTTGGTGCGGGCAGTGGTGCCGAAACCGGGCATGGTGTAGGCGTGGATGCCAGCCAGGTCCAGCCCGAGCGCCTGGAAGGCCTCGATGCAGACCAGCAGGGCCAGGGTCGAATCCAGGCCGCCCGAGAGACCGATGACCACATCCCTGAGGCCGGTGTGGTGCAGGCGGGTGGCCAGGCCCGTGCTCTGGATGGCGAAGATCTCCTGGCAGCGGTCGTGCCGCCGGGCGGGATCGCCGGGGACGAAGGGCTGAGGATCAACCCAGCGCTCCAGTTTCTCGCGCCGCGCGGGCGTGCAATCGAACTGGAACTGCACATTGTCTTCGCGACGATGGAGTTGGCGATTCTGGCTGAAGGTCTTGCGCCCGATGCGCTCGTGGTTCAGGAATTCCACATCCACATCCGCATAGGTCAGTTGTGCGGAGCGCTGGAAACGGTCGCTCTCGGCCAGTATCCTGCCATTTTCGGCGATCAGGCAGTGCCCTCCCATGACCATGTCGGTCGTGGACTCCCCGACTCCTGCCGAGCAATAGGCATACGCCGCCAGGCAGCGGGCAGACTGCTGCTGGACGAGGTGCCGCCGGTAGTCGGCCTTGCCGACCAGCTCGTTGCTGGCGGAGAGGTTAACCAACACGGTGGCGCCATCCAAGGCCCGGTAGGTACTCGGCGGAATCGGTGCCCAGAGGTCTTCGCAGATCTCGACCCCGAGGAGGAATCCAGGCATGTCCTTGCATTCCAGCAGCAAGTCTGTGGCGAAAGGAGCCGCGTGCCCTGCCACTTCGACAAAGGTGTAGTCCTTGGCCTGCCCAGCGACTTTCCCGGACGAGAACCAGCGGGGCTCGTAGTACTCTCCATTGCCGGGGATGAACGTCTTGGGCACGATGCCGCAGATACCACCACCTTGCACGACAACGGCCACATTGAACAGCTCTCCGTCCATTAGCAGCGGCATGCCGACTACGAATACCGGCGGCAGATCCGCCGTGCGGTCGAGGAAGTCCGCCAGGCCCTGCTCGGCGGTGTTGAGCAGATGCATGTTCAGGAAGAGATCCGCGCAGGTGTAGCCGGTGATGCAGAGCTCGGGAAAGACGACGAGATCGCATCCCGCGTCGTTGGCATGTTTGGCGGAGGCGACGAGGCGTTCCACATTGCCCGTCACGTCCGCCGCCCGCACGACGGGAACGGCGGTTCCGACTCGGACATAGCCAAACTCGCGGATCATGATACGCTCCTACTCGGCGGCCGGATAGAGGGTCATGAAGTGGTCGTGGAACTCGCGGAAGGTGCCTGCCTCGAGGTGCTGCCGCACCTGGCGCATGGTGTCGAGGTAGAAATGCAGGTTGTGCAGCGTCAGCAGGCGCAACCCGAGGATTTCGTCCTGGTTGAGCAGATGACGAATATACGCCTTGGTGAAGTTCCGACACGCATAGCAGCCGCAGGTCTCGTCGATGGGCGTGAAATCGTCCTTGTAGCGGCCGGCCTTGACCGGCATGGTCCCAGTGGCGGTGTAGGCGCTGCCGTTGCGGCCGAGCCGGGTCGGGAGGACGCAGTCGAACATGTCGATGCCACGCGCGACGCCCGCCACCAACTGGCGGGGCGTGCCGACGCCCATCAGGTAGTGGGGTTTCGCCGTCGGTAGTACCGGGGCGCACCAGTCGAGCACCTCCAGCATTTCCTTTTCCGGTTCGCCTACGCTGACACCGCCGATGGCGACGCCGTCGAAATCCAGGGCGGAAATCTCGGTCACGGCCCGCTCGCGCAGGTCTTGGTAGATGCTGCCCTGGCAGATGCCGAAGACGAGCTGGCCCGGAGCGCGGGGCTGTTCGCGACATTGGGCCGCCCAGCGCATGGTCAGTTCCAACGAGGCCAGGGCCTGTTCGCGGGTCGCGGGGTAGGGGGTGCATTCGTCGAAGGCCATGGCCACGTCGGAACCGAGGGTGGCCTGGATCGCCATGGCCTCCTTGGGGCCGAGGAAGAGCTTCGAGCCGTCGATGTGGCTCTGGAACTCCACCCCGTCCGGGCGCAGCTTGCGCAGTCCACTGAGGCTGAACACCTGGTAACCGCCGCTGTCGGTCAGGATCGCGCGGTCCCAGCCCATGAAGCGGTGCAGTCCCCCGGCGGCGCGCATGATGTCCATGCCGGGCCGCAGGTTAAGGTGGTAGGTGTTGCCCAGGATGATCTGGGCATCCAGCTCATGCAGCTCGCGGGGCGAGACGGCCTTGACTGTGGCGGCGGTGCCCACGGGCATGAAGATCGGGGTCTGCACGTCGCCGTGGGCGGTGTGCAGCACACCCCGGCGGGCGTAGCTGCCGGGGTCCCGATGGAGAATCTCGAAGCACATGGGTCCGCCTATTCCGCCGACTCGCGGATATCGAATTCCAGTTTCCACGAACCGGCCCCGTCCACATGGTCGCACCAGAGCTGGATCGTGCCGATCTCGGTGAGTTCCGTGCGCAGCCGTACCGGGACCAGGGCCCCGGCGGGGCCGGTGGTCTTGGCGTCGGCCGGCAACTCGGCCACCACGGGGGGGAGTTCGAGCAATTCGTCGTCCGCCCAGTCCAGCAAGCGGTCGCCCACCTGGTCCTCGGGGCGGACGGTGCTGGAAAAGACGCGGAACTCGGTGGGCTCGCCCACCACCAGGCCCAGGCCGTCGGCGGGGACATCGGCGGAGGAGCCTTCCTCCAGCCCGAAGTTCACCACGCACAGGGCCTCCACCGGCGGCGCGAAGCCGGGCACGGCGGGCAGGGAGGACTCGATGCCGAGGTAGTAGGAACGGGCGCTGCCCGCCTTGATGCGGACCCCGCCGCCGCGCTGGACGATGCCATACCAGGCCGCACCCACGGCCACGGCGAGATCGGGATCGTGCCGGTCAAGGATGGCGATGGGGTAGTCGGGATCGGCATTCCAGGACCGGATGGCACCGGTGACCCGCTCGCGGAAGGGGTCGGCCTTGGTCACGCCGCCGTTGAAGAGCACCACGTTGGGCAGGCGGACATTGCCCGCCTCGTCCTCCAGCCGGTGCCGGTCCAGGAAGGCGGCCAGGTGCTTGGTGAGGCCGGGATCGGCGGCGTAGTCGAGCCCGAAGGTGCGCAGACCCACTTTGCGGCGCTCGGCGGGCCGGTCGTTCAGGCCACAAATGGGAAAGAAGCCATCCACCAGGGCCGCGCGCAGTTCCTCGCCGCTG
The DNA here is from genome assembly GCA_003245525.1 of Victivallales bacterium. Taxonomy (GTDB): domain Bacteria; phylum Verrucomicrobiota; class Lentisphaeria; order Oligosphaerales; family Lenti-02; genus Lenti-02. The sequence continues at coordinate 1,690 of QKCY01000547.1, read as the reverse complement.
ATCTGGGTGGTGATCGTGCCGCCAACCAGGCCGGTGCCGCGCCCGAGAATGGTCAGTGTCTGGGGCGTGTCGTCGCCCGCGCCGAGCTTTTCCTTGGCTTCGCGGCAGGCGTGGGTCAGGGCCGCAATCTGGTAGGCGTCGAGGCGGATGCCCTGCTCGCGCTGGATCTTGGCGGCCATGGTGTAGGCCAACGTCAGATCCATGTTGTCGCCGCCGAGGAGGGTGTGTTCACCCACCGCGAGGCGTTCGAGGGTCAGGTCGCCGCCGTCGTCGAGCACGGCGATGAGGGTGAAGTCGGTGGTGCCGCCGCCGATGTCGCAGACCAAGATCACGTCCCCGTCGCCCACCTGCTTGCGCCAGTCGTCGCCGTGGGCCTGGAGCCAGGCGTAGAAGGCGGCCTGGGGCTCCTCCAGCAGGCGCACGTTCAACCCCGCCAGGCGGGCAGCCTCGACGGTGAGCTCGCGGGCCACCGCGTCGAAGGAGGCGGGGACGGTAAGCATCACATCCTGGTTCTCCAGGCGGAGGCTGGCATCGTCGCCGGCCATGCGCCAGTTCCAGGCGTCGCGCAGGTGTTCGAGGCAAAGCCGGGCGGCGGCCACCGGCGAGATACGGCGTGGAGGCGGCGTCCGGTCATAGGGCAGCAGATCGGCCCGGCGGTCGAGATTCTCGCAGCAGAGCCAGGACTTGGCGGAGGAGACCACCTTGCCCGGCACTTTCGCGGCCCGTTCCCGCGCATAGGCACCCACCACGAAATCCGGGGCCTGGTCGTGCCAGGGCAGAGCCAGGGTCTCGGGGACCTCGTCATGGGCTTCCGGCAGGTAGACGAAGGAGGGCAGCACCGGGCAGTCGGCCACTTCGCCGGGGGCCACGAGCTGCGGCACCGGCAGCACCTGCACCCGGCGCTCCGCTTCGGGAACTGAGGTATCGACGTAGGCCAGGGCCGAATTCGTCGTGCCCAAGTCGATGCCCACCACATATCTGGACGTGTCCATCCGGACCTCCGCGAACCATGCAATCAACGCCCCCAATCGGGCACGGAAGAAGAGGTCGGTAATGTAGCCGCGCCAAACCAGAACCCAAGACCGTATGAGGCCGGAGCCCCGGGCGTCTTCGTCGGAGTCCCGCGTTCACGCGGCAGTCCTCTGCGGGGCTTCAGCTCCGCAGGCGAAGCCTTGCGGCCCTCAGCGCTATGCTCATGCCCCACAAGCGACAAGGCAGCCGCGTCTGTGCAACCTGCACGGGAGCGGGACGGAGACGGTGGGTCGCGCGCGCCGACCTGGCTCCCCCGCCGCTGAAGCGACGGGGACAACTGCCGCGTGAACGCGGGACTCCGACAGGGAAGCCCCCGGCCGATGGCTCGCTCTTCGACCCAGGCAGTGGCGAGTTCGGTTGAATGCCTCTACCCCTATGGCACGACCAACACGTCGCGGACGGCTTGGAGGTAGCCGAAGCGGTCTTGCATGTTGGGCTGGAGGCCGGGGCCGCCTTCGGCCCATTCGGCGACGTTGTAGCAGGTGATGATCCGGGGCATGTCCGTGCGGTCGAGCTGGGCGAGGGTCTTCTCCAGCAGCAGACGGAACTGCTCGGGGGAGTGGCCGGGGCAGTTCCACTTGCTCGGATGCGGCGTGTGGCTATGCTTGGCGGTCATGACGCTGAGGATGGTGGCCGGGTCGTCGGGCGGCGCGTAGTT
>QKCY01000120.1 GCA_003245525.1 Victivallales bacterium | reverse complement strand
TGCGCGCGCTCTCCATGATCCTCGAACACGTATTGCATAGGGTATCCCTGCTGATTTGCTGGGGCCGGGTACTATAGTGCGTCATGAACGGGCCGCTCGCTGGCAGGGCTTGCCCACGTACGCAATCCGGAGATGCAGCCCATGGCCCGTCCCAATATCCTGATCGTCATGACCGACCAGCAGCGGGGGGGAACGGTGCTGCCCGGTTCTCCGGTGAAGGCGCTGACCCCGCATCTGGACCGCTTCCGGGCGGAGTCGGTGACCTTCACGCGGGCCTTCTGCCCGTCGCCCCACTGTTGTCCGTCGCGGGCCACCTTCTTCTCCGGGCTCTATCCCTCCGAGCATGGCGTGTGGAACAACGTGAACGTGGGCAACACCCTCTCGCGGGGGCTGAACGACGGGGTGCGGCTCTGGTCGGAGGACCTGCGCGAGGCGGGTTACCGGATGCACTTCGCGGGCAAGTGGCACGTGAGCGCGGAGGAATCCCCCAACGAGCGGGGTTGGGATTCGACCCGTCCCTTCCGCAACCAGTTCGAGATGAAACCCGGCATGTGGCGGAACGAGCCGCAACCCTACGAGTGGGACCGCTATTCGGCGGCCAATGCCGGCCGGCCGGCGACCCGGGGCGAGGGGCAGATCCTGCGGGAGGGCTACGGCACCTACACCCACTACGGCGAGAAGGAGAACCCCTTCAACGACCGCCAGGTGACCGACGACGCCATCCAGACCCTCCGTTCCCGTCCGCAGGGCGAGGAGCCGTGGTGCCAGTACGTCGGCCTGCTGGGCCCCCATGATCCCTATTTCGTGCCGCAGCGGTTTCTGGACCTCTACGATCTGGATGATATCGAATTGCCCGCGAACTACACGGACCGGATGCAGGACAAACCGGCGCTCTACCGCCGGACCCGCGATCGGTTCGACCAGTTGTCCGAGCGGGAGCACCGGGAGTCGATCCGCCACTACCTGGCCTTCTGCTCCTATCTCGACAGTCTGTTTGGCGACATCCTCCAGGCTCTCGACGAGACGGGACAACGGGAGAACACGCTGGTCGTCTACTGCTCCGATCACGGCGACTACACGGCCGAGCACGGCTTGTGGTGCAAGGGGCTGCCCTGTTTCCAGGCCGCCTACCACGTGCCTGCCATCGTCCGCTGGCCCGGTCGGGTGGAGAATCCGGGCCGGGATGTGGATGCCTTTGTTTCCCTGGCCGACTTCGCGCCGACGGTGCTGGCGGCGGCGGAAGTCGCCACCGAGCGTCGTTTCGCCGGGGCGAGCCTGTTGCCCTTCTTGGCGGGAGAGGCCCCTGCCGATTGGCGCGATGCGGTTTTCACTCAGTCCAACGGCAACGAGCTGTATGGTATCCAGCGCTCGGTGATGACCCGCGAGTGGAAGTATGTCTACAACGGGTTCGATTACGACGAACTCTACGACCTGACCGCCGATCCGGGCGAGACGGTGAACCTCGCGACCAGTCCCGAGCATAAACCGATCTTGCGGGCCATGGCCAAGCGGCTGTGGCAGTTCGCCCATGACAACCGCGACACGGCGGTGAACTCCTACATCATGGTCGCCTTGGCCGAATACGGCCCCGCCATCATTTGCGCCGAGTAGCCCAACGTCCAGCTAGGAATCGCCCATGACCTTCCGATCCGTCTTGCTTCTCTTCGTCTTCCTGGCTGCCTGCGGGGTGCACGCCACGCCACCCGGCCAGTACCGCGTTCTTCTCCGTGCGGACATGTTGACGCCCTCCGTCGCCGGGGCCGACTACACCGGGTTGGTCGACGAGCAGTTGGATGTGGGCGATCCCCCCACGGGCAAGCCCGCGACCGCCTGGAAGATTCCCCATCCCCTGAGCAAGCAGTTCCCCCATGCCGTCGTGGTGGATCTAGGGGAGGAACTCCCCCTCGCCACCCTTTGGCTCTACGATACCTTCAATGCCGGGGACGTGTCGGTGCAGACCGGCCGGCCCGATGCCTGGCAGGATTTGGCAGTACTTAAGACCGACCAGTACCAGAGCTGGCGGTCTTTGCCGGTGGATCGCGCGACCCGCTATCTGCGGCTGGAGATCGAGGAACCGTCGGCCATCTTTGCCGAGATTGCGGTGGATGCCTACTCGCCCAAGGGTTGGGCAGCGGTCCAGGCGACATGGGCCGAGACGGCCCGCAGGGAGCAGGAGCGCCAGGCGGCCCTGGCCAAGGCCCGGGAGGAGGCGCTCAAGCGGCCCCTGACCATGCTGCCGCCCTACGGCAAGCTGTCGCTGGTGGACGAGATCATCTGCGCGGCGGACGACCGCGAGCACGGGTTTGCGGAGAGCCCGGCGGGAGCCAGCCGTCCGGCCGCGATTCTGGGCGAGACCTGCCGGGTATTGCCCACCCAGCCCAAGCAGGGCTCCTACCTGAGCTACCGGATCGGCAAACACAAGCTGCTGCGGGCTGGGGGGACCTACGTGTTGGCAGTGGAGTATCCCGAGGATGCCCCACGCAGCATGGTGGTCGTCAACACCGGCAACGAGACGTCCCATGGTCTCCACAGCGGCCTGAGCCTGGGCGATGCCATGCACGCCAAGTACGTGAACAACTTGGTTGAGTCGCTGGATGTGCCCCTCTCCGGAGCCTGGGAGCAGTGGACTCTGCTCCTCCAGTTGCATGACCGCTTCCCACAGCGGGGCCTGCCGCGCGGGGCGGGCGACCGGCCCTTGACCCCGGAGGATGGTTTCGATGTCACCATCTGCCAGTTCTCCACCCATGACGCGCCAGTGTCGAAGGGTATTGCCGTCCGGGCCATTCGCCTCTACGAAGTGCTCGATCCCGACCAGTTGGCCTGTCCCCTGAATCTGCCGCCCAAGGAGTTGCCGCACCGGCGGCTGTTCTGGCGCGAGGAGATGGCCGACGGGGTGATCGGCGACAAGGACGCAACCAAGCGCGGGCTGGACGACGATCTCGACTGGTATCGCAACAAGGCCAACCTGATGCGCTTCCTGGGCATGAACACCTACACCAAGGACTTGCTGGAGTTCGGGGCCTGCCAGCATTGGGACCCGGCTTTGCACGGTGGCAACGAATGGGTCTACCACGATGGCCGCACCAAAGGACTGTGGGAGCGGATCGTGACGCTGATGGGCGAGTACGGGTTCGAGGTGTTGCCCTACTACGAGTACAGCGGCAGCAAGGGCAGCAAGGGGCTCGGATTCGAGCGCCGCTGCAAGCCGCTGACCCGGGACGACGCCTACACCCATATCAAGTGGATCGAGTCGGCCAATGCCGACATCACCGATCCGGATACCTACGAGGACTTCCGCAAGATGCTGGACTGCACCGTGGTCCAGTACCAGGACAAGGCCCGTTTCGCGGGGATCTGGATTCGCCCCCGTTCCCAGATGCCGGTGGGTTTCGGCGATGCCACCCGCGAGCGTTTCGCCCAGGAGGCCAATGGCGGCAAGGCGGTAACCCGTCAGGAACTGCACCAGGACCAGGCCCTCTACAACCGCTATCTGACCTGGTGGGACGGCAAGCGCCGGGACTTCTTCGCCGCCATGCGCGACTACCTGCGCAGCCAGGGCATCGCGGATGCCTTCGTGCTCTACACGGGGTGCGCGGGTGAACCGGGCGTCGGGTTCGGCTCGTGGGATGCCCGTTTCGTGGCGGACAGACCTGACGTCTGGCAGCCGATTCTGGACCAGGAGGACCATTTCTCCAAGAACAGTCCCATGGCCTTGCTGACTCCGCAGCGGGTGGTGGACCAGAAGCTCTATCTCCAGGGTTTGCTGGCCCCCGGTCTCGCCTGGGGTGGCTGGGAGAACCAGCACGCCAATCCGGCGGACGATCCGGACACCTACCGGGACGTGGCGGGGGTGATGCTGTCCCACGCCTTCAACCGGAGCTACACGGTGCTCTCGCCCGAGACGCTGGACCGGTTCCGTTCCCCCGCCGGGCTTACGCTGGTGCGGCATTACACACTGAACGAGAACATGCTGGTCGACGAGCACGACAAGGACCTGTTGGGCTACTTCGTCGCCGACATCGAGCGGTCCGGCCCCTTCTGCATGCAGGCCGAGGCCCTGGCCGTGGCAAATGGCGATCCCAGCCAGATCGGCTACCTGGTGGGCAGCAACTTCGGGCGGGGCTTCCCCCAGTATGTGCGGGACTTCAACGCCAACTTCCTGGCCCTGCCCGCGCTGCCCAGCACGGTGCTGCCCGAAGCCTGCGACCAGACCGGCGTGGTGGTCCGGGCCATCGACGCGGGAGATTATGGCACCTATCTGGCCGTGGTGAACACGGGGTCCGGGGCCGTGAATGCCAAGCTCCGGCTGCCGCGCGCGGGAACCGTCACCCATTTGGCGGATCAGAAACCTGTCGCCGTCGCCGACGGTCGGGTAGCCTTGCACTTGCGTCCCTGCCAACTGGTGGCGTTGCGGATCGATCCGAAGTAGGCGGGCCGGTCTGGCGTTGACGGTCGGGGACAGGACGGTATCTTGCCTGCTGACGCAATCGCTCTCTCTCCAGGAGAATCTTGTCATGTCCATCAATGAATCCTCCGCCACCAGCCGTTGGCACGAGTCCATGGATCTCCAGCAGTTCCGCGCGGCGGAGGCCCGGCGCAAGAAGCATCTGCTGATCGCCTGGGGCATTGTCCTGGTGGCTGCCGCCGCCATGGTCGGGTTCTCGTTTGCCGGTGGCGGACCGAAGGAACCGGCGGCTGGCGCGCCCCCGCCCCATCCGGTCGACGAGAAGGCGAAGGCCATGGTTGCGGGCGACTCCATTCCCACCGATCCCGCCGAGATCAAGAAACTGCTCAGCAATCCCACCAATCCGGTGATCAAGATCGACACCAGCCAGGGCGTGATGCTGGCCGAGCTGTACGAGGACAAGGTGCCGAACACGGTTGCCAACATGGTCGAGCTGGCGGATCTGGGGTTCTACAAGGGCATGCGCTTCCATCGCGTGATCCGGGGCTTCATGGCCCAGGGCGGCTGCCCCTTTTCGAAGCACGGCGCCATCGGGACTCCCGGCACGGGTGACCCCGGCTACAAGTTCGCCGACGAGTTGGCCCCGAGCCTCCGGCACAATGCGCGCGGCATCCTCTCCATGGCCAATGCGGGGCCGAACACCAACGGCAGCCAGTTCTTCCTCTGCTTCACGCCCCAACCGGGCCTGGATGGCCGTCACGCGGTCTTCGGCAAGATCGTTGCCGGGCTCGACACGCTGGATCGGATCGAGAAGCTCGGCGCGGCCAGCGATCCGGGTACCCCGAAGGAGACGATCCGGTTCAACATCTCGGTCGTCCTCAAGCAGGATCACGAGTACCACGTGAAGAAGCTCTAGGACCATGGCCACTGCGCGCCGGGTCAGGAGGTGGGTCCTCGTGGCGCTCGCTGTTTTGCTCATCGCGGGGATTCTGGTGATGCCGGTCGTGCGGTCCGCTCCCAAGAACGCGGAGATGGCAGCCTGCATCGAGCGGCTGCGTCCGGCTCTGCGCCCGCTCGATGTGGCGGCTGCCGCCACTCCGGACCAGGACGAGGCGGCCTTTCTCTCCTTCTATGGCCTCGATGTGCCGGGGGCGCAGCACTGGTTGGGAACGCTGGGGCTGGCGCATCGCCGGATCGCGGTGCATGTCTACGAGCCGCCGGACCCACAGGCTACGGTGGTCATCGTCCACGGTTACTACGACCATGCCGGGGTGTGGAGCCATGTCCTGGGGCCGCTGGTCGTGGCGGGCTACCGGATCGTGATCTATGACCAGCCGGGCCACGGGCTTTCGGACGGCGAACCCGCCGCCATCGACGATTTCCAGACCTACGTGCAGGTGCTGGATGGCGTCGTGGCCTATGCGACCCGGACGTTCCCCGGCAAGACCCACTTGCTGGCCC
>QKCY01000225.1 GCA_003245525.1 Victivallales bacterium | reverse complement strand
GACCAGGGCCTCGTGCCCGGGGCTGGGCTTGAAACCGTTCACGTCCCGGGAGTGGCGCGCGGCGGAGAAGGCCCCGTCCGCGCTGGGGATGAAGGTGAAGGTGGCATCGTGGGGGACCTGGAGGGAGAAGGCGTTGGCCTGCGGCTGGCAGACGGCGGCATCGGGGAAGACATCGCTCGCCTGGAGTAGGCTGAGGCCGTTGGCGTAGTCCGCGCCGATATGGCGGGTGCTCAGGCCGAAACCGCCACCGCCGACCCGGAAGCTCTGGGGCTGCTCGATGACGTTGCCGAAGCCGAGATAGACCCGGAACAGGGCGCTGTCCGCACCACCGAGCGAGAGCCGGGTGAAGCGGGGCTCGCCCCGCGGCGAGCGGTCCACCCCCGGCATATCGAAGGCCAGGCGCAACGCGCCCTGCTCGGTGGTGAAACGCCCGCGCACCGTGACCGGGCCGTTGGGCGTGTCGAGCCGATGGAGAACCGCGAGCTCACCAGCGGCAAAGCGGATATCCGTACCCAGGCAGCGAATCGCCGAAGCAGGGCCGCCCAGTTCCTCGCCATCCACTGCAATGGTGAAGCCCCGGAAGGCGACGGTCTTCTCGCGGCCGGCAAAGGCAATCACCGCATCGGCCAGGCCGTTCCGACCGAGGGCCACGCCCGCGCCGAAGGCCCCGCAGCGACCGTCCAGCGGGAAGGCACCGAGGACCGGCACGCCGGTAGCGGCGATCTTGGCCAGGCGCACGGCCTCGGCGGTCCGCGTCACCCAGTCCGCTTCCTTCACCGGTTCCTGGGGCTGCCCCACCTGCAGGACCGGTTCGCCCCAATAGGCCGAATCGCAGTTGGTGTTGGCCTTGGGGCCGGGACCGGCGAGAAGCTTGACCAGGACGCGCTGCCCGGCGTAGGCGCTCAGGTCCACGTCGGCTGGCTGCCACTGCTTGCTGTCGCTGAACCGGGCGAAAAGCTCGGTTCCCGCTTCGCCGGGACGAGCCACGGAAACCCGGAAATCGACCCCGTCGCTGGGCGTCTCGCGGGGCGGGTTATGATCGCGGATGGCGGTGGAGAAGTGGAGCGAGATGGGTTTCACCTGGGGCAGGTCCAGATAGACCTGATACCAGACGAAGCCGCCCGCCAAGCCATCGCGGTAGGGCGGATGGCAGTTGAAGCCGTCCATGGTCACGCCGCCCCGCGTGGCATTGCCTTGGCCGAAGGAGGCACCGCTGGCCCCATCGTTCCTGGTGGCAGTGGAGAAGACTTCGCTGCGTTCCCCGGCGGTGTAGCCCCATTGGGCGTTGAGCAGGGACGTGAGCCGGTAGTTGCGGCGGGCAATGGGGGTGAGGACCGGCAGGCCGGAGACCACGCCACGGACTTCGCGTTCGGGACTCAGGGTGAGTTGCAGGTAGGACTCGGGGGTCATCCAGTAGTCGGCGACCCGGCGGCCCAAGCAGACCTCGCTCCGGCGACGGTCGCCGTCGGAATCGCCGATCAGCAGATTCATGCCGAGCACACTGCCGTTGCCCAGACCTTCGCCGATCTGGCTCAGGGGCACGGCCAGCTCGACCGTATAGCCCTGGGCCGTGCGGGCCGAGGCGATCTGCCAGGCAGAGAGTTCGATCTTCGGATTGGCAGGCTGGTCGAGGGCGGGCACCTTGGCCAGGGGCTTGCCCTCCTTGCCGAAAGGATTCACGGCCACCAGCACGTCGGCCGGGGTCAGGGTCGTGTCCTGGCGGCTGGCGGGATCGGTGGCGGCAAGGTAGAGCCGGAGGTAGTCGCTGTTCACGAAATCGCGGCTGGTGACATCGGCGCTGCACACCTCGTTGTCCAGCACGTCGGCGGCCAAGTAGAGGAAACGGTCGTCATGCTGCATGCGGATCTGGGCCTGGAAGCTGTCGGGCTCGACCGTGCCGGAGGTGCATTGGGCGGCACCGAGCGGTGCGGCGGGCACCTTCTCCCACTCGGCCAGACTGCCGTCCACCTTCACGGATGCGGCCAAGGGCGCCACGTACGCGCCTCCCGCAATGCCCCACTCGCCAGCTTCCACCGCAGCCGGTTGGGGGCGCTTGGTCTGGAAGAGGGCGATGGGATGCACCACCAGCAACCGGGTCGCACCGGCAAAGAGACCGGCATGGACCGGGTAGTAGCCCTCCACCACGCGCGGCAGCGCCTTGGCGGTGAAGGTGAATTCGCTGCCGTCGCCCGGCTTGAGCTCCACCGAGAGAGTCGCCTTCCCTTCCACCTGCCAGTCATCGTTGAGCCAGACGCCGAGCTGGCCTCGGAAGGTGTCCTTTGCGCCGTTGTGCAGCACCACCTTGAAGGTCAGCGGCTCGGCGGGATCGACCACGTCCGGCACGCCCTCGATCTTCGCCGAGAGATCGTAGATCGAGTCCTCCGGCGGATTGAAGGCCATGGCGGCTTGGGACAGGGCGAGAAGCAGGGCAAGAGCAGAGAAGGCACGCTTCATAGGGAACTCCAGATCAAATACGACTCCAAGGATGCCGCAATCTACCAGTCGGGATCGTGAAAGCCAAGAAGGAGCTAGGGAGAGGGTGGTTCGCTGCCCACGTTGGTAAGGACGAGCCTGCCCACCTGTGCCTGACCGTTGAGGCCCGCCAACCCGAGCTGCAACTCGCCCCCGGCGTGCCCGACCGGCCCCACCGGGAACCAGCCCAACTCTCCGGCGGCCAAGGGGGCCGCCACCTGGGTCTGATTGGCCGTGACCGCGGCGATACTGGTTCCTGCCCCCAACCGGGCCCAGAGCTGGTAGGTGCCAGCAGGCAGGTCGGGTACCGTCCAGACGGCCGCACCCGGGCCATGCACACCGGGATCGCCGAGGAAATCGGGACACGCCGCGACGGCGGCTCCCCCCGCTTGGGTTGGGTCCAGACGCAGCACGAAGGGCGACTCCGGTGCAGGGGTTCCGGCGGGGGTGAGGTGGACGTCGTCCAGATACATCTCCACCGTCAGGTCGTCCCGGCTGTTCGTGTTCAGCGCCAGGTAGTTGCGGGTGTTCCATGCGGGCACGTCGAAGAGGACGGCAAGGCGTTGCCAAGTGCCGATCCGCGCGCGGTCGTAGGCCGGAGTGGCGGCACCATTACGGCTCCCCTGGGCATCGCGGAAGGTGACGCGTAGGCTCGGCGTTGGCGCGCCGTCCGGCAGGTGGTCCACCCGCAGCCAGGCACTGAGTTCGTAGCGTCCGCCGGGGCGCAGCCAGCGGATCTCGTAGGGGGAACTGGCCGTGTCGTAGCGTGTGTTCACGTACTCGTTCTGCCCCCCCACTGTACCGCTGATCCGCAGCGAGGCTTCGCCGCCGTGATGGACCTCGGTGCTGCGTTCGACGGTCCAACCCCGCGAGGGCCAGCCGTCGATGCCTTCCTCGAAATCGGGGTTCGGCACCAGCAGGGGCAGGAGGCGCTGGGCCGGGCTGAGCGTGATCCGTTCCCGCCGTAGCCGGAATTCGGCGAATCCGGGTCCTGCCAGACGGGCGAACTCGTCCAGCGCCTGGGCCGAGTTGCAGAGGACGTAGCCGGAGCCCTTGCCGCTGCCGCCCAAAGCCTGCCAGCCCTGGCAGAGCGCCAACCGGCAGATGTCGGCCATCTGGGCATCGTGTCGCCGATTCGCCGCAAAGGCGAGCCCTTCCAGCATGATCCAGACACTGGCACTGGTCACCCCGGTGCGGGGGCAGCTCGTGTAGCGGAACCCCATCTCCTTCGGGTCCCACATGGTGTCGACGATGAAGCGTCCGGTCTTGGCGATGTCGTCGGCCACCGTTTCGTCGCCGGTGGCGTCGTAGTACATCTTCATGCCGGTCATCAGTACGCCCAGCATGAACCCCGCCTCCCCCTCGTGCCGTTCGCCAGCCGGGCAATCGCAGTGGCCTGCGGGGAGGGGATGGTAGTAGAACCCATGGTCGCCCGTCGCCACGGACTTCTCGTGGGTGACCCGCAGCATTTCGCTGGCGGCGTTCAGGTAGAAGGGGTCTTCCGTCGCGTAGTAGGCGCTCATTACCAGCTTGGTCATCCACCCCGGTTCGCGGGCGTTGCCGAACTGGAAGTTGGTGATCTGCGGTCCCGCCGCCCAGTCCGCGACCAGCTTCGCCGTCTCCCAGGAACGGGTGTCGCCGCCCAGCAGATAATGTTCGAACATGCCTTGGGACCAGACATGGCCCCGGTTGTCGGACCAGCCCTGGCCCGCGTAGACCTTCATGTGCTTGTACGCGTTGTCGTAGTACCCGGCCGTATGCCCGATGCTATGGATCCACTGCTGGCCCACGCGGCGCGGATCGGCGGCGTAGTGACGGGTATCCACATCGCGCTGGTGGCGGACCGCCTCCTCGGCCCGGCGCTGGAAGGTGGCGTTGCCGGTGCGGACGAACTGGGTGAGCCAGGCGTGGCCGGTGTCGTATTCCAGATTCCCCCAGTTCCAACGGCGTTCGCCGTACCAGTCGCCGAAGTTCATCATGCCGAACTCGCGGTTGCGCTCGCGCTGGTCCGGCAGATGGGCGATGGCATCGGCCACGGCCTGGTCGTAGCCGGGGAAGGCGTCCCGGCTGGCAATCGCGAGGTGGCGGAGCGCCCCGGAATCCTCGATCCACGCGGGCGGCAGGGAGGCCACCGGCAGTTCGCCGGCGAGTCCTGCGGCCTCGGTGGCCGGTCCCAGCCAGAAGTGCCAGGTCTTGCTCCAGCCCTGGCGGAAGCTGTGCTTGCCGTCGCGGATTTGGTAGTAGAGCTTGTCCTCGTCGGGGCGGTTGGCGTAGAAGCCCTCGGGCAGATCGGGGCAGAGCTCGAAGACGACCGCCCCGTCCTCGCCACGCACTGCTACCGGCCATTGCTCCCAGCAGTTGCGCAGCACGACCGCGTTCCGGTCCCCCCGAACGATACCATCCAGCCGCTGCCCGGTGGCGTCCCCGGGAGTCACCACGAACTCGTGGTCTTCGCGCTGGAGTACCCGGGTGCCGTTGGGCAGGGCGAGATCCCCCACCCGCAAGGTGCCTGCCAATGGCAGCCGCAGGGAGAAGGAGCGAAGCGCCGTCATCTCCTGGTCGGTGCGGGGGTTCTCCAGGGTGACGTCCAGTCGTTGCCCTGGTACCCCCACCCATTCGTGTAGGCGCAGCACGACCGTGAGACCGCTGGGAGCGAGCGTGCCCGAGAGACGCTGCACGCGCTTTATAGTGCCCGGTTCCTCGATCACTGGCTCCTGCATCTGGGCGGGACAGAGCTGGCCGTCCGCGTCGACCAGTTGCAGCCCCTGCGCGAGCGCGGCGATATCCCCGGTCATAGGCCACGGCTGGCAGGGCAGGGGAGCGACGTTCGTCCCGAACTCCAGGACCAGTTGCCGGACTCCCTTGGGCACCACCGTGTCGACCCGCAGCCACTTGATGGACTGGTCGTCGTGCCAGCGGGTCACGGCTACGCATTGCCCCGGCAGGGGATTCCTTGCGGGGTCGAGTTGGACGTTTTCCGGACTGACCAACGCTCCCTTGGGAAAGGGGACGCCGAAGCTCAGGGGGAAGGTGGTGCCAGACCAGTCTCCGGGATCAATGGTCACGGCAATCTGGGACCGTCCGACGGTGCCCGTGGGCACCACCGGCTGCGCGACGCGGATGGCCTCCGTGGCGAAGGCCGTCCCGTCGCGCAGTTTGCCAACGATAGTGACCGGCAGCGGCCAGGTTCCTGGGGCCGGGAAGTCGGCCCGGTGGTTGACCGCAAAGCCGGTTCCGGCGTCACGGTTGTTGGTGGTTCCGCGCAGGCAGGAGGGATCTTCGGGAATCCGCTGGTCGCCCACGACGACCTCGCAGACGGCAGGGGAGGTCGTGAGCCAGCGCACATGGACTTTCCCCGCCGAATCTGCCCAGGCGGACAGGGCCTGCACCGGTTCCTGGGCCATCCCCGACCAGCCGCTCAATAGCAGAGCCATAGCGAGAGAACAACGCATGGTACCCTCCGGTTCCTGGGAGACAGGATCGGCACACCGTACCATGCCAGAGAGAGAGCGACAAGCGGGAACCTCACGGCGCCACCCTTCGCCTAGACTTGCGGAGTCTCCGGGAGGCCGCCCCTCGCTTGGGCCTGCGGAGTCTCTGCGATACCACTCCCTTGTGGGGTGGTGAGCCCAACCGACCGAGCCTAGCTGTTCCGACCAGGGCCTCCCCCTTACCCGCCGCGCCGGGCAGCCAAAGCTGCCCGGCGCGGCGGGGAGGCGAAAGGTGACGGTACCTGTCCTAGGCGGGGCTACATACTGCTCACCACGCCACTAGGGCGTGGCCTCGCTCTGCGCGCCACCGGGGCGTGGGCTCGCTTTGCGCGCCACCGGGGCGTGGGCTCGCTCTGCGCGCCACTAGGGCGTGGCCTCGCTCTGCGCGCCACCGGGGCGTGGCCTCGCTCTGCGCGGGTGGGCTCTGCGCGCCACCGGGGCGTGGCGGATGTATGGCGTGGGTTGCCGCAGAAACGAAACGGCCCCGACGGCGGGATGCCGTCGGGGCCGGGAGGGCTACGTCAGCCTAATCAGGCGTCGCCGCGGGCGACGTAGTGGGTATGGAGCAGCTCGTGGGCCAGGTGGCTGCCGGGCTCGCCGAGGAATTCCTCGTAGAGCTTGATGATGTCGGGGTTCTGGTGGGACTTGCGCTTGGGCAGGCCCTTGTCCGCATCGTAGATGGCCTTCATGCGGGCTTCGAGGATGGTGGTGTCGCCGTGGATGTAGGGCTGACCACCGCCGTTCAGGCAGCCGCCGGGGCAGGCCATGATCTCGATGACGTGGTACTCGGCTTCGCCGCTGCGGATGCGCTCCAGCAGACGGCGGGCATTGCCCAGACCGGAGACGACCGCCGCCTTCACCTGCAGGCCGGCGACCTCGACGGTGGCTTCCTTGGTGCCTTCGAGGCCGCGGACGGCCGTGAAGTCCACGCTCTGGAGGTCCTGGCCGGTGAGCCAGTCGGCCGCCGTACGGAGGGCGGCTTCGAGCACGCCGCCGCTGGCGCCGAAGATGACCGCGGCACCAGTGGATTCGCCGAGGGGGTTGTCGTACTGGCCCTCTTCCAGGAGGTCGAGCTGGATGCCAGCCTCGTGGAGCATGATGACCAGCTCGCGGGTGGAGAGGACGATGTCCACGTCGCGCACGCCGTCACGGGTGAACTCGGGACGGGCGGCCTCGTACTTCTTGGCCAGGCAGGGCATGATGGAGACGACCACCAGATCCTTGGGGTCCACGCCGATCTTCTCGGCGTAGTAGGTCTTGGCGATGGCGCCGAACATCTGCTGGGGGCTCTTGGCCGTGGAGGGGATGTGGACGAGGTCCGGGAACTGGTGCTCGAAGAACTTCACCCAGCCGGGGCAGCAGGAGGTCAGGATGGGCAGGTTCTCGCCCGCCTTGACGCGGCCCAGGAACTCGGTGGTCTCCTCCATGATGGTGAGGTCGGCCGCGAAGTCCGTGTCGAACACGGCGTCGAAGCCGAGCCGACGGAGGGCGGTGACCATCTTGCCGGTGGAGACGGTGCCGGGCTCCATGCCGAAGCCTTCGCCGATGGCGACGCGGACGGCGGGGGCGGTCTGGACCACGACGGTCTTCTTGGGGTTGTTGAGGGCGTCGAGCACGTCCTGGTTGCGGATCACGGCGGTGAGGGCACCGACCGGGCAGGCCGCGACGCACTGGCCGCAGAAGACGCAGTTGGTCTCGTTCAGCGGCTTCTCCAGGGTGGGGGCGACGACGGCTTCGAAGCCGCGGCGCACGCCGGAGAGGATGCCGACCGTCTGCATCTCGTTGCACGCCGACTCGCAGCGGCGGCACATGATGCACTTGTTGAGGTCGCGGACGATGGACTCGTTGGCCAGGTCGAGCGGGTAGACCGACTGCTCGCCCTCGTACTTGACGGTGGTGAGCTTGAAGTCGGCGGCGAGCGTCTGGAGTTCGCAGTTGCCGCTCTTGTTGCAGGTCAGGCAGTCCTTCGGGTGGTCGGAGAGGATCAGGTCCAGCACCGTGCGGCGGCCGTTGACGGCGCGCGGGGAGTGGGTGTGGATGACCATCTTGTCCATGACCGGGGTGCAGCAGGCGGGGGCCAGGTTGCGGCGGCCTTCGACCTCGACCACGCAGATGCGGCAGGAGCCCTTGCGGTGCTCGAAGTTGAAGCAGTCCAGCTCCATGTAGCAAAGCGTGGGGATCTTGATGCCGAGCTTCTTGGCGGCCTGGAGGATGGTGGCGCCATCCTCGACCTGCACGGGCATCCCGTTGATGGTAACGTTCATCATTTTATCGGCACTCATCGAATTCGGTCTCCGTGGGAGTGTTGTGGCTGGGTTCCCGTGCTAGTTCTTGGCGATGGCGTGGAACTTGCACGTGTCGTAGCACACGCCGCAACGGATGCACTTGCTCTGGTCGATCACGTGCTTCTGCTTGCGTTCGCCGGAGATGCAGCCGACCGGGCAGTTGCGGGCGCAGAGGGTGCAGCCCACGCAGGCGTCGGTGATGGTGTAGGTGATCAGGCGCGAGCAGACGCCGGCCGGGCAGCGCTTGTCCACGATGTGGGCCTCGTACTCCTCGGGGAACTGGATGAGGGTGGAGAGCACCGGGTTGGGCGAGGTCTGGCCGAGGCCGCAGAGGGCGGTGTCCTTGATGGTCTGGCCGAGGTTGCGCAGCTTGTCGAGGGTCTCGGGCGTGCCCTTGCCCTGGGTGATCTCGGTCAGCATCTCAAAGAGGCGCTTGTTGCCGACGCGGCAGGGAGTGCACTTGCCGCAGGACTCGTCGAGGGTGAACTCGAGGAAGAAGCGGGCCACGTTGACCATGCAGTCGTCCTCGTCCATCACGATCATGCCGCCGGAGCCCATCATGGAGCCGAGGGCGATGAGGCTGTCGTAGTCGATCGGCGTGTCGAGCTTGTTGGCGCGGATGCAGCCGCCCGAGGGACCGCCGGTCTGGACGGCCTTGAACTCCTTGTCCTCGCGGATGCCCTGGCCGATGCCGAAGATGATGTCGCGGAGCGGGGTGCCCATGGGCACTTCCACCAGACCGACCTTCTTCACCTTGCCGGCGAGGGCGAAGACCTTGGTGCCGGGGCTCTTCTCGGTACCCAGGCTGGTGAACCAGTCGGCACCCTTGCGGATGATGGCGGCCACGTTGGCGAAGGTCTCGACGTTGTTGACGATGGTCGGCTTCTTCCACAGACCTTCGACCGCCGGGAACGGGGGCTTGAAGGTGGGCTCGCCGCGCATGCCCTCGATGGAGTGGATCAGGGCGGTTTCCTCGCCGCAGACGAAGGCGCCCGCGCCGTACTTCAGCTCGATGTCGAAGGCGAAGCCGGAGCCGAAGATGTTCTCGCCGAGGAGGCCCTCATGCTTGGCCTGCTCGATGGCGATCTGGAGGCGCTGGATGGCGAGCGGGTACTCGGCGCGGATGTAGATCACGCCGTTGCCGGACCCGATCGCGTAGCCGGCGATGGCCATGGCTTCGAGCACGGAGTGGGGGTCGCCCTCCAGCACCGCGCGGTCCATGAACGCGCCGGGATCGCCCTCGTCCGCGTTGCAGATGACGTACTTGCTGTCGTTCTTCTCGCGGGCCGCGAAGCTCCACTTCACGCCGGTGGGGAAGCCACCGCCGCCGCGGCCGCGGAGGCCGGAGGCCATGATCTCCTGGACCACGTCCTGGGGAGTCATCTTGGTCACCGCCTTGGCCAGGGCCTGGTAGCCCTTGCTGGCGATGTAGTCCTCGAGCTTCTCGGGGTTGATGCGCCCGCAGTTGCGGAGCGCGATGCGCGCCTGGGGCACGCCGTTGACGTTCTCTTCCTCTTCGGGGTAGTACCAGCCGCGGGAGATGGTGTCCAGACCCTTGATCTCGCCGCTGAAGGCGTCGAGCACGGCCCCGGCCTGCTCGGGAGTCACGTTGCCGAAGATGACCTGCTGGCCCGTCTCGGCGTTGTGGAGCTCGATGGTCGGCTCGCTGTGGCAGAGGCCCATGCAGCCCACTTCGACCAGGCGGATCGAGTTGGCCAGGCCCCGGGTCTCCAACGCGGCCCGGAGGGAATCCAGGACCGGGGTGGTGCCGGCGGCGATGCCGCAGGTGCCCATGGACACCAGAATCTTGTTCTTGGCCGCAGGATCACCCAGCAAGGCCGCGTACTGCGTCAATCTTTCCGGAGTGTCAATCATCGTGGGTAATCTCTATGCTAGTTGCACTCGCTCAGGATTTCGGCGACCTTCTTGGCGGTGACGTTGCCGTACACCCGCCCGTTCACCATCACCACGGGGGCCAGGCTGCACGCCCCGACGCAACGCAGTGCGCCCAGGCTGAACTTGCCGTCCTCGGTGGTCTCACCTTCCTCGACGGTGAGGTAGCGCTTGAACTCGTCCAGCACCTTGCCCGCGCCGCGCACGAAGCACGCCGTGCCGGTGCATACGCTGATCTGGTACTTGCCCAGGGGCTTGGTGGTGAAGAAGCTGTAGAAGCTGATCACCCCGTACACCTCGCTCAGGTGCAGGCCCAGCTTCTCGGCCACGAACCGCTGCACTTCCTCCGGCAGGTAGCCGAAGATGCCCTGGGCCTTGTGCAGGCTCTGGATCAGAAGCCCCCGGTTCAGGTTCCGGTCGGGACCGATCGGCAGGCTGGCCATGTAGGCGGTCAGCGCCGCCGTCTTGTCCGGGAATTTCTCGATGACGTTGACGCACTTGCTGTCACATGCCGCGCAAGACATTCAAGTTGCTCCTTTTCGACTTGCAGGGACCAAAACTCGGGGACATATTAAAGAAAAAATTCTCGATTTAGTCTACGAAACAGACCCAAACGTGCTGGGTTTCAGTTGAGCGAGGTCGTCACGCAAGCTTGCTTGCGCCCGTCCGCCCGGGATTTCTCCCCCACCCCACCGGGTGGTCCGGACGACGGGAAACGCCGACTGGCGGAAAGCATGTAATCTAGTTGCTGCCATCCCCTCTGCAAGGCGAAAATGAGCCTTGCAGCAGGGTTTGCACGGCTTGATTGCGCGACTTCGTCTGTTTTTGTCACATTGCCGATAGGGAATTGTTACATTGGGGTTGTCGCCTGCGTCCCGTGGCGGCGCCAGTGCCGTTGACGCCTGCGTCCCGGCCCTTATGTTTCCGGTATCGACAACCCGGTCCGGTCTCTTCCGGACGCGCCGCTCCCGGTAATCCCATCCAAGACGGAGGACCGTACCATGTTCAGACTCGCCCTTGTCGGTGCCGCGCACATCCATACTCCCGGTTTCGTGAAACGGATTCTGGCCCGGGAGGACGTCTCGGTCGATTACGTCTACGACCACGACTCGGCCCGTGCGACCGCCAACGCCGAGCAACTCGGGGCGGCCGTCGTCGACGATCCGACCACGATCTGGGACGACCCCGAGATCGCCGCCGTCGTCATCTGCTCCGAGACCGACCGGCACGAGGAGCTGGTCCGCGCGGCGGCCACGGCCGGCAAGCACATGTTCGTCGAGAAGCCCCTCGGCATGGGGGCCGAAGACGCCTACAGCATGGCCGAGGCCATCGAGGCCGCCGGCGTGCTCTTCCAGACCGGCTACTTCCGTCGCGGCACCCCGGTCGAGCTGTTCCTCAAGCAGCAGATCGAAGCCGGTGCCTTTGGCAAGATCACCCGCGTCCGCCACACCAACTGCCACAGCGGCTCCCTCGGCGGCTGGTTCGACTCCGACTGGCGCTGGATGGCCGATCCGGCCCAGTCCGGCTGCGGGGCCTTCGGCGACCTCGGCACCCACTCCCTCGATATTCTCCTCTGGTGGTTGGGCGATGTTTCGCGCGTGACTGCCGACATCGATGTGGCCACCGAACGCTACGGCGACTGCGACGAGTTCGGCGAGGGCCTCATCAAGTTTGCCAGCGGCACCATCGGCTCGCTCGCGGCGGGCTGGGTGGACGTGGCCCATCCCGTGGGCATCATCGTCAGCGGCACCGAGGGCCATGCCCACGTGGACAACGGCAAGCTCTACTTCAAGAGCCAGAATGTCGAGGGCGCCGATGGCGGCGAGTGGACCAAGCTTCCTCCCGCCCAGCCCCATGCCTTCGACCTCTTCCTCGACGCCGTGGCCGGCAAGGATGTGACCCTGGTCGGTGCCCGCGAGGCCGCCCTGCGCAGCGCCGTCATGGAGGCCATGTACGAGGCCGCCGAGAAGCAGACCTGGCTGACCCCCGTCGGCTGCTAGGCTGTCGGTCGCTCACCGCCGGTCCGGCTGGGGAAAGCACCCGGTGGACCGGCGGGTTCGCCGCGTAGTCCAGGCGTTCGCGTCTGCCGCTTTCTGGCGGTCGGAGCATCTACGCGGCCGTCGCGCCCGGGAGGGAAGGCGGCCATGCGGGGGGTGGCTACGCCACGGCGGGCAGGACGATGGTGAAGACGCTGCCCTTGCCGACCTCGCTCTGCACCTCGACCCGGCCGCGGTGGTACTGGGCCACGTGCTTGACGATGGCGAGACCCAGTCCCGTGCCGCCCTTGTCCCGGCTGCGCGCCTTGTCCACCCGGTAGAACCGTTCGAACAGCCGCTCCAGGTGTTCGGCGGCGATGCCGCTGCCCTGGTCCGCCACCGCGATGCGCAGTTCGTTGTCCTGCCGGGTCACGTTGACCCGGACCGTGGTGCCTTCGTCGCTGTACTTGAGGGCGTTGTCCACCAGATTGTGTACGGCCTGCTCGAAGAGCCCCGCGCTGATCTCGGCCTCGGCCTTCGGCGGGCACTCGAATTCGAGTTTGATCTGCCGCTTGGCGGCCGCCTCGGCCAGGCTGGTCATCACATTCGTCAGGGGCCCCTTGAGCGGCATCCGGACGAGGTGGACCATGTTGTTCTCGCCGTGCTTCTCGATGCGGGCGAGGGAGAGCAGGTCGTTGATCAACGCCTCCAGGCGGGTCGCCTGGGCATGGATGATCTCCAGGAAGCGCAGCGCATCCTCGCGCTCGTCGATCGCGCCGTCGCGCAGAGTCTCGACGAAGCCCAGGATCGAGGTGACCGGGGTGCGCAACTCGTGGGAGACGTTGGCGGCGAACTCGCGCCGCAGGTTCTCCAGCCGCTTGAGGCGGGTAATGTCGGTCAGCACCATCACCGCGCCGCCGGGAACGGTGGAGCCCGGCAGGGCGAGGCGGCCGGCGCGGACCTGGAGGAAGCTGTCCTCCGAGCCATTGTGGAGCACGATCTCCGCCTCCACCGGACCCTCGCTTTCGAGGACCTCCTGGGCCAGCCGGTGCAGGGCCGGGTTCCGGATCGCCTCCACCAGTCCCATGCCCAGCGTTTCCGTCCGGGAGATCTGGAGCAGGCGTTCGGCTGCGCCGTTCAGCCGCAGGATCTGGAGGTCGCGGTCGATGGCGATCAGTCCCTCGCTCATGCTGCTCAGGATGGCGGCCAGTTCCTCGCGTTGCTGGACCGCGCTATGGATCCGCTCGGCCAGCTCCGCCGCCATCGCGTTCATCGCCTCGGCCAGGCCAGCCAGCTCGGAGGTCTCGGGCAGCGGCATGCGGGCCGAGAAGTCGCCCTTGGTCAGCCGGGCGGCGACCCCCTGCATCAGCCGGATCGGCGTGAGGATGCGGCGACTGATGTAGAGCGTGAAGGGAATGCCCACCAGTACCGCCACGAGACAGCCCAGCAGAATGCGGTGCGCCAGCAACTGGCGCACTTCGGCCAGGTACTCGACCGGCTTGGCGGTCCGGCAGACGCCGATCACCTTGCCGTCCCGGTGGATCGGCGCGGCCACGTAGATCAGCGTCTCGCGCAACGTGTCGCTGAAGCGTCCCTCCTGGCCCACTTCCCCGGCGAAGGCTTGCTGGATCTCCGGCCGGTTGGCGTGGTTCTCCATCCGGGCCGGGTCGGCGACGGAGTCGGCCAGCACCAGGCCCCCCGGGGCAATGACCGTGATGCGCATGCCCGAGCGGGCGTCGGCCTCGCGGCACATCTCCTGGAGCTCCGTCCGGTCGGCGTCGCCTAGCTGTTCGGCGAAGGGCAGGGCCAGCAGTTCGGCGGTCCGCTTCAGGTCGCGGACCGTTTCCTGTTCCAGGAACGAACGGGCCGTCTCCAGCGAAGCGTACATCGTGACCGCCAGGCAGACGATCACGGCCAGCATGTAGGAGGGCCAAAGTTTCCAGATAAGCCGGTGGCGGGACATGAGGGGCGACTCCTGTTACCTTCCGGCTAGGGCTCGCGGAAGCGGTATCCGACGCCGCGCACGGTTTCGATGCAGTCCCCGTAGGCGCCCAGCTTTTTGCGCAGGCCCACGATCTGCACGTCCACCGAACGTTCGGTCACGGCGTACTTGTCGCCGTGTACGGCGTCGATGATCTGATTGCGCGTGAACACCCAGCTCGGGCGGGAGGCCAGGAAGTGGAGCACGCGGAACTCGGTGTAGGTCAGTTCGAGGGGCTGGTCGTCAAGCCGCACTTCGTGGCGGACCGGATCGATCAGCAGGCCCTCGTGGCGCACGATCTCGTTCTCGGGCTCGGGGCGCCGGTTGTGGTGCCGCAGGCAGGCCCGGATGCGGGCCACCAGGACCCGGGGGCTGAAGGGCTTGCAGACGTAGTCGTGCGCCCCCAGTTCGAGACCGGTGACGATATCCGCCTCCTCGCCCTTGGCCGACAGCATGATGATGGGCACGTCGGCCAGCTCGCGGTTGGCCTTCAGCGCGCGGCAGACTTCGAGGCCGTCCATGCCGGGCAGCATCAAATCCAGGACGACGAGTCCGGGTGGGGTTTGGCTGGCCAGGCGCAGAGCTTCTTCGCCAGTCATGGCGGAGATCACCTTGTAGCCGTTCTTCACCAGGTTGTAGCGCAGGAGTTCGAGAATGTCCCGCTCGTCGTCGACTATCAGAATCGTTTTGCCGTTCATCGCTTCTCCTGAGTGCGGAACTAGATGTTCCGATGGCGGACAATACCGCCTTCGACCATATAAATCACGTCCTCGGCGATGTTGGCGGCGTGGTCGCCAATCCGTTCGAGAGCGTGGGAAATACGCAGCACGTGCAACCCGGCCTCCACCATGCCCGGGTCGCGGGTGACGGTGCTCTTGACCTGCTCGTAGACCGCCCGGTGGGCGTTGTCCACCGCCGGGTCGAGCTGGCAGACCCGGCGGGCGCCGGTGCCGTCCAGCCGGACGAAGGCGTCGAGCGCGCTCTTCAGCATGTCGACCGCGGCATCGGCCAGCAGGCCGAGGGGTTCCGGCACGAAGACCTGGGCCATTTCGCAGAGCTCGCGGGCCGAGGCGGCGATCGTCACCGCGCAGTCGCCCACCCGTTCCAGGTCGCTGTTGATCTTGAGAATCGAGACCACCACCCGCAGGTCGCCGGCCACGGGCTGGTGGAGCGCCAGAATCTTGAGGCACTCCTCCTCCAGCCGGACCTCTTCGGCATCGACCGTCTCGTCGCCGTCGATGAGCCGGGTGGCCAGGGGCAGATCGCGCATCTTCACGGCCTTGATGGCGAGGAGGACATTCTCCTCCACCAGGGCGCTGAGGGCGATCATCTGCTGTTCGAGTAGCCGGAGTTCGCGTTCGAATATCTTGGGCATGGTAGGTTCCCCGCTCGGCCGATCAGCCAAAACGACCGGTGATGTAGTCTTCCGTGGCCCGCTGCTTGGGCTTGGTGAAAATGTTGTTGGTCTCACCGTACTCCACCAGATCCCCTTCGTACATGAAGGCGGTGTAGTCCGAAATACGGGCTGCCTGCTGCATGTTGTGGGTGACGATGATGATGGTGTACTGGCCGGACAGCTCGCCGATGAGATCCTCGATGCGGCTGGTGGACTTGGGGTCGAGCGCGCTGGTGGGCTCGTCCATGAGGAGAATCTCGGGGTTGACGGCCAGGGCGCGGGCCAGGCAGAGGCGCTGCTGCTGGCCGCCGGAGAGGCCGAGGGCGTTGCTCTTCAGGCGGTCCTTCACCTCGTCCCAGATCGCGGCCTGGGTCAGGCTGCGCTCGACCACCTCGTCCAGCTGGACCCGGCTGCGCACGCCGTGCAGGCGGGGGCCGTAGGCCACGTTGTCGTAGATGGACTTGGGGAAGGGGTTCGGCCGCTGGAAGACCATGCCGATCCGCTTGCGCAGGGTCACCACGTCGATCTTGCGGTCGTAGACGTTCTGCTGGTCGAAGACGAGTTCCCCGGTCACATGGCAGCCGGGGATCAGATCGTTCATCCGGTTGATGGCCCGGAGGAAGGTGCTCTTGCCGCAGCCACTGGGGCCGATGATGGCGGTCACCAGCCCCTGGTAGATATCGACGGTCAGTTTCCGCACCGCCTCGAAATGGCTGTAGAAGATGGAGAACTCCCGGGCGGCGATGTGGGTGGCCAGGGCGTCCCCCAGCGCGCGCGGGGCGCTGGTTTCGGTTTTGAAGGAGATGGGAGCTTCGCTCATCAGTCGGATCAGCCCTTCAGTTTCTTCGAGATTCGGGCCCGTAGGACAATGGCGGTCACGTTGAGGAGCAGGACCACTGCGACCAGGGTCAGCACCATGCCGAACTGGACGTGCCGGATCTCGTCCACGTACTGGTTTTCCGAACAGAGGTTGTAGATGTTCCAGGGGAGGGCGGGAGTGCCCTTGGAGGCGATCTCCCAGATGGCCACGGCGGCCCCCTGGCTCACGGCGGCGGTGAAGATGATCGGGGCCGTCTCGCCGGCCGCCCGGCCCATGCTGATGACGATGCCGGTCAGGATGCCGGGCAGCGCGGCGGGCAGCACCACCGTGATGATTGTCCGCCATTTGCCCGCGCCGAGGCCCATGGCCGCTTCCTTGTAGGAGCGGGGCACGGCCAGAATCGCCTCCTCGGAGGCCCGGATGATCGTCGGCAGGACCATGAGGGCCAGCGTCATGGAGCCGGCCAGCACGCTCTTGTTCTCCGACACGTGGAGGGTGTTCAGGAAGAAGGCCAGGCCGAAGAGGCCGAAGACGATGCTCGGGACCCCGGCCAGGGTGCTGATGCAGGTGCGGATGATGCTGATGAAGCGGCCCTGCCGGGCGTATTCGCACAGGTAGATGGCGGCGATCACTCCCATGGGGACGGCGAAGAGGATGGCCCCGATGGTCAGGTAGATGGTGCCGAGCACCTCGCCCTTGATGCCACCGAAGTAGTGGCTGTCGTAGTTGTTGTCGCTGAGGAAGCGGAAGTAGGTGGTCAGGCGCGGGCGCATCATCGCGGATAGATCGCGCTCCATGAGGTCGAACACGGGTTCCATGGCGGTGCCCCGGAAGACTTCGCGCCGGTCCACGTCGTCGATGATGCCGTCGCCATTGCCGTCGTAGCGGGCAAACTGCACGCGATGGAGCTTCACCTTGGCCCGGTCCCAGCGGACCTGGCCATAGCGGAGATGCTCGGTGATGGGCAGTTCGCCGTCGGAGGGCAGGGGACCGAACAGCGCGCGCAGATCGTCCAGGAAGCTGTCCAGCCTCTTCAGGTCTGCGGTATGGGCCTGGCGGAGTGTACTCACCTGGTCCTCCACCCCGTCGCGTTCGTCCTTGAGCGCCCGGCGCTCCCGGCGGAGGGCCTTGCGATCATCGCCGACCGAATCGTTGTAGCGGTCGCTCAGCGCCCGGTACTTCTGCTCCAACTGGAACAGCTTGGCCTCCAGGCCGTGGAGTTCGGAGAGGCCGCACTCGGCCTCGTAGGCGGCAACGGCGTCGAACACCGGCTGCCGGGCCGCACGGGCCAGGGCCAGTTCGTCCTTGATCGCGGCGCTGTCGCCGCGCTTGAACAGTTCCAGGTTCATCCGGCGGTACTCGACGGTGCCGCGGAAAAGGAAAGCGCCCACGCCCTTGCTCACCACCGGAGCGAGAACGACCACCAGGGCGGCGGCCATCACCGCGATGGCCACGATCCCCACGCCGGTGAAGGCCCGGTCCAGCACATGTCGGGTCTGGAGCCTCATGGCTTACTGGCCCTCCAGTTTGCGGCGCTGGCGGCGGACGACCCACTCGCTTGCCAGGTTCATGCAGAAGGAAATGGTCAGCAGGCAGAAGGCCATGGCGAAGAGCACGTGGTAGCGCAGGCTGCCGGTGGACTGGTCGGCCTCGCCCATGTCGCCGGCGATGGTCGCGGTCAGCGTGCGGATCGGGGCCAGGTAGTTGTAGAAGGGGCTGGGAACTGCGCGGGCGTTGCCCGCCGCCATCCAGACCACCATGGTTTCGCCCACCGCCCGCATGATGCCGAGGATGACGGCGGCGACAATGCCGCTGATGGCGCTGGGGATCACGGTGAGCACCATGGTCTCGGCCCGCGTGGCGCCCAGGCCATAGCTGCCCTCGCGGATGGTCCGGGGCACCGCCTGCAGGGCGTCCTCGGAGACGCTGACGATGGTGGGCAGGGCCATGATGCCGAGGATGATCGACACATTGAGGGCATTGGTGCCGCTGGCGATCTGCAGGCCCAGGGCGGCGGCGGACGCGCGGTATAGCAGGAAGCCTCCCAGGCCGGCGAAGACGAGGAAGGAGGCGGTCACGGCACCGGGGAAGGTCAGGCGCAGGCGGTCCACCACCAGTTCGCCCAGCACCACGGCGGCCAGCAGAACCAGCGGAACGCCGATGACCAGGAGGACGCCGCAGATCAGCTTGCCCCCGAGGTGCTGCAGCAAGGGGGCGAACACCACCAGGGCGAAGAAGCCGTAGGCCACCGAGGGGATGGCCGCGATGATCTCGATGACCGGCTTCACCCACTGGCGGACCGCAAACGGCAGCACATCGCTGAGGCAGACGGCCGCCGCGATGCCCAGCGGCACCGCGATCAGAATGGCCCCGAGAGTGACCATGAAACTGCCGTAGAAGAAGGACAACGCCCCGAACTCGGGCGGTTCGAGGGTCGGATTATAGTGGGTGCCGCCGAAGAAGTAGAGGCCCCGCTTCAGGGCCACCCGCCAGGGCTCCGACTCCCGGAAGGCCAGGCGGAACACCTCCGTCTGCGCGAGCGTGGCCGGGGTTCCGCCGTCCTTGTCCGCGCTGGATTCGTTGCGGAAGTGGGCGCGCGGCACGGCATGGGCCGTCTTGCGCCCCACCTGGTCCAGCAGGCGGAGCAGGGCCGGGGAATCGCTGGGCAAGGAGTCCTCGCGCAGATAGACGTTCAGCGCCGTGACTCTGTCGCCCGCCCCTTCGGGCAGGGGTTCCGCCAGGGCCTGGATGCCCTGGTCGTTGCAGGCCTTCACCAACGGCTCCGCGTAGTCGCGGGCCACCATGGCGTTCCAGACCCGGACCGGGCCGTTGCCGACCCACGGCTGCAGGCCCGGCAGATGGTCCGCGTCGGCAGCGCTGAGGCTGGTGGCATGGAACGGGAAGGTGTAGGCGGTCGAGTTCCAGAAGAACGGATAGGCGTCCCGCCCCGTGAAGTAGAAGATGAAGAGGAGGATGACAACGGAAGCGCAGGTGATCAGCAGCAGGGTCGTCTGCCCGAGCACACGGGAGGTCGCCTGGCGCCGGGAGGCGCTGTCGCTCATCACGAGATTGCCGGGATTGGGGGAGGAATCTGCCATCGGCGGTTTGCGCTGCGGTCTCGGGGAGGCCGGATTTCGCGTTCCTTTGAAAAGGGGGGCCTGGGATGCCGGGTTGGGGCATCCCAGGCGCGGTCTGGATCAGAGCGGGAGAACTAGTAGTTCGTCACGGGGACGAAGCCAACTTCCTCGACCATCCGCTGGCCGTCTTCGGTGAGGTGCAGGGTGACGAAGCGGAAGACTTCGGAACCCATCTTGGGGAAGCCGTTGGTGTACATGAACAGGGGGCGGGCGATGGGGTATTCACCGCTCTGGACGGTCTTGACCGTGGGCATGATGCCGTTCACGGGCAGGGCCTTCAGGCCGGTGATGTAGCCGATGCCGACGTAGCCGATGGCGTTCGGGGTGGCCTTCACGCGGTTGGCCACGGCCTGGTTGCTGCCGACGACTTCGGCGGTGGCCTTGACCGGCTTCTTGTTCAGCACCAGGCCTTCGAAGGTCTCGAAGGTGCCGCTGGAGGTGTCGCGGCCGACCACGACGATCTCCGCGTCGTTGCCGCCGAGCTGCTTCCAGTTGGTGATCTCGCCGGTGTAGATCTTCTGGGTCTGTTCCATGGTGATGGCCTTGACCGGGTTCGCCTCGTTCACGACCACGGCGATACCGTCGTAGGCGACCACGTGGGCCACGGGCTGCACGCCCTTGGCGGCGGCGGCGGCGAACTCGTTGTCCTTCATCGGACGGGACATGTCGCCGATATCGCAGGTGCCGTTGATGAGGCCCTTGGCCCCGTTGCCGCTACCGGACTCGCTCACGCTCACATCGCACTGATACTTCTTCATGAAGTACTGGGCGAAGGCCTTGGCGATGGGGCCGACGGTGGTGGAACCGTCCAGAACCAGGGTCTTGCCGTCGGCCATGGCCGGGATGGCGGCCACGGTGGCGAGCAGGGCGGCTTTGCCGAGAAGGCTGCGAGTGAATTGCACCAGATTCTTCATCGAGATTCCCCTTTGTTGCGTTGGGTTCTGCTTCTGGTCCTCGGACCGGTCACTGCTTCCCCCGCGGAGGCTTGGCAATGTCGGCCTTGCTTGTATCTCGCTGTTCCGGAAGCGCGGAGCTTCCGTCTACCCGCCTAAGATCGGACCGGCGAATTGCATGGCGGTGAGTCGAGTGTTAGTAAACCATTAATTGTGGGGTCTGGCCGGGGAAAACGAGGGAAGGCACCGGTCCGCGCATTGCGGATTGGTTAGGAAGGGGAGAAAGGGGGAGGCGGCAATGGATGACGGCAGCCGGGGTTGCATCCGCGCCGGGAGGCATTACATTTTTGAGTTCATCAGCGTTCGCGCTTCCGGGCAGGGAGTGGCGACGCCTATGCCAGACTAGACTGCGGTTGCTCAGCCAGGAGGCCAGCTTTGAACGAAGAATACCTCGCCCGGGCCAAGGAAAAAGTGGACGATGTCCGTATCCTGATCAACGGTGCCGCCAAGCGGGCCGCTGAGTTGGCGCGTGGTGCCAAGCCGTTGGTTCCGACCCTTCCTGAGGACGAGCGGAGCAGCCTCGATATCGCCCTGCTTGAGATCGCCGAGGGCGCGGTCGTGATCGAGCTGGACTAGCTCCCGGCATCCCGACTTTCGAGCGCCGACGGGTTACTGCCCGTCGGCGTTTCTTTTTGTGGGCCGAGCCGGACCCGGGACGGGGACTGGCCAAAACGACGGCGGAAGACGCGGCTGAAATAGAGCGGGTCGGGGAATCCTAC
>QKCY01000430.1 GCA_003245525.1 Victivallales bacterium | reverse complement strand
ATCCCGGCGGCAACTTCGCCTCAGGCTACCATTGGGAGGATGGCATCGGTCCCCGCGACCAGCGCCCCACCGTGCGCGAGCTGGCCTGGCAGAGCATCGAGCCCAACCATTTCGGCACCGACGAGTACATCGCCCTCTGCCGCAAGATGGGTTGGACCCCGATGCTCACCGTCAACCTCGGCACCGGCACCCCGGAAGAGGCCCGCAACTGGGTCGAGTACTGCAACTGTCCCGCCGGAACCCGTTACGCCGAACGCCGGGCGCAGGGCGGCAACGTGGACCCCTTCGGTGTCCGCCTGTGGTGCCTGGGCAACGAGATGGACGGCCCCTGGCAGCTTGGGCACGTTCCCGCCGAGCAGTACGCCATCCGCGCCCAGCAGGCGGCCAAGATGATGAAGGATACCGACCGGTCCATCGAGATCGTCGCCTGCGGCTCCTGCGGTACCGGTCTGCCCACCTACATGGAGTGGGACCGCAAGGTGCTCGACCACCTGGGCGACCTGACCGACTACGTCAGCCTGCACCGCTATGTGGGCAACGGCGACAACGACACACCGAACTATCTGGCGGTAACGAACTCCATCGACCGACAGATCGAGGAGATGGATGCCGTCTGCCGGTTCGTCCAGGCCAAGCGCCGCAGCCGGAAGCGCGCCTTCCTCTGCTTCGACGAATGGAACGTCTGGTACAAGAACCACGAGGCCAACGGAGCGGGCAAGTTCGCCCCCCACCTCATCGAGGAGATCTACAACCTGGAAGATGCACTGGTCGTGGCCGGCTTCCTGCACAGCTTCGTGCGCCATGCCGACGTGGTGAAGATCGCCAACATCGCCCAGATCGTCAACGTGATCGCTCCGCTCCTCACCGACGGCGACCAGTTGCTGATCCAGCCCACCTACTACCCCTTCGCCATGTTCTCCAGTCGCCGCAACGGCACCGCCCTGCGCGTCGCCCTCGACGGCCCGTCCTACGACACCCGCGCCCACGGCAAGGCCACCTACATCGACGCCAGCGCCATTCTCGACGGCAAGCAACTCAAGCTCTTCTTGACGAACCGCCATCTGACGGATACCGCCGAGGTCTGCGTCCAGTTCGCCGACCAGACCATCGCCGCCTGCGCCGATGCCGAGATCATCGCCGGTACCGACCCCAAGGCCGCCAATACCTTCGGGCAAGCACCGGCCATTGCCGCCCAGTCCTTCACGGGCCTCCAGATCAAGAACGGCAAGGCCTGTTGCCAGCTTCCGCCCCTCTCCTTCACCGCCATGACCCTGGATCTGGCGTAGTATTCCGCTTGTTCTTGGCACCCCCAAGACACAGGCTGAAGCCTGGACTACGAACGAAGAGATTCCCCCGGAGACCATGCCATGCGTCGTTTTGCCCTCTTCCTGCTCGCCGCTCCGGGTCTGCTGGCTGGGAATCTGTTGCGCAATCCCAGTTTCGAGGAGGCGGACGGGGCGAAGCCGGTGGGCTGGAGCACGGCCAATGCCTGGTTCGAGAAACCCAAGGGCAGTGGTCTGGCCACGGTGGAAATCGACGCCACGCGCTGCCAGGGGCCGGGACAGAACTGCCTGCGGATCACCGGCAACAACAACCGGGGGTTGGCCCAGCAGGTGCTGACGGTCAAACCGGAATGGGGCAAGCGCCTGCGCCTCTCCGGCTGGCTGCGCTTGCAGGATACCGGACAAGCCTGCGCCAGAGTCGACGTGGAAGGACGCGATCAAGCCGGGAAATACGTCGGCGGACTGGCCGCGTTGGTCACGGACTGGCGGCAGAGCACGGCGGACTGGCAACGCTTCGAGAAGGTCTTCGACCTGCCGGAGAACGTCAGTCAACTCAGCGTCCACTGCTATTCGGACCGGGCGAACTCGGGGAGCATGTGGTTCGACAGTCTCATCCTCGGACCCGTCGAGGAACAGCCCGCCGCGCCCGCCGTGGCGGAGACGTCCCGGCCGGTGGAAGCTCTCCTGCCGCTGGACGACTTCGAGGGCGAGGACATCGCCTGGACGGGCAACTCCTGGGGCGGTGCCAAGCGCCCGGTCTTCTCGCTGGAGCATGGCGATGCGGCAGTGGGCCAGGGCTTCCTGCGCATCGCTTGTCCCTCGGCCAAGAGCAACATGGTGGACCGGCCCTGGACCCACCAGGGCGATTGGGACGCCATCTCCTTCTGGGTGCGCCGGGCTTCCGGCAAGGGCTCCCTCACCCTCTACGCCTTCTGCGGCCAAGTGGCGTTCAGCATCAAATGGGTGAACCCCACCGAGGCGTGGACCCAGGCCAGCGCCCGCGTGAGCGAGTTCCGCTATGCCTGGGGAGCCAAGGACGACCGGGAGAAGGTCTTCGATCCACAGAAGGTGAGCAAGCTCTCCTTCGGGCACGATGACGTGATTGCCTTCGACCTCGACCACGTGGCCCTCGATCTGGACGACGGGGTGGTCCTGCCGCGCGCGTTCTGCGATACCCGCGGCAATCTCTTCGCCGCTGGCGAGCAACCCGTCATCCAGGCTGAGGTGCTGAACGCGGGCCGGGCTCCCACCATTGCCGAACTCCAGTTCGAACTGCTGGATGCCGACGGCAATCGACTCTCCCGCGTCAGCCAGACGCTGGACCTTCCCGCCCGCCAGCGGGTTCTGCGGCAAGCCACCTTGCCCGCGTTGGGACCGGGTTACTCGTCGGCGCGGGTGCGTCTGCTTCATCAGGGAAACCCGCTGGGCGAACGATCAGTGGGACTCTGCGCCCTGCCCCCGACCGACCCGGCAGGCAAGCCCTTCATGGGAGCTTCCGGTTTTGGCATGGGCACGGGCAATGCCGACGTGGGCGCCCGGATCGGGGTCAGGGCGGCGGAGTTCATGTTCACCTGGGCTCTGATCGAGCCCGAGCCCGGCGTCTTCCGGTTGGAAGATGCCGAGAAGGCGCTGGCCGCCTACGAACGGCACGGCATGGAAGTGACCGGCATGATCCTGCTCAGTTCGGACCGCATCCCCAAGTGGGCGCGACCGGCGGAGACCGACCCGCGTGGCGATGTCCTGGCCCGCTCGCCCGAGGAGTTCGCCCGCTTCGTCGGCAAGCTCGGGGAGCGGTTCGGTTCCCGGATCCATCGCTGGTCCTATGCCTGCGAGATCGACCTGCTAGCCCAGCGCCTGGCACGGGGCACCGAGGAGTACGTCGAGCTGGTCGAGGCCGGGACCAAGGCCCTGCGGGCGGCAGCACCCGGCGTCATCGTCGGCGGGGTTGGCGTGAGCGGCGTGGACTGCACCCGGAATCCCCGATTCCCGGTCGCCCGGCCCTTGTGGGACCGGTTGGGCAACACGCTCGACGGCATGTTCTTCGACGCCTACGCCTCCCCCCGCTACTATGGTCAAGGCCTGCGCGTGGTCGAGCCGGAGGAGAACGACCTGCCCGGCATGTTGACGGAAGCCCTCGCCCTAGTCCGCACCAAGGGACCGGATAAACGGATCTCCATCGAGGAGAAGGGCTGGGCCATCGACCAGCGCCTCCCGGTGGACGCTCCCGAAGCCAAGGCGATGGCCGCCTGCCTCGCGCGTTCGTACCTGCTGGCCCGGTCGGTGGACGAGGTGGAGCATTACATGTGGTTCCAGATGGATACCGGCTGGCGCGAGGGCGGCTACAGCTACACCCTCTTCAAGCGCGAGTTCGATCACCTGAATCCCCGGCCCGGTGTCGCGGCCTACGCTGCCGTGGCCCGTTTCCTGGCAGGAGCGGAAGCCCCCCGGCGGATCGCCCTCCATCGCGACCTCTACGCCTTGGTTCTCCAGGCTGGAACCGGTAGCCGCGCGGCACTCTGGACGCCACTCGCCTCCCCCGTCCGTTTCCGGGCGGAGTTTCCGGCCGACATCCGCGCCATCACCTTTCTGGGCGCGCCCTACCAACTCCCGGAAACGGCGGAGGGTGTGCCCCTTTCCCGGGAACCGATCTACCTGGAATCCCCCAGCACCAGCGCGGACGAGCTTGCCCGCTGCCTCGCCACCGGACACTTCGCCCTGCCCTGCGCCCGCCTGACCGGGATGCTCACCAGTACCCGCCAGTTTGAGATCCGGGTCCGCAACCTGCTGGCCACGCCATTGACCGGTACGCTGCGGGTGACCGCCCCCGCTGGCTGGCAGTTTGCCGCCAACGAGTATCCCGTTTCCATCTCGGCCGGAGAAACCGCGACGATCGAGGCCAAACTGACCGCGCCAATGGTTCCATCCGTGCATCCAGGCGCATTCGAGTTGGTCCTGGATGCCGGGCAAGTTGGAGCCATCCGCCAGACGGTCGAACCCATCATCCATACCGTACCTCATCTCGCCCAGCCGCCCACGGTGGACGGCGATCTCGCCGAGTTCGCGGACATCCCCGCCATCGTGCTGGCCGACCATACCTATCTTGCGCCACCCGATGCCCCTTCGGCCAAGTTGTGGACCGGGATCGACGACCTCTCGGCGGAGTTTCGTCTGGCCTGGAGCAACGCGGGTCTCCACTTCGCTGCCGTCGTGCGCGACGACACGTTCGTCCAGGAGAAGACTGGCTCCTCAATCTGGGCCAACGACTCGATCCAGTTGGGGTTCGACCCCCGCAACGACGCCGTCGGGGCCGGCTTCGCCGGGACCTCGGGGTACGATGCCGACGACACGGAGTTCGGCGTGGCCCTCACCGCGAAGGGACCGCAGACCTACCAGTGGTCCGGCAGCCCCGACGGCGCCGGCCGCTTCCCGCCCGGCACCCAACTCGCCGTCCGCCGCGAGGCCGACCGCACCATCTACGAATGGACCGTACCCTGGAACGTGGTCCGCATCGCCCCCGAAGCCGGGCGCGTCTTCGGCTTCGACGCAGTCTTCCTCGACGTGGACCAGAAGGGCAAGACCACGAGCTACTGGCTCGGTCTCACTCCCGGCATCTGTGGCGGCAAGGACCCCGCCGCCTTCCACGATTTCGTCCTGCTGCCCTGAACCCGCTACAGCAAGACAATCGCTCGGAATGCCTCGCGGCGGAGGCCCGTCGCTTCTCCAGCTCTGGCAAGAGGACAGACACTTTGGAGAAGCGCCCGGCCTCGGGCGCGGGGCGCAACGCAAGGACACCAGCCGCCAGTCTGCTTCCCAGGCGGTGAACCTTTGGCTGCTATCTCCCGACTACTGCACGGGATTCAGCAGGATCGCATCCACGTTGAAGTGCTGGCCCAACAGGTTGGTCATGCGCAGCACATGCGGGCCTTTGGTCAGCTTGATCCGCACGGGCTGACCGCCGGCATCGACCGCTCGGAAGGGCTGCCATTCGTCGGGATTCTCCCGGCCCCAGCCGCCCGTGCCCATCATCCGGATCACGGCCATGCCCGGTACCGGCTTGCCATCCAGTTCCACCGAACGAAGCACGACCTTCTCCTGCGACGCCCCAACAACGGTCAGCAGGTAGTCGCCATCCGCAGGTACCTCGACGGACCATTCCAGCCATGAACCGGCATTTCCCCAGCCGAAGGCGCAGGCACCCCCGTGGGTGTTCTTGTGCTCGGTACTGACCTTGGCCTCGCCGCCGCCCTGCTTGGCGAACGCCTCGCCTTCCACCACCACGCCGGACCAGTCCAGGGAATCCTTGGCCGGACATACGGTGTCGACGCAGGTTGCGGCCACGTTGGCCATGACCCGGTCCACCGGCAAGACGTAGTCGGGCGCGGGAGCGGCAATCGTCAGCACGTCGCCCTTCGCCAGGTAGAAGGCGGGCACGCCGCCAAACTCCGCCCGGGGAGCGTTGCCCAGAGAGACGTTTGCCCCTACGACGGGCTTGCCCTGCCATTGCGCGGCCACTTGCAGGAAACCTTCGGGTCCGGGCCAGGCCAGCACGCCCCGGGCATCGCCCTGGGCCACCCGGGGAGTCACTTCGCCCACCGGACCCTCGGTCCCCGCCAGCAC
>QKCY01000137.1 GCA_003245525.1 Victivallales bacterium | reverse complement strand
CATGGTCGCTGGCGGGTAGTCGCGGGATCGACGAGCCCGCGATCGGAATGAGTCACGCGGGCGGAAAACCGGTAGTCGGCAACCAGGTGCCGCGCGTTCGGCGACCGCGCGGCTGCCCGGCTGGCATGGTACTCCAGGTTGGGCCAAATCCACGCCGCAGGCCAAACCAGCCCGAAAAGACCCAGGCCACCTCGCCGTCGGGCGGAGGTGGCCTGGAAGAGATGCGGAACCGGGACGGGAACTACTTGTTGTCCCAGATGTTGCCGGAATCGCCGTACAGATAGGGACCCCAGGCGCGCTGGACATTCATGGACTCGACGTGGCCGTCGGCAAAGCCGAGGTTGACTTGGGGCTCGTGAACCCAGGGGTTCAGCAGACGGATGTTGCGGTTGGCAACGGCATCGGCAGGGGTGCCGGTGCTGAAGTTGGACCAGTAGCCGATCTCCCAGTCACCGGTGCCGCCGCGACCCCAGGTACTGGGGGCCGCAGTGTTCGAGGGGGCGCTGGACACCTGCGTGTTGTCGCCTTGGAGTACCGTTCCCGAGGGCTGGGCCATCGCGGTGGACATCTGGTTGGCCAGGGCGCCGTGGAAGCCGTAGCTCTGGGTGCCATCCGTGCTGTTGGAGGGGCAGCGCAAGACGTTGGTGTCGGTGTAGTAGGAGAGCAGGGCCCCACGCCAGCAGCAGTTCTCGCCAGTCTGACCGCTGTCCCAGCTATAGACCATCCTCTCCCGGTTGTCGTTCATGTACATCAGGTGGGCCAGGCCAATCTGCTTCAGGTTCGAGACGCAGGATATCTGACGGGCCTTGGCCCGGGCCCGGGAAAGGGCCGGCAGAAGCATCGAGGCGAGGATGGCGATGATGGCGATCACCACCAGAAGTTCGATCAGCGTGAAGCGCCTGGTTTGTCTGGACATGGCCGTATCCCTTTACATGGAGAGTGTTTGTATAACCGCTGCAATTACCACTGGATTAGGACTCGAAATTAATATCTTCGTTCCCTGGAGTTTTCAAGTTGCCGTAGGATGATCGCCAGCCTTGCCACGGGTGTTTCTCCTGCTGCCAAGGGGTTGCTGACGAAGTCGGTAGGCTGGAACTTGGCCTTTGGCCGCTTGCCGAACGGTGGTTCGCAGGCTATAGAATGGACTGGCTATAGCTGGCGGGGGCACAACCAGCATCCGGAGATGTTCGCCATGGCAAGACTGGGCAACATCGACTACCTGACCGACGGTCTGGCAATTCGCCGGCAGAAGCCGCAGAGCCGGATGTTCCTGCACGACCACCCGCTGACCGAGCTGGTGCTGGTCATGTCGGGGCGGTGCCGGCATCTTCTCGGCAACGACTCCTTTCCGGTCCAGGCGGGCGACGTGTTCGTCATCACCCCCGGCATGTGCCATGGCTACGCCGACACCGAGAACCTGGTCATCGTCAACCTGATGTTCGACCTGGACCTGCTGGGCGTGCCCCGCTTCGACCTCGACGAACTGCCCGGCTACCATGCGCTGTTCACCTTCGAGCCGCGCCTGCGGCGGCAGAAGCAGTTCAGTGCGCGTCTGCGCCTCTCGCTGGCCCGGATTGCGGAGATCGACACCTTGGCGGCCGCCATCGAGCGGGAGGTGCTGCATCCCACGGCCGGCAGCCTGTTCACGGCCATCAGTTACCTAATGCACATCATCGTGGCCCTTTCCCGCGAGTACTCGCTCCAGGAGTGCGCCGAGTCGCTCGACATGCTCCGCCTGGGTGGTGCCCTCACCTTCGTCGAAGGCAACTACCAGCGGCCCATCGCCGTCGAGGAACTGGCCCGCCTGGCCCACATGTCCGAGCGGAGCCTCTACCGGGCCTTCCAGACCGCCCTCGGCTGTTCCCCGCTGGAGTACGTTCTCCAGCTACGGCTGCGCCGGGCCTCGGAACTGTTGCGCAGCAGCGACGACAAGCTGGACGAGATCGCCAAACGCACCGGCTTCGCCGACGGCGGCTATCTCTCGCGCCAGTTCCGCAAGCATTACCATCTCTCGCCCAGCGAGTACCGGCGCGCGACCCTGCCCTTGCATTCGCGCTAGGAGGGGTGCAGGCAGGAGGGATCGACTTTTGGCGCGATCATCCCTACTATTGGCGGATTTGTCCTGCGCAGACCGGATGCCGACAGCATATCATGGGGACGTGTAACGAGTTCTGTCGCCAGATGGCGGTGAAATGAGTGGCAGATTCGTCCAAGTCCCAGGCAGACTGTCGGAAAGGTATGCGCGCCGCAAGGCTCCGGGCCTCGGTCGCGCTCGCACAGAGTCCCGGACCACCTTTGGAGGATGCTTGCCATGACTGCCAGAACCCGCAAACCCTGCCGTCGTTTCACCCTCATCGAGCTGCTCGTGGTGATCGCCATCATCGCCATCCTCGCCTCGATGCTCCTGCCCGCCCTGCAACAGGCGCGCGAAAAGGCCCGTTCGGTCAGTTGCATCAGCAACCTGAAGCAGATCGGCCTCGCCAGCCTCATGTATATCGACGACAACGAAGGCCGGGTCATGGTCGTGCGCAAGGACACCGCGCTGACCTGGGTGTGGATGGACCTCATCTACAGCTACGCCGGCAACAACGTGAAGGTCTTCGACTGCCCCAGCGAGTCGGTCGCCAACACCTGGAAGTACAACACGGCAGGGACGGCCACCAAGGCCCATTACGGCCTAAGCTGGTTCCTGCAGGGCGAGTCCCTCCAGGCCAACTTCAGCACCACCACCGGGTACGGCCCCACCAACACTCTGCTCGTGGGCGAAGGCGTCAACAGCGACGGTTCCCACGGCTACGGCATCATCCCCAGCAACTGCGGCGCGGTGTGGGGCTTGTTGGATGACACCCGCCACACGGACCGCTCGAACGTCCTTTTTGCCGACGGGCACGTGGAGTCGGGCAAGCGGGTCCACTACGAGGACGCCGCATTGTACAACTGGTCCAACTAGCCACCATCGCAACCCGCATTCCGAGGACCCCGGCCCCATGCCGGGGTCTTCTGTTTTGCGCGCGCGGGCGATGAACACGCGGGGCCTTGGTGCCCAGCGGTGGTTTCCTCCCGTCCAGCCGACACCGGCGCGTCCCTGCCCCGCCAATCCCGCCAGGCAGAGGGGCGAAATGATACGTTTTTTGGCGCGATCGTCCCTCCTATTGGCGGCTTCATCCTGCGCAAATGCGCGGCAAACAGTCTATCGTCTGGAACGTCCAGAGATTCCCTCCGTCAAAGGACACTGCCAAACTGGCAGATTTGCCCGGCCCCGCGGATGGGGCGGCACGAAGGTAGGCGCACGACTTGGCTCCGGGCCGTGTCGTGCGCTCGCAACCAAGGACCCGGACTGTCTTTGTAGGATGTTTGCCATGACTGTCAGAACCCATAGGTCCCGTCGTCGCTTCACCCTCATCGAACTGCTGGTGGTGATCGCCATCATCGCCATTCTCGCCTCGATGCTCCTGCCCGCTCTGCAGCAGGCACGGGCCAAGGCCCGGGCCATCAGTTGCACCAACAACCTGAAACAGATCGGCCTGGCGGCTTTCATGTACATGGACGACAACGCCGAGCGCGTGCCGCCCTTCCGCGATCCCGTTACCGGCAACGCCTGGTACTACATGGACCTCCTCTATCCCTATGCCGGCAGCAACGTGAAGGTCTTCGAATGTCCCAGCAAGGCCACGGCCAGCAGCTGGAAATACATGACCGCAGGCAGCGGCACCCTGGCCCACTACGGCATTAGCTGGAACCTGGCCGGCAAGGTGCTCTCCAACAACTTCACCACCTCCAACGGCTATGGCACCACGACCACTCCCCTGGTGGGCGAAGGCGTCAATAGCGACAACGGCCACGGCTACGGGATCACCCACAGCACCTATACCGCGGCCTGGGGCCAGCTCGACGACAACCGCCACGGCGACCGCTCCAACCTGCTCCTGGGCGATGGCCACGTCGAATCCGGCAAGCGCGTCAAGTACGAGGACCGCGTGACCTACAACTGGAACTAACCGCCATTCCAGTCTGCACTCCAAAGACCCCGGCCACCTGGTCGGGGTCTTTTGCTTTCAACACCAGGGCGACTCAGGCGGATGGCTGCCGCCGCCGCTTGTGGCGCATGACGCCAGCGGCACCCAGGGCCAGCAGGGCGAGACAGGACGTGGCCGGTTCGGGGGTGCTACCGGTCGGGCTGCCGCCGCCGCGACCGCCACTGCCGCTGCTGCTCGCGATGTGGATGGCAACTCCTGGCGTCGTCTCCCAGGCATAGCCGTCGATGGTCAGCGAGGAGGCATCGGCAGCGATCCCCACGATGTGGACCCAACCATAGTACGTGTTCCCGCTTCCCTCGGGAGTCAACTGGAAGCCGACGTACCCCCCGCCGGTCCAGTAGGATAACGCCACGACACTATCCGCAATCAGGATCGTGCTTCGGAACGGGTTCGTCGATCCCACGGAGTTGCTTGCCGTCATGTGGCTCGCGAAGTCAGAGGTCCTGACCACCGAGCCGCCAAACCCGTAGGCGGACACAGCGTAGCCTGCCAGCCACGTCCGGGCGATGATTCCGAGAACCGCATCGGTGGCTGCCAAGGCGGCGAGACCCGTGAGTGCGGTAAAGGATGGCAGGGTGACGTGGCTCACAGCCCCCGCTTGCGTCATCCGCAGGGCGAAAACGTGACCATCGCCGTCCCCGGTCAGGGTCACGTTTACCGCCATGGTCTGGACCGCCGCCTGGGCGCTCCCCGCAAGAAGGGATGCAGCAGCCGCCCCGCTCAGGCACGCCAGGGACCGGTTCCGCACACTGCTGGATAGATGCTCGTTCATGGCTGGACCACCGCGCTGGAGGAACAAGAGGTTACCAGCTAAACGCAATCCGCAACGAGTATCTACAGGCCCTCGGCAGCAATCTTCGCCACGACACGGCACAGCCGCCGTGGAAATGCGGCTCTCTCACACCAAGTGCCTCGGCACGCGCCAATGCCGTCAGCCCATGAAGAGGCCACCGTCGATGCTGATGACCTGGCCGGTGATGTAGTCGGCACCTTCCGAAGCGAGGAAGGCGACGAGTTCGGCCACGTCCTCGGGCTTGCCGAAGCGGTGGGTGGGGATTTCCTTGAGGAGGTCGGCGCGTTTGCGGTCGTTCATCCCGGCGATCATGGCGGTATCGACGAAACCGGGGCTGATCGCGTTGACCCGGATCCCGACGCCAGCCAGTTCGCGGGCGACGGAACGGGTGAAGCCCACCAGTCCCTCCTTGGCGGCAGCGTAGTTGGCGCGGTTGGCGGAACCCATGCGGCCGGCATCGCTGGCGAGGTTGATGATGCGGCCCCAGCGGCCCCGGGCCATGGTCATGGCGGCGGCGCGGGTCACGTAGAAGGGTCCGCTCAGGTTCACGTCGAGCACCCGCTGCCACTGTTCGTCGCTCATGAAGGAGACGACGCCGTCCATCAGCAGGCCCGCGTTGTTGACCAGGATGTCAAGGCGGCCGAACCGGGCGATGGTGGCATCCACCAGGGCCTTGGCCTGGACCGGATCGGCGAGATCGGCGGCCAGAATGGCAGCTTCGCCCCCGGCGGCAGCGATCTGGTCGGCCACCGCCTGGGCGGAATCGGCATTGCCGCAGTAATGGACCATGACCTTGGCTCCGGCGGCGGCCAGGCGGCGGGCGATGGCCGCGCCAATCCCCCCGCTGGCACCGGTGACGAGGGCCACCCGGTCAGTAGCCGTGGCGGGAGCCGTCGGCATGGCAACCGGCTCGGGCTCGGGGACCAGGGTCTGGCGCTGGGCCACAAAATCGGCCACGTCCTGGCGGTGGAGGATGGGCTTGCCGCAGGCGGCGGCCACCTCGTCGAGATCCAGGTTGTGCTGCTTGGCCAACAGGCGGGCCGCCGGGGCGGCCTTATAGCCGGGCTTGGCCGCCGGAACGGGCTCCGGCTCGGGGACCAGGGTCTGGCGCTGGGCCAGGAAATCGGCCACGTCCTGGCGGTGGAGGATGGGCTTGCCGCAGGCAGCGGCCACCGCATCCAGGTCCACGCCGTTCTGGGTGGCAAACAGCCGGGCCGCCGGAGCCACCTTGTAGGCGGGCTGGGCCGGTTCGGGCTGGGGGACGAGGGTCTGGCGCTGGGCCAGGAAGTCCTCGATATCGGCGCGGTGGAGGGTCTCCTTGCCGCAGGCAGCGGCCACTTCGTCCAGGTCCACGCCGTTTTGCTTGGCGTAGACCCGGGCCGCCGGGGCCACCTTGTAGCTGGGCTTGGCGGGAGCGGGGGCCACCGCATCCAAGGCGCTCAGATCCAGGTCGAGGGAAGCGGCACTGGCGTGGGCCGCCTGCTTCGCCTCGTTCTCGGCCCGGACATCGGGAGCCTGCTCGCCCGCCGCACCGATGGCGCAAAGGGCGTAGCCGATGGGAATGGTGCTCTTCTCCACCGCGTAGAGGGCCAGGATCTGGCCGCTGGCGGGGGCCTCGAACTCGGCCACCATCTTGTCGGTGATGAGCTCGACGATGAAGTCGCCCTCCGCGACCGTGTCGCCCACCTTCACCTGCCAGGGGCCGACGGTGGCCTCGTCCATGTTCTCATACAGCTTCGGCAGCTCGACGACGAGGGGAGTACCCATGGTTTCCTCCAGCGGCTAGCGGACGTCTAGAACAGCAAGCACGTCCGGGTTGATCAGGCTGATCGCGTCGTAGGTGCCGGCAGCAGCGCGGCGCACGTTCTCCATCGAGGCAAGGGCCATGCGCTGGCAGGCTTCGACGCTGCTCGAACTAACGTGCGGGGTTAGCAGCACATTGGGCAGGGTCCGCAGGTCTTTGCCTGGCGCGGCGGGGATGTAAGGCTCGGCTTCGAACACATCGAGGGCGGCAGAGCCCAGGCGGCCAGCCACGAGGGCATCGTAGACGGCGACTTCGTCCACCACCGGGCCGCGGGCGGTGTTCACCAGCACGGCACTAGGCCGCAGCTTCGCCAGGAAGTCCGCATCGACCAGGTGGCGGGTATGCTCGTTGGAGGGAACGTGGAGGCTGAGGATGTCGACCCGGCCGAGAATGGCGGCGACATCGGTGTGGACCTCGGCAAAACCCCAGTCGCGCCGCAGTTCCGCGGCATGGGCCGGGTTGGGGGCAACGCCGAGCACGGTCATGCCGAAGGCGTTGGCGAAACGGGCGAGACGACGGCCGATCCCCCCGCAACCGACGATGCCGAGGGTACGGCCTCGCAGTTCGAAACCGAGCCGGGGCTTCCATTCGCCCGCGTGCATGGCCAGGACGAAGGGGTTCAGATTCTTGGCGACACCCAGAATCAGGGCGATGGCGTGTTCGGCCACCGCATCCTCCAGGACGCCGGGCGTGTTCGCGACCAGCAGGCCGTGGGCCGTGGCCTGGGGCTTGTCCACCCCGTCGTGCCCGACCCCGAAACGGGCCAGGATGCCGCCCTTGGGAAGGGCTTCGTAGAGGGCCCCGGTATATCGTTCGACGCCCAGGATCGCCGCGCTGGCCCGGTGCTCGCGCACCGTTTCCGCCACAATCTCCTCCGGCCAATCGCTGACCCGGATATCAAGGTCGGGAGCGGCCCGGAAAGTGGCCTCGGCTTTGGCGTATTCGGGCTTGGTCACGACAACACGGATAGGAGCCATAGCGGAGCGTTCCTAACAGGCGGTGGGATCGGGGGGAGACTCAAGGGTAAGGGCACCAAGACGGAGATCGCGGTAGTCCTTCACCAGCGCATGGGCGGCGCGGATGTGATCGATGGCACCCCCGCCGCGCAACAGGCCACGGCGACGGGCCACGGCGGCCATCATCTCTTCGGGGTATTCCGGGCAGGCAGCGAGGTCGTAGAGCGACCAGTCCACCCGGGCCGGCTGGCGGCTGAGCTCGTACCAGATGAACTCGGCCAGCAGTTCGATGCCGATCACCTCGTCGCGGATGGAGCCGATCATGGCCAGGCGCAGCTCGTGCTCCTTGTCGCGGATGCGCGGCCAGAGCACGCCGGGGGTGTCGAGCAGCTCGACCTGGTCGCCGCGGAGGCGAATCCACTGGTTCTGCCGGGTCACGCCAGGCCGGGGGCCGACCTGGGCGCGCTTCTCGGTGCAGAGCTGGTTGACCAGCGTGGACTTGCCCACGTTGGGAATGCCCACGATCATGACGCGCACCGGGCGGTTGAGGGCCTGGGTCGCACCCCGCTTCTCCCGCTCCTCGTGGGCGGTCCGCTCCCAGAAGCGCACCAGCCGGTCGGGATCGCCGGGTTCGCGGGCGTTGAGGAAGAAGACCCGTTCGCCCTGGCCCTCGAACCAGCGCTGCCAGCGGCGCGAGGCGGCGGGGTCGGCCAAGTCGGCCTTGTTGGCCACCACCATGGCGGGTTTGCCGGGCAGGAGTTCATGGAAGCGGGGATTGCGGGAGGAAAGGGGCAGGCGGGCGTCCACCAGCTCGACCACTAGGTCGATCAGGGGGGCGATCTCCTGCATCTGGCGCCCGGCCTTGAGCATGTGGCCGGGAAACCAGCCAGTCAGGGCCAGATCGTTGAAACTGATGACACTCATTCGTCCTCTTCCTCGTCCGTCTCCTCGCCCTTGGCAAAGCCCGTCTCGCCGAAGAGCCCGGCGATGGAGGGCAGCACGTTGGCCAGAGGGGAGTCGGGGACGATGGTCCAGGCCGGACCCAGTTGCTGCCGGGTCCAGACCGCGAAATCGAGCAGGCCGCCGAGGTCCCAATGGGCCAAGCCGCGCGGCTTCTGCCGGTCGCAGTGGCCGGGCACCCAGCAGGGACCCGGCGCGAAGGGACCCACCACCAGAGTGCCGGGCTCCTCCAGGTTGGCCAGGGAACGGATCAGCTTGCGGGCCGCCTTCTGGGTCCCGTTGCTGGACCAGCAGGGCGCGCCGGGCGGATCGTTGCGAATATAGGCGTCGGGGGTCTCCTGGCGACGGCAGGCGTCGTCGAGACCAAGCATGGCGGGGTCGAGGCGGAAGCAGCCGCCCTCCTGGTCGCGCATGGCGGCCGGGCTGGCCGTCGCGAGGTCCAGCATCTCCTCGCGAGGCAGCGAGGGCGTCTCGCCGGGACGCTGCCAGGCGAGGTGCCAGGTCAACCGATATTGGCGCTTCTCGGGAATCACTTCCTCGCAGGTCATCAGCGGCTCGCGGATCACGTGCAACCCGTCGGACACCTGCATGATCTTGTAGCTACCGGCTTCGGGACCGAACCCGAAGCAGTGCTCCCAGCGCCAGACATCGTTGCCGGTGCCCACTTCCAGGAGCAGGCCGTCCTCGCGCTCGAAGACCAGGGCGAGAGGCGGGCGATGCCAGTGCCCCACCATGCCGCTGCCGGGGGCCTGTTCGGGGATCGGATGCCAGGCGGGCTGGGCCTCCTCCGCCAAGTGGGCGCAAGGGGGGACGAGATAGTACCGCCGCCAGCGACCAGGCAGCGCCAGGGTGCCGACGCCAAGGTGGCGGCGCACCACCGCCGTGCGGGGCCAGTTGAGGTCCATGGTCACCCGCATATGGTTGGCCGCGTAGCGGCAGGTCTGCATGAGCTGGATCGGCTCGCCGAAGGGCAGGGCGCCCTCGTGGTGGACCACGGCGGCACCGCCCTTGCGGAAGGCGCGGGCGCGGGTCACCGTCGCCATGTCCTGGTCCATGTCGTCGATATGGAAACTGCCGACCTGCACGAGCGGCTGGCCGTCGAACAGAATCTCCGTGGGGCCGCCGAAGCGCCCTTCGTCATGGTGGGCTTCCCAGCCGAGCAGCTCGGGAGCGATGGTCATCTGACCGAAGTCGTTGGCAATCATAGTGGATCGGGGTGTCCTGTCGTAAAATGCGGGCAGGCTGGGTAATGTACTCCCGTTGCGGCGCATGTCACCATCG
This sequence comes from Victivallales bacterium, assembly GCA_003245525.1. Classification (GTDB taxonomy): domain Bacteria; phylum Verrucomicrobiota; class Lentisphaeria; order Oligosphaerales; family Lenti-02; genus Lenti-02. The sequence goes on along the minus strand of QKCY01000137.1, from coordinate 11,462 downwards.
GGGACGGCTCCCCGACCTCGCGCCGCCAGCAAGGACGAGGAACATGCAACGCTCGGTCATCGACATCCACAACCATCCCAACTGGCACGGACACAACCTCGCCGCCCTGGTCCGCAACATGGACGAGTACGGCATCGCCAAGACCTGGCTGCTGGGTTGGGAGCAGCCCGAGTTCGAGTACGCCCAGGCCTGTCCCGGCTATTACGCCCACATGGACCCGCGCGGCATCGCCGCCCCGCTCGACCTCGTGATCCAGGGCCTGGAACGCTATCCCGACCGCTTCATCGGCGGCTGGGCACCCGATCCCCGCGACCGCTTCGCCCGCGCCCGGCTCCAGGCGGCGGTGAAGATCCACGGCATCCGGGTCTACGGCGAACTCAAATGCCGGATGCGCTACGACAATGCCGACGCCATCGCCATGTACCGCTTCTGCGGCGAGCTTGGTCTGCCCGTCCTCTTCCACCTCCAGTGCGACCGCCATGCCGTGGCCAAACAGGCCGCCAATCGCGACACCTGGATCGAGTGGTACGGCGGCGACCTGGATGTGGTCGAGACCATGTGCCGATTGTGCCCCGAGACGACCTTCATCGGCCACGGACCCGGTTTCTGGCGGGATATCTCCGGCGATGCCGACGCCACCGACAGCGGCTATCCCACCGGCCCCGTGACCCCCGACGGCAAGCTCGTCCTGGCCCTGCGTCGCTACCCGAACCTCCACTGCGACCTCTCGGCAGGCAGCGGCTGCAACGCCCTGGCCCGCGATCTGGACCACGCCCGGCCCTTCGTCCTCGAATTCCAGGACCGCATCCTATTCGGGCGCGACTACTTCGACGGCCGCCAGATCGAGGTCCTGGACAAGCTCGACCTGCCACCCGAAGTGGCCGAAAAGGTCTACCACGCCAACGCCGAACGCCTGGTTCCGGCGTAGCCAGGTGTCCTCGCCTGCCGCAGAGGGGGTGGACTTGGTGGACTTGGTGGACGAAGTGGACCGAGCAGGCGGCAGGCGAGACGCCTGCGCCACGTCGCGGGTCTACCGCTCCGGCAGACTGAGGCGTTCCCGCAGGGCGGGTTCAACGGCATCACATTGGGCGCGGCGCAGGCCTTGGCCGACCGTCACCGTGTCGCCGAATTCGAGGTACGAATCGGCAGGGGCCGCATAGCGGGGCCAGGCCGGTAGACCGGTGGCGCTGGGCACGCCGGTATGGGCGAAGGCCACCCAGTATGCGCCCATGGCTTTGCTCAGGGTGCGGTCGGTGCCATCGCCGAAGGTGTCCTTGAGAGTGCCGAACACGTAGGGAATCTCGATGCCGTGGGTGGCTCCGAGCCCGGCACGCCCGACCGTGGACGCGACCCGCGAGAACTCGTAGAGATAGACCGGCGCGCCGCCCGCAGCGGCGGCGTTGGCCACGTACCGGCAGGGCGAGGTGAAGCAGGCCACGGTCATCAGGTCCCGGAAGGCGAAGGCGGCATCCTCGTCGCGGTCGCAGGGAAAGGCCGCCAGCACGGCTTCGGCCTGGTCCTTGTACAGCGAGCGCACCACGAACCGCAACCCCATCTTGCGCTTTGGCTTGCCCTTTTCCTCGCGGTTCAGGAAAAGCGTCATCTCGTCCCGGTTGGTGCCGAGCAGAATGGGCACGTGGTGGAACTTGCCCTCGGCCAAAAGGCGCAAGGGTTGGTCGGGCAGCACGACCCCATCGACGCAGGGCCCGAACTTGTAGTTGTCCTTGCGCTTGGCGGTCGGACCGATGGCGGCGGGGCAACCGGCCACCAGATCGGCGGCGGGGATCGCCCGCAGGTCGGCGAGGGTTTTGGCCTTGAGCCGCCGAGCGATGTCGAGCCCCTGCTCTTCGGCGCTGTTCTTACCATCACGGAGAGGTTCGGCCACGCCGCTCGGGGCACCGCTTTCCATGATGGCCCGGTGGAACAGCCCCTCGGCAGCGGGGGCCACCAGCAGGCAACCCACGCTCACCGAACCCGCCGACTCGCCGAAGATGGTGACATTGCCGGGATCACCGCCGAAGGCCGCGATATTGTCCCGCACCCAGCGCAGGGCCGCAATCTGGTCGAGCAAGCCATAGTTCCCGCTGACTTTGTCCGGAGACTCGGCGGAGAGCTCGGGATGGGCCAGAAAACCAAGCACGCCCAGGCGGTAGTTGATGGTCACCACCACCACGTCCTGCCGGGCCAGGGCGCTGCCGTCGTAGACCTCGGACGATCCCGCCCCAATGGTCATGCCGCCACCGTGAATCCAGACCATGACCGACCGTTTGGCGGGGGCCAGCTCGGGGGTCCAGACATTCAGGTACAGGCAATCCTCGTTGGTCTCCCCGACGGACTGGACCGCGGGAATCGGGCGCGGCGGTTGGGGACAGGCGGGAGAGAAGGCGGTGGCATCGCGCACCTCGGTCCAGGGCGCGACCGGCTGGGGCGCCCGCCAGCGCAGTTCGCCCACGGGCGGGGCCGCGTAGGGAATGCCCCGGAACACGCAGAGCCCCTCGGCGGTGCGCTCGCCCCGCACGGGTCCCGCCACGCAGGGGACGACCGGCTCCGCCGCCGGGGCGGCGACCGCAAAGAAGAGCGCGAAGGCCAAGAAAGGATAGCGCATGTTCGTCTCCATCGGTCATGAGTGAGTGTTCGCCGCAAGGCTACACCCATGAATACCACGTACCGGTGTCTAGGTAACGGTTCCCTTTTCTTTGTATTGCGCAAGAATCGGTTTGGGAGAACGTTTCGAGCTTCCCGGGAGTCCAGTTAGGAACTCCGCCGAGCGTTGATTTCGGGGTGGTCGGGGGTACATTGTACAACTCCCTCGGGAGGCGCATCCTCCGGCCCCCGAACCAACTCGCACTTCATCCATTAGGATATGCCCGATCATGCTGGAAGAACTCAAGAAGGCAACCTGGTTCAAGGGGCGTCGCGGCCCGGTCGTTCTGGTCATCATGGACGGCGTTGGCTACGGCAAGTACGAGGAGGGCGACGCGGTCCGCTCCGGCCTCACCCCCACCCTGAACGGGTTCCACGCCACCTGCCCGAACACCCCCCTGAAGGCCCACGGCACCGCCGTCGGCCTGCCCAGCGACGAGGACATGGGCAACAGCGAAGTGGGGCACAACGCCATCGGCTGCGGCCGGGTGTTCGCCCAGGGCGCCAAGCTGGTGAACCACTCCATCGAGAGCGGCCAGATGTTCACCGGCCAGACCTGGCTGGACCTGGTGGCCAATTGCGTGGACCAGAAGTCCACCATGCACTTCCTCGGCCTCTTTTCCGACGGCAACGTCCATAGCCATATCGACCATCTCAAGGCCATGATCGAGCGCGCCAAGGCCGAAGGCGTGGCCAAGGTCCGCGTGCATGTCCTGCTCGACGGTCGCGACGTGGGCGAGACCAGCGCCCTCGAATACATCGATCCCTTCGAGGAATTCCTCGCCGGACTGAACGGCCCCGACTTCGACGCCCGCATCGCCTCCGGCGGCGGCCGCATGTACATCACCATGGACCGCTACCAGGCCAACTGGGAGATGGTCAAGCGCGGCTGGGCCACCCACGTCCAGGGCGAAGGGCGCCAGTTCGCCAGCGCCCACGAGGCCATCGAGACCCTCCGCAAGGAGACCGGTGCCATCGACCAGGATCTGGGGGCCTTCGTGATCGGCGAGAACGGACAGCCCGTGGGCCGTGTCGAGGACGGCGACTCCGTCGTCTTCTTCAACTTCCGCGGCGACCGCGCCATCGAGATCACCGCCGCCTTCGAGGAGGACGAGCTCCCCGCCTTCGACCGGGGCCGCCGGCCCGCCGTGGTGTACGCGGGCATGATGGAGTACGATGGCGACCTGCACGTGCCGAAGCGGTACCTCGTCACCCCCCCCGCCATCGACCGCACCATCGGCGAGTACATCTGCGCGGCCGACCTGTACTCCCTGGCCATCAGCGAGACCCAGAAGTACGGCCATGTGACCTACTTCTTCAACGGCAACAAGTCCGGCTACATCGACGAGGACCGGGAAACCTACATCGAGATCCCGTCCGACATCGTGCCCTTCGAACAGCGCCCCTGGATGAAGGGTGCCGAGATCACCGACGAGGTGGTCGAGGCCATCGGCTCGGGCGAGTACGACTTCATCCGCCTGAACTACCCCAACGGCGACATGGTGGGCCACACCGGCGTCTACGCCGCCGCCCAGGTCGCGGTCGAGACGGTGGACATCTGCCTCTCCCGGCTCAAGAAGGCGGTGGACGCGGCGGGTGGCGTGATGGTCATCAGCGCCGACCACGGCAATGCCGACGACATGTACGAGCACGAGAAGAAGACCGGCGCGGTGAAGGTCGAGAACGGCAAGAAGAAGGTGAAGACCGCCCACTCGCTGAACCCGGTCCCCTGCATCATCTACGATCCGGAGTACCAGGGCGAGTACGCCAAGGAACTGGTTTCCGGCCTCGGCATCAGCAGCCTGGCAGCCACCTGCCTGAACCTGCTCGGCTACGAGGCTCCGGAAGACTACGATCCCAGCGTGCTCCAGCCCGTGAAGTAACCCTTCTCCCATGGTTCCGTCATGTCCCAGCGTCTGACCCCGCGATGGCTCATGTATGCCGTGCTGGTAATCCTGGTGGCGACCGGGTTGTCCTCCACCGTCGGTTTCCGACGGATCGGCAACCTGATCGCCGGCCAGGTGGGCGGTAGCGGCGACGCGGTGCAGGCGCACAACCGCATGTCGGCCGCGCTGGACGAGCAGATGCAGTCGCTGCTGACCCTCCTCGGGCGGCCCTTGACCGCCACCGAACGGGAGGCGCTGGGACACACCATCGACACCTTCGACCGGGAGCTGGATGCTGCGGCGCAGCAGCCCCGGGCCACGGAGTTCGGCCTGGATGCGGTCCGGCGGGCCTGGATCACCCAGCGCGCCCGGGTCCGCCAACTGCTGGCCGAGGAAACGCCGCCACCCCCCGAGGAGCTGGGTGCCACTCTCGCCACTCTCGGCGATCTGCGCCGGGCGACCACCTCCTTCGTGCTCCGCCGCAAGCTGGACGCGAGCGAGTTGCGCGAGCTCATCCGCATCACCGCCCGCCGCTATGTCCTGCTGGCCGTGGGCTTGACCTCCCTGGGCATGGTTATCGCCCTGCTCTTCCATGTCCGCTTCAGCCGCTATGTCCAACGCCCCATCGAGCAGGTGGCGGCGTTCTTCAAAGCCTGGGGCACTGCCGACAGCATGGTCGGGGAGCGGCTCTCCGTCCAGGGCGACGAGACGGTGGCCGAGCTGATCCGTGTCTGCAACGAGCACTTCGAGGCGGTGGAGCGGCGCGGCGAGGAGCACTGGCGCGAGCTGCGCAACGAACAACGCGTCGTCACCGGTCTCATGGAGACGATCGACGGGCCAGCGGTCCTCCTCAATCCCGCCGGGGAACCCCTGCGGGCGAACGAGGCGGCCCGCCAGGTGCTGATCTCCGAACTGGGCCCGGAAGTGCGCAAGGAGATGCGCCGGGTTGTGGTCGAGAACCTGCCGGTGACCGAAACCACCCACGTCCAGTCGGCCCGCCCCGTGACCGCTCCCGGCGAGTTCTCGGGCATGCTGCTGCAACTCCAGCCTCTGGCCACCGAGCCGCCGCCGGCGAGTTGAGGAGTCCCATGTCTGTCTGCGATTGCGCCATTGTCATGCTGGCCCACTGCGGGGCCGCCTTCACCCGCCACAACTTCGACCAGTTGCTGGGCGGAGCCGATGTGCCCCGGGAGATGTTCCTGGTGGACAACGGCTCCACCGACGAGACGCCCGCGCTCTTCGCCGAGTACATCCCCCGGCTGGAAGCGGCGGGAATCGCCGTGACCACCTGGCGGAACGGCGAGAACAAGGGCTGCTCCCTGGCCCGCAACGAGGCCTGGGAGAAGGTCACCGCCCCCTATACGGTGCTGATCGACAGCGACGCCTGCGTCTGCACCCGCGATTGGCTCTCCCGCTTTCTGGCCCATTTCGCGACGCGGCCCAGCCTGGGCATTCTCGGCCCCAAGCTCATCTACCCCTTCCAGCCGCACAACGTCCAGTGCGCGGGGGTCAGCATCAATCCCATGGGCCGGGTGGCCTTCCGGGGCCGGGGAGCCGATCGGCACGATCCCCGCTACGCCTCCTACTGGCCCACCTGGAGCCTGATCAGCGCCTGCTGGATGATGCGCACCGAACTGCGCGACAGCGTCGGCTACCTGGACGAGCTCTTCCATCCCGTCCAGTACGAGGATCTCGACCTCTGCCTGCGCGCCCGACTGGCGGGCTACGAGGTGGCCTACACGCCCGAGGTGGAGATGTACCACTTCGAGGGCATCACCACCGCCTCCTTCGGCCAGGACGAGTACACGACCAACATCGCCCGCAACTCCCTCAAGTTCCGGGGCAAATGGCACCATATCTTCCGCTACTTCCCCACCGACCTGCCCGTGGAGGAGTACCGCTGGCTCCGCCGTACCGAACTCGGCCTGCGCCCCGAACTGGACCTCGCCTACGCCTGATTGCGCTCTGCCGCCATGTGCGCAACTCTGCAAGCGGGGAAGACAACAGGCTCGCCCTACCAGCGGCACGCCCCCCGCCCGGGGCCGGGCGGTTCTCCAGCACGGTCGTTCGATGCCAGCTTCTGGAGAAGCGGCGGGCCTCCGCCGCTCTTTGGCGGCGACGCCAGCCAGCGGGAACCGGCACGGCACTACGGGACGGTGATGGAAAGCAGGTCGATGTCCTCTCGCAAGCGCCAGCCGCAAGACTCCCAGAAGGCCCGGCCCTCCGGATTGTCCCGGAAGACGAAGATGTGGCACTTGCCGATCCCCTGGGCCTTCAGGGCGGCCAGGGCGGCGGCGACCAGTTCGCGTCCTAGCCCCAGCCGCCGCGCGGCGGGGTGGACCGCAAGGTGATGCAGATAGCCCCGGCGGCCGTCGTGTCCCGCCAGCACCGCGCCCACGACGCGCTCGCCGTCCCGGCCCACGAAGCTCAGGCCGGGATTGCGTTCGAGGTAGCGGATGATACCCGCCTGCGAATCCACGTCGTCATGCAGGCCGATCCCCTCGCAGGCGCTCCACAAGGCATGCACGGCGGCGTAGTCGGCAGGCTCAAATGGCTGGACACTTGGCTTCATGGGCGGCCTCCTCCCGGCAGGGTCGGGAAAAGAGAACGCCGCCCGGCGGAAGCCGGACGGCGTTCAAGTTCTTCGTCAACCGCTGAACTTACTCAACGGCCTTCTTCACGTCTTCGGCCTTGTCGGCGGCGGCGGCGGCGGCGTTGTCGATCTTGTCGCCGAGGGTCTCTTTCTTCTTGCAGCCGACGGAGGCGACCACCAGGGAGGCGACGACGAGGAGCATCAGGAACTTCTTCATGGTTCTGTCCTTCCTTTTCAGGGATCTCGGACTCTACCTATGGCACCACCCAGGATTGGGTGGGGGCCAATTGCACCGGCGACCACAGGTCCGACCGGCAGTACACGAGGAATACGGCAATGGCGGCCATCAGGCTGCCGCAACATGCCATCAGTTTGCTTCGGCGAGCTTCGCGAAAGAGCGCCCACACCTCCAACTGAACCAGAAAACGCCCACTTCGTAGTCTACTATAGGCAGGAGCCGGGGCATGACAAACCTGCCCCGGCAGTTTTTTGCCCGCCACCCACGGGCGGACCCCGAACCCGCCGCCAATCTCCCCCTTACCGGGGCTGAACAGGCTCGACAGCGCGCCGACTCCCTCTATACTTAGGGAAGAAGCGAACCGGTGAGACCAATCCGGTTCCGCACGACGGGGTTCATGTTCGTTGTCCGGCACCCAAACGGAGCCTTGGCTCGATGCATCTTCTGGACCGCTACCTGGAGCGCGTGGACTACACGTCCTACGACGACTTCCGCGCCAACTGCCGTATCCGCGTTCCCGAACGCTTCAACTTCGCCTACGACGTGGTGGACGAGTACGCCCGCATCTGCCCGGAGAAGCGGGCTCTGCTCTGGTGCGACGACGCTGGCGAGGAGCGGGTCTTCACCTTCGCCGACCTGAAACGCTGGAGCGACCGCACCGCCAACGTGCTGCGCGGCCTCGGCGTGGGCCGGGGGACCCCGGTGATGCTGATTCTCAAGGGCCGCTATGAGTTCTGGTTCTTCCTCCTGGCCCTCCACAAGCTTGGCGCGGTGGCGATTCCCGCCACCCACATGCTGACGCCGAAGGACCTGATCTACCGCATCGAGCGGGCCGACATCGAGTTGACCGTAACCTCCGGCGACTCCGCCCTGATGGATGCGCTGGACGAAGCGCACCGGGCCTGCCCGGTCCACCGCACCCGCATGGTGGTGGGCGGCGAGCGCCCCGAGTGGGTGGGGTTCGAGACCGCCGTGGCCCACGCGCCCGACGCCTTTGCCGTCGCCGACCCGGCCGACCTCCCGGAGAACAGCGATACCAGTCTCCTCTACTTCACCAGCGGCACCGCCGGGTTCCCGAAAATGGTGAAACACGACTACGCCTACCCCCTCGGCCACATCCTTACCGCCAAGTACTGGCAGAACGTGCAGGACGACGGGCTCCACTACACGGTGGCCGACACGGGCTGGGCCAAGGCCGTCTGGGGCAAGATCTACGGCCAGTGGCTGGCGGGCAGCGCGGTCTTTGTCTACGACTACGACCGCTTCACTGCGCGCGGGGTGCTGGCCATGGCCACCCGGCACGGGGTGACCACCTTCTGCGCGCCGCCCACGGTCTTTCGTTTCCTCATCAAGGAGGATCTCTCCCAGTACGATTTCAGCAAGCTGGCCTACACCGTGACGGCGGGCGAGCCGCTCAACGGCGAGGTGTACACCCGCTGGCACGAGCAGACCGGTCTGCGCCTGATGGAGGGCTACGGCCAGACCGAGTCCGTGATCGCCGTCGCCACCTGGCCCTGGCTGGAGCCCAAACCCGGCTCCATGGGCCGTCCCTCGCCCGACTACGACCTGACGCTGATGGACCCCGGCACCGGCCAGATTGTCGGCCCCGGCGAGGAGGGCGAGATCGTCCTGCGCACGGCGGAGCGGCTGCCGCCGGGCCTGTTCGGCGGCTATCACCGCGACGAGGAGCTGACCCGCACCGTCTGGCATGATGGCTGGTACCACACCGGCGACATGGCCAGCATGGATGCCGATGGCTATCTGTGGTTTGTCGGCCGGGCCGACGATGTGATCAAGAGCTCTGGCTACCGGATTGGCCCCTTCGAGGTGGAGAGCGCCCTGATGCAGCATCCCGCCGTCCTCGAATGCGCTGTCACCGGGGTCCCCGACCGCGAACGGCACCAAGTCGTCAAAGCCACCATCGTCCTTGCCGCCGGGTATCGGCCCACGGCCCGGCTCAAGCACGAGTTGCAGCAGCATGTGAAAACCGTCACCGCACCCTACAAATATCCCCGCGTGGTGGCCTTCGTGGACGCCTTGCCCAAGACGATCAGCGGCAAGATCCGCCGGACCGAGATCCGGGACCAGGACGGGGCATAGGGTTTTCTTTCCTGACCATGTCGTTGTGCCTGTTCCGGGCGGCTCCCTGTAGGCCTTTGGTACCATAGGAGCCGGGTCGTCCGGCTACCATATTTCCTGCTCGGGGCAAGCCCCGTGCCGACCGCGCTGCTACCGGCGGGGGAAGCCATGCCCCGTGCCGCGCGTTTTTCTGCAAAACAGCGTCTAAGAAAACGTGCGGCTGCCACGTCATTAAGACAGATGTGTTTCGGTCGTACCGTCTAGTTGGAAGTGCGCCCGCGGTCCTACCCTCCCCCGTTTCCGAGTTGCTTTTACATTCCTTTTGCATCCTTGTGACCATGGTATGACACCCCGGGGACCGCTTCTCGCTAGGGTAAGCTCTACGCAGGGCTGTTCTCCTGCCCAATCCCCCCGGAGGTGTCCCCATGAACCGCGCAATCTCCTTGCTGGCGTCCCTTGGTTGGCTGGCTGTTGCCAGTGCGCAGACGCCTGCGCCCGTCCCGGAGAAGCCGGCGGACCGGGTGGTCTACATTCCCTACGAACGCCTGTGGCAGGTGTTCGAGAAGCAGGGCCGGGGAGTCTTCCTGCCCTACGAGGACTACGAGAAGCTGCGCGAGGCCGCCCGGGCCAAGGAGGCGGTTCCCGCCCAGGAACCGGTTCCCAGTCTGGTGGCCGAAGCGGCCGGAACGGTGACCTTCGCCGACGATGTGGCGACGGTGACGGCATCCCTGCGGATCGAGGTGCTGGCCAAGGGCTGGCAGCGGGTGCCATTGGGGCTGACCGATGTGGCGGTATCCGAGGCCAAGGTGGGCAAGGTGCCCGCCCGGCTGGTGTTCGATGCCGAGACCGGCTACGCGCTGCTGGTGGAGAACCCGACCGAGGCCCCCCTGACCGTGGTGCTGGACCTGACCTTCGCCAAGGCCTGCGCCAAATCGCCGGGGCGCAACGCCGTGCAGTTCCAGCCGCCATCGGCACCGGTCGGACGGTGGGAGATCCGGATTCCCGAGCCGGGGGTCAAGGTGGAGGTGAAACCCGTGGTGGCGGCGACCGAGGCGGCCTCGGCCAACGGCAAGGAGACCATCGTGCGCGCCTTCGTGGGCGTGACCCCGCTGATCCAGATCGGGTGGACCCCGAAAGCCGAGGGCGCGCGTGGCCTCCAGGCCCTGGTGAGCGTGGAAGGCAAGGTGCGGGTGAATCTGGGCGAGGGCATCGCCCGGGTCCAGGCGAACCTGGTGTCCACCGTGACCCGGGCCGAGATTCCCGGCCAGACGCTGGTAGTCCCCGCCGGGTACCGGGTGGTGAACGTATTCGACGAGAACGTGCGGGCCTGGTCGGTGAAGACGGTGGGCGAGACCCAGGAAATCGCCGTGGAATTCTTCAAGCCAGTCCAGGGCAGACAGAGCCTGCTGGTGGAATTGGAGCGACTGGCCAACGAGGCAACCGTGGCCGTGCCATCGGTGGCCGTGCAGGGGGCCAGCCGCGAACTGGGCATGGTCCTGGTTGGGGTGGAGAGCGGCCTGCGGGCCGAGGTCGAGCGGCGCGAGCGGCTGGCCCAGGACGACCTGACCGAACTGGTCAAAGCCTGGCCCCAGGTCAAGGGCGAGTCCTGGCAGTTCGGCTACCGCTATGTGGCCCTCCCCTACGAGCTGAGCTTCCGGCTCACCAAGATCCAGGCGCGGGTGCTGGCCACCTCGCTGAGCGAGTTCCAGCTGACCCCCGAGACCTTGCGTCTGGACTACACGGCAGTGGTGGACGTGCAGCGGGCGGGCCTCTTCCGCCTGGAGGCGATGGTGCCGGAAGGCTACGGAATCGAGGAGGTCGTGGGGGTGGACGTGCCGAACGGTACGGCGGCGGCAGTGGACGGGTTCCATGCCGGCGAACCCGCAGGCGGCATGGTGCCGGTGACCGTAGACCTCAGCAGGCGCGCCCTGGGCCTGACCGGTCTGCGCGTACGGCTGCTCCGGAAACTGAGTGAACCCGGGCTCCAGCGCCCCGGCGAGAAACCCACGGCCTTGGCCCTGGC
>QKCY01000247.1 GCA_003245525.1 Victivallales bacterium | reverse complement strand
GCCGGAACTGCATCCCACCCTCGACGGCAAGGAGGCAAGCTGCGAGGCCTTCGCCGCTGCCGACCGCATTGTGGTGGCCTTGCACCTTCCCGCCAAGGACGCGCCCGCGACGGTCCAGCTCGACCTGCCGGTCGCGCCCAGCCGAGTCCGCGAAGCAGCGCGGGTGGATATCTATGGCGAGACCATCCCCCTCGCCGTGACTGCTGTGGACGGTGGCATACGGCTGGTTGTGCCATGGACCGAGAGTTCGCCGCAAGCGCAAGCGGACGAGGCCGCCGTGAAGGCCGCCGTGACAACGAAAACGTGCTATGTTCGTGTCGGTCTGACCGCTCCGGCAGCGGGCGAGTGAACTTATGCGATGACTTCGGTGTCCAATTCGGGAATCCAACCGGAGACTCCTATGCTCAATCGACGTCTTGAGACGATGCGCGAATCGGTCCGTCGCTTCGACCATGCCCGTTTCCGGCAGGCGGCGGCCCCCGTAGTCTGGCAGGAATTCGAGGCGCAGGGGCTGTCCTGGACCCGCCGAGTGAGCGGTCTTCTCGCGCGGATGTGCGCCGCCGAACAGCCAGTGATCGAACCCGATCAGCGGATCGTCTTCACCCGCACCGTCCCGAGCGTTCCCTTGGTCTATGACGACGAGCAGTGGGGTCACCAGTTCGATGGCGGGCGCGCCCACGAACTGGGTCCGATCAGCAACATCTGCGCCGACTGGGAAAGCACGCTGCGGCAAGGCCTAGCCGCCCGCCGGTCTGCCGCCTTGGCGGCCAAGCAGGATTTCGCCGCCGAGCCGGACAAGCTGGAATTCCTGGATGCCGCCATCGAGAGCATCGATGCCGTTCTCGGCCTGGCCGCGCGCTACGCTGCCGAGGCCCGGCGGCTTGGACGCGACGACTTGGCCGAAATCCTCGACCGCGTCCCCGCGCAACGGCCCCAGACCTTCCATGAAGCCCTGCAATCCCTGCGCCTGCTCCATGCCACGCTCTGGCTCAACGGCCACTACCACGTGGGCCTGGGCCGCTTCGACCAGTACATGATGCCCTACCTCCAGGCCGACATCTACGAGGGCCGCCTGGACCCCGCCGGAGCCGAGGAATTGCTGGCCGAGTTCTTCATCTCCCTGAACCGGGACAGCGACCTCTATCCTGGCGTGCAGCAGGGCGACAACGGCCAATCCCTCATGCTCGGCGGCACCACCCGCGACGGCCATTGCGCCGAGAACCTGCTGACCCGCATGGTCCTCCGCGTGGCGCACGACGTGAACATGATCGATCCCAAGATCAACCTGCGCATCACCTCCGAGACCCCGCTGGAGACCCTTGATCTCGCCGCCGAACTGACCCGCCGGGGTCTCGGCTTCCCGCAGTACTCGAACGACGAGGTCGTAGTTCCCGGCCTCATCGCCCACGGCTACTCGCCCGAGGACGCCCGCGACTACACCGTGGCCGCCTGCTGGGAGTACATCATCGCCGGCAAGGGCACCGAGGTGGTGAACATCGGCGCGGTCTCCTTCCCCGCCGCCGTCAACCAAGCCATCGTGGCCGGGCTCGCGGCGGGCGACGACTTCCCGGGCATCCAGCGCCGGGTCGCCGAGAACATCCGCCAGCAGACCAACGCCCGCGTGGGCGAGTACGCCAACCTGATCCTGCCGCCCGCGCCCTACTACTCCGCCCTCATGACCGACTCCCTGGAGCGCGGCGTGGACATCTGCCACGGCAACCACTACAACAACTACGGCATCCACGGGGCCTGCTCGGCGAACGCCGCCGACGCCCTCGCCGCCGTCCGCACCTTCGTCTTCGGGCAGGGCAGCGTGTCCCCGATCCAACTGGTCCAGGCCCTGGGGGCCAACTATGGGGGTTCCGAGGAACTGCGCGAGCTGCTAGCCCAGGGACCGAAGGTCGGCAACAACGACCCGGCGGCGGACGAGATGCTCAGCTTCCTCTTCGACAGCTTCGCCGATGCCTGCGAGGCCATTCCGGACAACGGTCGCGGCGGCAAGGTCCGCCCCGGCACCGGCTCGGCCATGTACTACGTCTGGCTAGCACGGGGCCACGAGGGCATGCACGAACCCGCCGTGGGCGCGACAGCCGACGGCCGCCATGCCGGAGAGTTCTTCAGCTCCAGCCTGGCCCCCTCGCCGGGTGCCCGTGTGGCTGGCCCCATCAGCCTCCTCCAGACCTACGCCAAGCTCGACTACCGGCGCATCTGCAACGGCGGCCCCATCACCATGGAGCTCTCCGATGCCGTCTTCCGCAGCCCGGAGACGATCCGCAAGGTGGCCCTCCTGATCCGCACCTTCGCCCAGCTCGGCTGCCAGCAACTCCAGCTCAACACCCTCGACGTGAACAAGCTGGAGGACGCCAAGGCCCACCCGGAGAAGCACCGCGACCTCATCGTCCGCGTCTGGGGGTGGAGCGGCTACTTCTGCGAACTCGCCCCCGAGTACCAGGACCACGTCATCGCCCGTCACAAGCACCAGCTCTGATTGGGGTAGAATGGTGGAATGATGGGATGATGGCGCGGTAGCGAAGCCTGCGGTATGCTTGTCATGCCGCAGGCTGGCCGCCCTCCGTCCTGTCCGTGTTGGTCCGTGCCAGTCCGTGTTCGTCCATCATTCCGTCGGGCAGGCGGGACGCCTGCGCTACCTCTTCCACCATTCCATCATTCCACTTCCCATGACTCCAACCGATGTTCTTGTGCTTGATTTCGATGGCGTGCTCTGCGACAGCGCGGAGGAAACCGGGGTTAGTGCCTGGCGCGCTGGGCAGCAGTTCTTCGCCGACTGGTCCGGCGCGATGCCCCCCGCCGACTTCCTGGCTGCCTTCGTGGCCGTGCGTCCCGTGCTGGAGACCGGCTACCAGGCCATCCTGCTCATGCGGCGCATCGCCGACGGCCTCCCCGTGGACCAGATCCGGGCCGAGGGTGCCGCGGCGGCGGAAGCCCTCATGCCCCAGCTCGGCCTGGACAGGGCGGCCTTGGTGAAAGCCTTTGGCGCTACCCGCGACGCCTGGATCGCCAGCGATGTCGCCTCCTGGCTGGCCTGCCACCGCTTCTACCCCGGCACCCTTGAGCGCATGCGCGAGAAGCAGGCGGCTGGCTGCCCTCTCCTCATCTCCACCACCAAGCAGGAACGCTTCGTCGTCGCTCTCCTGGCCGGACAAGGCGTCGAACTGCCCGCCGAGAGCATCCTTGGCCTGGACTCCGGCAAGAAGAAGGAACAGGTCCTGCGCGAAGCCCTGGCCACCTATTCCGAGAGCCGCATCCATTTCGTGGAAGACCGTCTCGATACCCTCCGCCGGGTCGAGGACCGCCCCGAGCTGGACGCCATCCGCCTCTACTACGCGGACTGGGGCTACGGCCTCCCCGCCGAGTTGGCCGCAGCCCAGGCTGATCCCCGCCTCCAGGTCTGGTCCCTCGACCAGTTTCTCGACTTGGCGGACTGACCGCCCCGGAGCGCCAAGCGGGCGGACCGGCTGCCAACACCCATGCCATTCGGGTATCATCCTGGCTGCGGGTTGCTTTGGCAAGAACAGGACTATTTCCGGTTGGCGAGGTAGGTGAGCCAGGCGGTGACGACATCGCCGATCTGGCGGTAGCCGGATTCGGCGGGGTGGACGCCGTTGTTCAGGCGGTCGAGGCTGACCGTGCTGCGGCTGTTGGCGGAGGCGGTCTTGACCGGGAAGCCGTGGACCGTGTCGAGGGCGGTGAAGGTGGGCAGGAGATAGATGCCCTCGCCCTCGCGGTCGGCAAAGGTCGCGAGCAGTTGTTCGAGCAGGAAGCGCTGGTTGCGTAGATACTGCCAGCGGGTCTGACCGCAGGCGTAGTTGGCGCCGAAGGCGTCCTGGCTACCCGCCGGGGGAACCACCATGAGCAGGCCGACCGGGGTGTTCGGCCCAAAGTCGTGAACCATCTTCACCAGCCGCCCGAGGTAGTCGATGCATTCGGCGGCGCGGTCGGCGATGGTCTCGTCGCTGGCACCGAAGACATCGTTGCAGCCGAGGAAGATGGTGACCGCATCCGGGGCCTTGCCTTCGTTCTGCTCGCGACAGTAGCGCGGGAAATCGAGCGCCGGGGCGGCATCTCCGTCCTGGTACAGAAACGGGCTGCGACTCTGCCGCTTGGGATCGATCTCTTTGTCCCACTTGGTGACGAACCCCTTGGCCGTCCAGCCGCCGTAGCCCTCGTGCCGGACCGGCGAATCCTCGCCGCGCGGACGGTGGGAGCCAATCAGGGTCACGGCCAGCTTGGGATCGGCCTCCGCATTCTCCACCACCTGGGCGGGATAGACCGAGGCGTGGGTGAGGCTGTCGCCGATCATGAGCACGCGGAGCGCCGCCTCGTTCCGGGAGGGAACCACCCGCACGATGCTGCTGACGGAGGCGATGACCGCGTTGGTGTCGTCGCGCACGGCCAGGGTGAAGGGCGTGTCGCCCGCGTCCTGGTCGGTGGGCGTGAAAGTCCAGCGTTCCTCCTGCTGGATGCCCTTGGCGCAGGTGACATCGAAAGCGTAGTTGGCCGGATTGATCGCCAGGATCGTGTTGGCGAAGTAGAGATTGGTCTCCAAGCCCGGCACGGCGTAGATGACGGGGGGCAGCACGAGCCGGAGATTCCGGCCGGCGGGAGCGGTCTGGGCGGGTTCCATCGCGACCTCCATGGTCAGATCCACCTTGTCGAATTCGATCCGCGATCCTCTCAGCACCTCGAAGGCGAGTTTGATCTGGCCGACCGTGCCCTTGGGGAAGGGCTCGGCAGGAATGGCCAGGGGAAAGGTCTGCACCTGCCACGTGGTACCGTCGAGAACGACATCCGGCCCGGAGACGTTGCCCCCGACCCAGCCGCCGCCCTGGTCGTAGCAGTACAGCCAGACCCGGAAGGTGCCTTGGCCGCGCGCCTCCAGTGTCACCGTCGTAGCCGTGCCGGGTCCGGCGGGGTAGCCCGCCTTGGTATAGACCTGGATCGGGCCCCGCTCGGCGTTGACGAAGAGGGCGTAGCCCCCACGGTCGGCATCGGCCGCCGCGCCCCAACTGCCGTTGGCCTGGAACCCCGTGTTGAGCTGCCAACCGACAGGCACCAACTGGCCCTTCGCGTCCTTCTCCGTCTGGTCGAAATCACCGGCGACATCCGGATGGACCGCCACGGCCCGGCAGGCCAGAGCGAAGGTCAGGGCAAGCAGTGTCAGGCGACTCATAGCGGGCCTCCGTCATACCAGTTGGACAACAGCCAGAGAGTATTGGTGGAATCCCCTGGAGTTCCGGCGGCCGTCTCCTTGGGCCTGGGGGCCGGTACCGGATCGGGGTCACGCGGGGAGCGGTCCCGCTGAGCGGGACCACGGCGCGTAGCGCCGGAGACACCTTGCCCGTCCCGGAACGCCTACCGGGCGCGAACCTACCCGCTCCAGGTCTGTTGCGGGGCGGAATCCGGGAGAGGTGGTCGCGAGGCCGCGACCGCTCCCCACCTGGGATATGCAAGGGTTCCGGCTAGGAATCCCCGACCGTGGATGGAGTGCCGGGGAAACGTGGAAGGGCAATGGCTGATTCTCTTTGTGTGAAAACATACCGGTGTCAGGCGCTGAGTTCGGCGCGGGGAATACCGAGGACCGGGCCGATGGTCTGCTGGAACTCGAAGAGATCGAACCACGGCTGGAGGTCCATCTCGTGCTCCCGGCACCAAGTGAACAGCTCCCAGCCCTTGGCTTTGGCGTCTTCGCCCGCGAGCTTGGCAGCGAGCGCGGCAGCGAAGAGCAGGACGAATTCGCCGTGCAACTGGAGCATCCGCCAGGAGGTGGCACGGGCGGGATCGGGATCGCCCAGACCGCGGGCTACGGCGGGAGCAAACCCGGCAACCAGCTCGGGAACGCGCCCCAACTGGAACGCGGCGGCCTGCTTGATGGCGTCGCTCGCCTCGCCCCGGATCAGGCGGGGATCGATCAACTCGGAAGTGGCAGCCAGATAGGCGCGGGCTTGCCCGGCACCCTCGCCGAAGGCGGCGGCAAAGTAGTCCGCCGCGATCTGGTCGAAGGTGAGGTCGCGATTCCACAGCCCCCGGCCGAGGGCGGTCATGCCCAGGCCGGTGGGGAAGAAGACCCGTTGGTTCTGGCAACTGACGAAGCCATCGAGGCCGATGGAGCGCAGCCGTTGGGCGTCCTGGTGCAGGACTTCCGCCATGGCGTACTGCCCGGCATCGCGGTGGTGGTCCCACATGAAGTGGTAGTCGAAGTCGAAGCCCTCGCAGGGGAAGAGCTTTTGCCACGCTTGGAGGAAGGCCAGGTTCTTGGCAGGTTCGCGAGGGAAGGAAAGCTGGTTGCGGACATAGGGCGGCAATTCGGAGGCCACCCCGCCGCTGGCCGCGAAGGGCTGCGAATAGGAGCGCGTGATCGGCGCGAACATCAGGATGAACCGGTCCGGGTTGCGCAACTCGGTCTCCTTGACCGGCGGCCAGAGCAGATCCACGTAGACGAGGAAGACGATGCGCGTGGCCAGGCCGCGGGCGGTGAGCTTGGCGTCCACCTCGTTGAGCATCTGCACGTAGAAATCGGCGGGCCGGGTATCGCGGCAGAGGGGGCATTCGCAGTTGTTGTTGCTGCCGTCGGCGAGCCAGAAGTGGATGATGTCCACGTCAGAATTCTCGGCGGCCCAGGCGGCGATGGCGTCGCTGATGATGGTCCGGGCCTCGGGATTGCCGTAGCAGAGGTTGGTGTTCAGGGCGATGCCGCCCCACAGTTCCCGCTTGCCCTTCACCTCGGCGAACATCCGGCGGGCGCTCTCGGGAATCTCGCCCTGGTGCTGGTACCAGCCGGGACCGGGGATACCGAAGGGCTCGCAGGTCCAGCCGTGCCCCACCATGTGCAGGTCCAACCCCCGGCGCTTGATCTCGGCCCGCATCTGTTGGGTCAGTTTGGCCGCGTCCTCGGTGGTGAAAGGCTCCTTGGGCAGCGTGGGATTGCCCATGTGCTGGTACCAGCGGTCAAAGAAGGTGAAGGCGTCGCGGAACTGGATGAAATAGGCGTTGAAACCCACCTTGGGCATCCAGTCGATGGTGTCCAGCGCGTTCTCGGCGGAGATGGCACCCTCGATGCAGACACCCCGATGCCGGTACGACGCCCGCTCGCGCAGGGAGACTGGCACCAGCGCCGCGAGTCGCGGCACCACCTCGCCGTCGCGGCCCGGCCGCACCCAGGCGAAGCCGAGCTTGCCCAGATAGGCATAGACGGCAAACAACACCGACCGGGGATTGCTCCCGGCCAGAATCCCGCCGGCCTCTGTGGTCTCAATGACCAAGGCATCGCCGCTGGCATCCTCTCCCGCGAACTCCGGGAAATCAGCAAAAAGCCCGAGCCGGAAGGACCCGCCCACCCCCGCCGCTTCCAGGCAGCGACGGAGTTCGGCGGCGGCGAAATCGATGGCGGAACCGGCACGCAGAATCTGAAGCGCAATCGCGTCCATGGCAGGAATCCTTGACCTCTCCAGGTTGGTGGGGTAATCCGGCGCGTACGATGATGCGCCAAGCCGCCAAATGCCAGGACCGGAACCCGGTTCGGTCGCGAAGGCGGGCGGATGGTCAGTCCCCGGTCCCCTCGTGGAGAGAGGCCAGCAAGGCGTCGGCCGCTTCCCGGGCCTCGCCGAGCTTGTACTTCCGCACCAGTTCGTCCAGAGCCGCCACGCGGTCCGCAAGCTCCACGGGCCAGACGAGTGCCCGGACGCTCTCCATGGCAACCTTGGCGGGCTTCGGCTTGCGCGCCTGCAGATGCGGGAGCAGACCCGTCAGAGCCGCCACCATATCGTCCCTTGCCGCCGTCGCGCCCGCAGTCGGAGGAGGCGACGTGTCCGGGACCACGCCGAGCACCGCCAGACCATCGGTCACGATCCCCAGGACCCGACCGAAGTCAGCGAGCAACGTGTCCATGCCCGTCGTGTCGCCATGCCCGATCGCGGCCTCGATGCGGGCCGCCGCGTCCTGGAGACCCGCCGCTCCCACGTTGCCCGCGACGCCCTTGATCGTGTGGGCCAGGCGCTGAGCATCGCTATCCTGGCCATCGGCAAGAAGGCCGCTGATCTCGGCGGCCGCGTTGGCGTAGTTGGCGCGCACCTTGAGCAGGAGTTCGCGATAGAACGCGGGGTTCCCGCCAATCCGACGAAGACCATCCTCCATATCGACTCCGGGCAGCGAGGGCGGAAGCGTGGACGACGGGTTTCCCCTCCCTTCCCCGGCCTCGGCCTGCGCGGCGCGAGGGGCTTCGCCTCCCAGGCCGGGGCGTGGCCGGATCCACTTCACCAACGCGGCGAAGAGCTGGGCCGGGTTGATGGGTTTCGCAACATGGTCGTTCATCCCCGAACTGAGCGACCGCTCGGCGTCGCCGGCCATCGCGTGGGCGGTCATGGCGATGATGGGCACAGGACCGGCGGTCGCTGGCGTCCCGGCGTCCGGCGTGGCCGGGGTCTCCCTCCCCTGCGCCTTCTCCCAGTTGCGGATGCGTTTGGTGGCCTCGTGCCCGTCCATGACGGGCATCTGGATATCCATCAGCACCGCGTCGAAGGCCCCCTGCTTGACGGCCTCCAGGCCTAGCCGGCCATTCCCCGCAACGGTGACGACGAAGCCCGCCTGCTCCAGAATCTCCTGAGCGACCTGCTGGTTGATCTCGTTGTCCTCGACCAGGAGCACCTGGGCGCCGCGGACGCTGTCCAGACCCGCGACCGAGGCATTCTCCCGTTCCCGCCGCGTCCCCCGCGACGCCGGGCCCCGCCCGAAGGCCTGCGCGATCGTGTCGAAGAGCGTGGAGGAACTGACCGGCTTGGTCAGAAAACCGCTGAATCCGGAGGAGTCGGCCCGCCGTAGCATCTCCTGCCTGCCATAGGCCGTGACCATGACCAGCCGGGGCTTGCCATACCGGGACTCGTCGCCGAAGATCCTGCGCGCCGTCTCGAATCCGTCCATTCCCGGCATGCTCCAGTCCAGGAGGACCAAGTCTATCGGGTGGTCTGGCGCCGCCGCCTCGAGTTCACCGAGGCAAGCCTCGCCAGACGGGGCAAGGGCGACCTCGAACCCCATGGATTCCAGCATACTGCAGAGAATCTCGCGGGACGTGGCGTTGTCGTCGGCGACCAGAAGCCGCAGACCGCACAGATCGACGTCGGCCGCCACCATGGGCGGGGGGTTGGTCCGGCCCACGCCAAGTCGGACGATGAACGTGAATGTGCTGCCTTTGCCGGGCTCGCTATCGACCCAGATGTGGCCGTGCATCATCTCCACCAGGCGCTTCGATATGGACAGGCCAAGGCCAGTGCCGCCGTACTCGCGGGTGGTGGAGGTGTCGGCTTGGCTGAAGGCCTGGAAGAGCCTGCCGCGCTGCTCCTCGTTCATGCCGATGCCGCTGTCCTGGACGGCGAACCGGAGACGCACCTCGTCGCCCTCGTTTCCGTCGAGGGTCACGCCCACCACCACCTCGCCCTGGGCAGTGAACTTCACGGCGTTGCTGGCCAGGTTGGTGAGGATCTGTCCGAGCCGCAACGGGTCGCCGCGCAGTTCCCTCGGGACATCGGGTGCCCGGCTGAAGAGCAACTCCAGGCCCTTGTCCTGCGCCTTCATGGCGGTGAGATTCGCCACGTTGTCGAGGACCTCCTCCAGGCTGAAGTCAATGGTCTCCAGGCTGAGCTTTCCGGCCTCGATCTTGGAGAAGTCGAGGATGTCGTTGATGAGCCTCAGGAGGACGTCGGCCGCAGCCCGGACCTTGTCCAGATAGTCCTTCTGGCGGGGAGTCAACTCGGTTTGCAGCGCCAGGTGGGTCATGCCGATGATGGCGTTCATCGGCGTCCGCACCTCGTGGCTCATGTTGGCCAGGAAATCGCTTTTCGCCTGGGTGGCCGCCTCGGCCTCCGCCTTGGCCTTCTTGAGGTCGTCGGCCTGGACTTCAAGCGAGTACATCAGCTCGTCGCGCGAGAGCTGGGCCAGAAGGGCCTTGAGACCGTCGATCTGGTCGGCCGATGGCTGGTCGGCGCTCTCGGGCAGGCAGCACCATGCGGACAAGCAGGCCGCATGGCCGTCGTGCGGCGCGGTCGCGACCTGGTCGAAGAAACGTTCGACGTGGGGAGGCAACTCCGACAGAGTATCACTCCGGAAGTTGATCCACAGGGCAGGGCAGCCATGGAGCGCGGAGAGGGAGAACTCCACCTCCAATTCGCCGCCACCGGCGCAAGCGGTCGTTCCCACTTCCGCCACGACCCCCTCCAGACGAGCCGTCTGGATCGAGCCGAAGCCGAGGTAGCCGACGAGCTGCCGGGTCTTTCTGCGCGCTTCCAGCAGGCCCTCGTCGTCGCGTACCGACAACTGTCCCAACAGGGTCATGGGGACCACCTCGCCACTATGCACGACGCATCGTCGTCGCGCTTGCCGAACCGCTCGAGGATGCCGACAGCCAGTTGCTCCGGGGTGCCTTGCAGCAGCCCCACGCAGTCCAGCGTCTCGAAGTGCTCGCGGATGCCGTCCGTGTGCATGACCAGGGCATCGCGCCGGCCCAGGCGGCCGTGGCGCGTGACCGGAAGCCTGACCGTGCTTCCCAGCAGGCCGTCCTGGGGCACGAGCCGGAGCGGGGTGGGGCCGAGGACGCGGACCGTGATGTTGCCGATTCCCGCATAGGCGAATTCGCCGGTTTCGAGGGCGACCCGGCAACACGCCGCAACCGCGCCGCGCGATCCCCGCAGGTGCTCGTGCAGTTCCAGCATCACCTGCGCCAGATCGCCGCCCTGGTGCCGACTTTCAAGGAACTCGCAGGCTAGCCGCGCGACCTCGTGGGCCTTTGGCCCGTGGCCGACGCCATCCACCAGTCCCAGGAAACAGCAGCCAGCGGTCCGGCATATGACTGCCATGTCGCCGCACTCCTCGTCGAGTCCGAGCAGGGGGCGGATTATGGTGTGATAGTCGATCTCAGGCATCTCTGCTCCCGGCCTCGGCCGAGGGATTCTCGAACCACTTGCAGGCCTCGATCCGTGTGCCTTGGGCGGAGGTGCGGATGTGGAACTCCTCCATCACCCGCCGCACGCTCGGCAGGCCCAGGCCCAGGCTTCCCCGGCAGGTTGTGAAGCCCTCACGCATGGCTTCCTCGACGTCGCGGATTCCGGGACCGGCGTCTTCGGCGCAGATGCGGACGCCCGTCCGGCGCCCGTCTCGCACCGGGTCGATCCGGATCTCGCCGGTCCCGGCGTAGCGGAGGATATTCGTTGCCAGTTCGGACACGGCAGTGGCGATCAGCACCTGATCGGCCGGGCGGAAACCGACGGCGGCCGCGACGATCCTGGCGTCGATGACCGCCGTCTCGCAGTCGCTTGGCTCGCGCAGGTGGATCCGCACCGCGCCGCGCGGCAGGCGTCCGGGGGCTGTGCCGCTCGGGTTCCTCACGGCGCATCCCCCTCGGTGGAATCCGTGGTTTCCCCGGATGCGCTGTCCTCGGCCGGCTCCGGAGCGGGGGGTTGTCCGAGCCCGCGCCGGGAGAAGTCGCCGATGGCATCGTCAATCCCGCGGAAGACGCGGATTCTCTGCGTATCGATATCCAGGTCGACGATGGTCGACACAACCCCGGGCTGGAGCCCGACCAGGACGGCCTCGAATCCCAGCAGGTCCACCATCTCCGCCGTCTCGGCCAGATGGCCGAAGGTCCGGGAATCGACGGCGCAAACCGCGCTCGCATCGAACACGACGCCTCGGGCCGGGGTGCGCGAGGCGGTCTCCAGAACACCGGCGCGAATGCGCTGCAGGATGGTGCAGTTGAGCTCGGCGGGAAGCGTCACCACCAGGCACCCGCCGAGGAGGCTGGTCACGCTTTCGGCAACGGCTCCCGCACTCGGTCTCTTGCCCCGGCTCTGGCTTGGCATGGGGCGCTCCACGGTCAGGCCTGGATCACGCGCAGCCCGCGCAGGTCGAAGGCGTCCTGGAGCGCATCACGCAGGGTCGAATTGGTCTTGACGTCTCCCATGTCGATGCCGAGCTGGACGATCGCTTCGGCCACGGCCGGAGACACGCCGGAGATGATGCACTGGCAGCCCATCAGGCGGGTGGCCTTGGTGATCTTGATCAGATGGTTGGCCACCGCCGTGTCCACCGCCGCCACGCCCTGGATGTCCAGGATGATCACCTTGCAGGAGGTCTCGGCGATCTTGGCGAGCATGGAGTCCATCATCTGCTTGGCGCGGGCGGAATCGACCACGCCGACCACCGGCATGGTCACGACTCCGTCCCAGAGCTGGATGGCGGGGGTGGATATCTCGCGGATGGTGCGGCTCTGCTCGCGCAGCCGCTCCTCGTAGCGGACCTGTTCGGTGATGTCCAGAGCGTATTCGAGCCCGCCCACGATGTTGCCGTCGGCATCCCGGAGCGGGGCCGCGAGGTAATGGATCGGCACGTCCTCGCCGCCCACCGGCACGATGTTGCGGGCGCCGTAGGGCGTTCCCTCCGCGATCGCCTTCCGCATACAGCAGTCGGAGGTGTCGCAATGATGCGAACCCATCGCGTCGGCACACGGTTTGCCCTTGACCTCGGACTCGGACTTGCCGAGGAAGGCGCACCCGGCCGCGTTTATGTAGATGACCTTGAGGTCGGTGTCTACCGCCATCACAGGCGTGGGCAACTGGTCCAGCACCTGCTCCGCCAAGTCGCGCATCATCCCTTGCTGCGTCTCCATCGCTTCCTCCTGTTCCTGGGGCCGAACTACACCATGGCAGCCGCCAACCATCCCCCCGGGCCCGTCACTCTGGCCAGGCAAAACCACCTGCCGTCGCCATTGCTCCCGCGGACGAAGGCTGGGGGGTAGCTGACGGGGAATCGTCTTCCATCACAACCACTAAAGTAGCTTGGAGCAGGGCCTGACGCAAAGATTTGGTACGAGTTGCCGCAGACCGTGCGCCAGAGCAGGCTCGGGGGAGTCGGCTTGCCGGATCGCGGGGCGCGGTTACAGTGAGACACTGGGACACGAAGCCGCTCAGGAGGCTTGGCGATGGCGGACCTGACAGCACGCAAGGTGTTGGTCGTCGACGACACGGAAGCGAACCTCGACGTTCTGGTGGAACTGCTGGGGGATGAACACGATCTGGCGGTGGCCATGGACGGCGCGTCGGCGCTCGAGGCCGTTGCGGACGACCCCCCGGACCTGATCCTGCTGGACATCATGATGCCGGGAATGGACGGGTATGCCGTCTGCGAACGGCTCAAGGCCGCCCCGTCCACGCGCGATATCCCCATCATCTTCCTGACCGCCATGGCGGAGGACCAGGACGAAGCGCACGGGCTCGCCCTCGGGGCGGTGGACTACATCACGAAGCCCTTCAATCCCGGCCTGGTCAAGGCGCGAATCCGCAACCATCTCGAACTCAAGATGCATCGGGACCATCTGGAGGAGCTGGTCCGGGACCGGACGCGCGAGCTACAGCTGACCCAGGACGTCATGATCGAGAGCATGGGGGCCCTGGCCGAGTGCCGGGACCCGGAGACCGGCGGCCATATCCGGCGCACCCAGAGCTATGTCCGGCTGCTTGCCCAACAGCTCCAGGAGCATCCCCGGTTCCGGGATTCCCTCGACGATGCGACCATCGACTTGTTGTGCAAGTCGGCCCCGCTGCACGACATCGGGAAGATCGGCGTGCCCGACCACATCCTCCGGAAGCCCGGGAGACTCTCGGACGCGGAGTTCGAGGAGATGAAGAAACATGCGGTGTACGGATACGAGGCGATCCGGCTGTCGGCGGCCCGGCTCGGCGAGAACTCGTTCCTGCGCCTGGCCCAGGAGATTGCCTACACGCACCAGGAAAAATGGGATGGCTCCGGCTATCCGCAGCATCTGAAGGGCGACCAGATCCCGGTCTCCGGGCGCCTGATGGCCGTGGCCGACGTCTACGACGCGCTCGTCAGCAAGCGCGTGTACAAGGCTCCGATCCCCCATGCCCGGGCGGTGGCCATCATCGCCGAGGGCCGGGGGTCGCATTTCGATCCCGATGTCGTCGACGCGTTTCTCGAAGCGCAGGATGCCTGCCGACAGGCGGCCCTGCAGTTCGCCGACTACGACGAGGAACGGGAAGCGTTGCGCTAGGCCGAGGCCCGCGGCATCACGGCATACCGCTCACGAAATAGAGGGGGATGCCTCCCTTGCCCTTGAGTCCCACGCACCCGCGCTCCTCGTAGTTGACCACCTGGCTGCTCAGCTCGTAGGTCGATTGGGAGACCGTGATGCGCATCGGCTCGCTCGCCTGCTCCACCCGGGAGGCGGTGTTGACAGCGTCGCCAAACACATCGTACAGGTACTTGGTAGTGCCGACGATGCCGCCGACCACCTCGCCGCTATGGATGCCGACCCGTACCAGCCAGGCGTTCGCGGCAGCGCCGGTCGCCACGCTGCGGTTGCGCTGCTCGAGAAAGGCCACCATCTCGCCCGCGGCCCGCACCATCTTCGCCGCATGGTCCGCATCCGGCTGCGGCATCCCGCAGACGGCCAGGTAGGCATCGCCAATCGTCTTGATGCGTTCGCACCCATGCCGCGCCATGATGTCGTCGAACGCGGTGAAGATCTGGGAGAGTTCGCGGATGACGACTTCGGGCTCCAGAGCTGCCGCCGCCTGGGTGAAGCCGACGATGTCGGAAAAGAGAATCGTCACGTTCCGGAACAGCTCCGGCTTGCTTTGGCCGTGGCGCTTGAGTTCGTCGATCACCTTCTGCGGCAGAATGTTCGCCAGTAGCCGCTCGGACTTCTCGCGTTGTACGACCAGTTCGAGGTGCGTCCGGACCCGCGCCTGCACTTCCAGAATCTCGAAGGGCTTGGTGACGTAGTCCACCGCCCCGAGGCGGAACCCCTTGGTCTTGCTCTCCAGCTCGGTGATGGCCGTGAGGAAGATGACCGGGATGTCCTTGGTCTGCTCGCTGCACTTCAGGCGTCGGCACACCTCATAGCCGTCCATTCCCGGCATCATGATATCCAGCAGGATCAGGTCCGGCCGGTCCTCTTCCACGGCTTCCAGCGCCGCCTCCCCGCTGGTGACGACGGCAATCTCGTACTGCTCGCCGAGAGCCTCGACCAGCACGTCGATGTTCGCCTCGGTGTCTTCGACGATCAGCACCGTTCGTCCAGAAAGGTCTTCCATTCCACGTGTCCCATCCATACCCCGCGTCTAGTCCAACGGGGTGCGCTTCGGTCCACATCCGACTGCCGGGAATCCGGCCGGCAAACAGCCCGGCAACCCGGCTCTCGCCTCTTCCCGGCGGGCATTGCGGGCATTGCGTCCGAACGCCATCCAGTCCGAACGACCCGCGCTCAAGTTGGCTGTCTTGGCCATGGGTTCCTCCTGCGCCCAGACCCATCGGGCATTTCCGCGCGCCAAGTCCGGGAGCATCCACGCAAGTCACGTCATCGGATAAGCTCATACAGTACAGCGTTCGCTTCGTCTCGCGAATCCACCATAGGGACCGGGCCGCCGATCCGCCTCCCGGGGCATGGGGAGTTGCGGAACGCCGTGTGCCGTCGTAACCTACGCTATTCCTCTCCGCCACCTTTGGACACCTGCCCCATGAACGAGACGATCCTTGCCGGTCCCGCCGTCCACGAGATGCCCCTGGTACACTCGGCCTTCACCCCCTTCTACAACCTGTGGGGACACAACTCCACCTTCCACCGGCTGCCCTTCCAGGCGGACATCGCGACCGTGGACGCCACCTCCACCAGCGGCTCGCCCATTGTGGCCACGGCGTTCGCCCTGGCGGGGTTCCTGCGGCCGGGCACCGGCAGTGTCTCGCTCCAGAACCAGCGGCTGCGCTGCGAGGTGCCGGAAGGGCAGAAACTGCTGGTGCTCGAAGGTGGCAGCGAGCGGGAACAGTACGACCGCTACCGGGAGTTGGCCGAGGCCCCGGCCCCGCCGCCCTGTCCGGAACAGCCCCACTGGCGGTTGCCGGAGTACGTGACCTGGGTCGAGCAGAAGGCCGTGGCCGCCGCTACCGGCGCGCCGCCGCCCGCCTGTCTGGACGAGGCCAGCGTGCGCGATTTCGTCCGCCGGATCAAGGCCCTCGGCCTGCCTCCCGGCAAGCTGACCATCGACGACGGCTGGCAAGGCAACAGCACCCCACGCATCGACGGCTACTGGGAAGTGGACCAGCGCAAGTTCCCCGACCTGCCGGGACTGGCCCATTGGCTGGAGGACGAGGGGTTCGTGCCGAGCCTCTGGTTTGGCCTGCCCCGCGTAGGCCGCGACGCCCCGATCCTGAAGGACCGTCCCGAGCTCTTCGCCGGGCTGGCCAATACCGGGGCGGAGGAAGCCGGACAGAGCCGGGGGACCTACTACCACGAGGCCTCGGACACCCTCACGGACTTTTACCGCGAGATCTTCGCCCGCTTCATCGCCATGGGCTTCCGCAAGTTCAAGCTCGACTTCTACTATGGCCCCCGGCAGCAGATGACCGACCTCATCCGCTGCGCCTACACCGCCGTGAAATCCATCGACCCCACGGTCGAGGTGGAGAGCCACCACCCGGACCTCTTCTTCTCCCGCTGGGTGGACGTGGTCCGCGCCAACGATGTCAACATCCAGAACGGCTGGGACTGGCAGGGGCTCACCCTCGCCCACCTGCGCGCCTGCGACCTCTGCTGCCCCGACAAGCTCATCAACCTGGACCATGCAGGCGGCAACGAGCCGAAGGTCAGCGAGCGCGACTTCATCCGCCACCTGCGCCTCTTCGACTGCTACCCCGACCTCCACCGCTATCCCGTGGTCAGCCTGCTTCCCGACCGTTTCGGCCCCGCCGCCCGGACCGCCCTACGCGAGTATCTGGAGAGGCATACAGAGGCGTAGCCCATCGAAAGACCGCAGACAGGGAGAAGAGATGAAACCGCATGTCCGCTATCTGGTGCTGATCGCTCAGGCAGTCTTCTGCCTGGGTTCGGTGGCCTTCGGGCAGGAACGCGCGGAGGAGAGGACGCTCAAGCCTCCGGCTCCCGGCCCATGGGCTCTCGAATGCTCGACGAACCCGATCCTCCAGGCCGCCAGGCGGTGCGACCTGCGCCTGGCCGACCGGGCCATGGTCGACCAAAAGAAGGCGGAGGAGCTCTACCTGCAGTTCATCGGCCAATACCCCGACGACCCGCTGGTGCCCTACATCTACTGTCGGCTCGGGGACACCTTCACCAGCTTTGCCGGCCCGGAACTGGAGTACCGGGGAGTGGTCTGCGACCAGGCCAAGGCCCTGGTCTATTTCAGGAAGGCAGTGAACGTCTACGAACAGCGGGGAACCATCGATTGCTGGTTGATCGGAGCACGGGTCAGTGTGGCGGCGATGGTGCCGGGGAAGGAGAATCAGGTCCGGGAGTACATCCGCTACTACCAGTGGCTCTGCGAACTGCCAGCAAAGCAGGGAGAGGGGATCACGGCGGGTCTGTTGCGAATGGCCAGAGAGCAGCAGCACGTGGCCGCCGTCAACATGGTGGCGGTCGCGGCCCGGAGCCCGGATCTGCTGAAGCTGATCAGCGAGGGTTTCCCGGAGGAGGAACCGGGAACGCTGGCACGGGAAAAGCTGAAGGAATAGGGATCGCCCGGATGAGACGTGCTGCCAAAGGGGCCTTGACGGCGGCGGAGTTGGCCCGCAGCCAAGCTGGCGCGGAGGGTCAGCCGTGAGCTGGCCCCGACATATCCGCTGGTTCGCGAAGTACCTGGCCATGCTGCTGGTAGTGGTGGCGCTGGCTGGAGCCGGGGGAGCGTTGTGGTTGCGCCACCGGGTCGAACGCGCCCAGCAGCAATTCGACGCGGTTGCCATCGGCGAACCCTGGCAGGAGTTGCCCGGCTACAGCATGCGCGAGGCGACCCCGGCGCGGTCGGGGGTTCTCTATTGGCGCATCGTGCGGACGCCCTATCGGCCAACTGTCTGGGAGGTCCTCGTCGGCCCGGATGGGCGCGTGTCCGGCAAGCACCGCTACGATTGACCCGGCAGATCACTCTTTGGCAGGAATCAGGCGGAACGCAGGCTGGAACGCGCACCAGGGGCGCAGGGTGCGGATGCGCAGCCGATGGTTCTGCCCACCCAGGTCCACGGGTCCCAAGCGGGCCTTGGCAAAGTAGGCGTTGCCCGTGTGCCAGACATCCTGCTGGCCCCAGTGGACCGGCAATGCCTGGCCATCCAGGGTGATCTCGTAGGCATCCGCCAGATCGGTATCGGTACCCGAGCGTTCGCTGAGCCGCAGTTCCAGCTCGATCTCGAAACGGCCCTCCACGGGGGCCAGATTCTGCCAGGTGAAGCTGCCCGGTTCGGGCAGGAACTGGCGACCACCCATGTCGCTCACCTTGGGCGCGTCCACCACGAGGTCCGCCCCCGGCGGTGCGTAGGGCAGACGGAGTGCATGCAGCAGATTGCCGCACGCGGTGGCGGATTCCGGAAAGCGGAGCAGAAACTCGGCATGGAGCGGACGGGACTCGACCGGGGCAAGCCCGGCCAGTTGCCACGGCTGTCCCCGGCCAAAACGTTGCACGCCGACCGCGAGATCGGGATCGATGCCCAGGATGCGGAGTTCGAGCCGTGCCGGTTCGGGCGTCTCGTCGGAGGCGTCGGTCAGCACGACATTCATGGCATCGGTGTGGAGGTTGGCCAGCAGGATTCCCTGCCCCCCTGGATCGAAGAAGCCGATACCCGGATGCTGGGGATGCAGGGGCTCGACCTGGGTCTGCCAGAGCCGTCCGCTGGCGCAGACGCCCTGATATAGCCCGCCCCAGGGCAGATGCCCCCAGGCATGCTGGCGTTGCCACAGGTAGCCGCTCCCCGCCGGGAAGGGGTAGTGGCGGCGCAAGACCAGATCGTCGAGCAGGGCGGTCCGACCGGACACCAGCCAGCGCTGCGCGCCCTGCACGGTCAGAACCAGCCCCGGATGCTGCCGGGTGGCCACGAGGTCGGCCGTCACGGACAGGCCATCGGGCGTCTGCACGAGCTGGAGTTTGCCCGCCGGGCTGACAAAGGACTGGCACATGGGATTGGCGGAATCGCTCGCCACCCACCCGTCCTCGGGCCGTCCGATCTCCAGCCGCATCTGTCCATGGTGGTAGGAGAGCGGGCTAGCGGAAGGTTCATCGGGGGCTGCCGGAGCTGTCACGGGTTCCTCGGGTAGTCCGATGTCCACCGGGGAGCCGGTGAGGAACGCAGTCTGGTAGGCCGCCAACGTGTAGCGCAGACGCCGGTCCCTGACGCCCGAAGTCGCGCCCGTGATCGCGTCGCAGAGTCGCCGGGGGGCGGGGAAGCTCTTGGGCAGGTCGCTGTCGATCACGATGCGCTCGCCGGATAGATTGACGAGGCAGAGAACCGGCTGCTTGGGATCGGGACGGACCGCGGCAAACACTGCCGGATGGGCGAAATCCGCAGGCGGATAGACCACGTCACCTGCCGCCAATTGGGGCAAGGCCCGCCGGGCGAAGTTCATCCGGCGCAGGACCTCGAACGAGCCGATTTCCTCCTCCTGGTACAGCATGGGCACGCCGGGCACCGAGAGCAGGACGCCATACAGCGCCCGTTGCATACCCACCCCGAAACGGTAGGCGGGGCGTCCCGAGTGGCAGACCGTGTCGTGATTGTTGATCGTGCGCAGGCCCAGCGCGCCGGGTGGCAGGCTGCCCCGCTCGTTCTCGAAGAAGTCGCGCAATTCCTGATTGATCCGCTCGGGATGGGTCAGCATCTCGCCCTTGAACCGCTGGGAGAACATCCAGAAGGCCCAGCCGTAGCCGAGCGTGGCCGCGCCAGGCACCGCGAACATCTCGGGCTGGTCGCCGGATTCGGGCAACAGAATCGGGACCGGACAAGCCGGGGTGCGGATGCCGTCGCGCAGAGCGGCCATGAGTTCCAGGCAGCCGCCCATGTTCGAATAGGAGGCGTGGTTGGTGCGGGGGGAGCCCCAGTTCGCGCCCTGGCCGGGGGCCACGTCGATACGCACGCCCTCGATGCCGCCGGTTTCGGCCTGGAGCCGCATGCTCTGGCGGCACGCGTCCTGCCATTCGGGCGAGGCGTTGTCCATGCCGCAGCCGCCCCAATTCTTGCGCAGATTGCCCTCGCGGTCGCGGGTATGCCATGCAGGCAGGGCCTCGGCCTGGACGCTGTGCCCGCCGTGGGGCACGATCTCGCCGATGGGGTGCATCCCTTCCCGGTGCATCGCAGCCGTCAGCCGGGCAAAACCCTCGGCACCGCCCAGCACGGGATCGATCTCCAACTGGTTGCGGGGAGCGTAGTGGTTCCAGCCCGCCAACGGATTGGCCCCGGATTTGTGGGTCTGGACCGCGTTGAGCCAGATGGCGTTGATGCCGACGGCACTCAAGTACGGAATCTGGCGGGCGAAGGCGTCGAAACCACCCACGTCGCTAAACCGGCTGTCGATGTGCCCGCCCGCCGAAGCCTCGTACCAGATGGAGCGATAGACCCAGTCGGGATAGACCACTTTGTCCACGCCGTGGGCGGCATACCAGCGCCGGGCCTCGCGCCGGGTGGGATCGTCGTCGGTGTTGGGTGCCAGCCATACGTCCACCGCGCGAATGTCGGCGCTCTGGCCGGGAGCCAGCCGCCAGGCGGCAGAGACCTCGGCCCGGATACCGCCCTGGCCCAAGCCGTTCACGCTGACACTTTCCGCCTCGTTCCATTTGGCTACGCAGAGAAGCTGGCCGGAAGTGGTCTGCACCATGTGGAAGGGATGCTGGTGCCAGGCAACGGTGGCGATGTCCGTCTGGAAATCCAACTGCGCGCGTACGAGGTCCAGGGTCTGGTCGGTACTGTTCGTGAAATGCAGGGATCGCCGCCACGCCAACGGGCCAAGGGCGGAGAAGGATTCATAGCGGTCCTCCAACCGCAGGCCGTCGCGCTCGTAGACGAAGACGAACGTCCCGCCATCATTCTGCTCTACTGGCGCGACCGACCCATCGGCAGGCGGGAACTGCTCCCGTCCGGCCACGAACACCCAGGCGGCAGGATCATTGCCAGGCCGACGAATGTCGTTCGGGAGGGGCATCTCCGACAGGAGTCTCGGGGGCATGGGGACTCTCCTGGTCACACAACCACAGCCAAGAACAGCAATGGCGACGACGGCCAGTTGGGTGAACCGCCTCATCCCGCCACTCCCGGCCGTTGGAGAAGCACGTAGGGCCCTTCGGGAACCACCGCCACGCGGGCGTCGGGTCGGGCGGCCAGGAACTGGTCGATGAACCGTTGGGCGCGTTGCGCGACGGAACCCTCGCCGAGCACCGGTTGCAGGGCCAGGCGGCGCTGAATCTCGGTCGGAATGCCATCCGTGACCAGGCAGAGGCGGTCGGCCCCGATCCGGGCCAGAACCCGGGCCTGCATCTGGAATTCCCACTGGTCCAGTTCGGTGCGCGGGCTGGCCGCCGCGATGTCCGCCAGGAACCGCTGCCAATCGTGCTCGTACTTCAGCAGCAGTTGGCTATAGGCGGCGGAACCAAGCCCTTCGCCGCAATGGCTCACCTGGAGAAGGGTGGTCTGCGGACCCAGCGCAGGCAGAGCGGTACACATGCCCTTCACCGTCTGGTAGAAGGTCTGGTCCAGCGGTGCGCCGCCTCCATTGGTGACCACGAGGTCGTAGTCGCCGGCGCA
>QKCY01000073.1 GCA_003245525.1 Victivallales bacterium | reverse complement strand
AGGAGGGCCTTGCCGACGACCAGTTCCTGCGGAACAGGCGGGGCGGCGTTCCAGTTGCCGTCGCCATCCTGGGAAGCCGTAATGATGGCCGTGCCTGCGCTGACGATGGTCACCGTGTTCCCGTCGACCTCAGCCACAGTCGGATTGTCGCTGGCGTAGGATACGGCAAGCCCGGAGCCAGCCAAGCCGCCAAGGACAAAGGAGGCATCGCCATAGGTCACTTCGTCCAGAGAGCCGAAAGTGATCGCTTGGTCGGCCTGGATCACGGTCAGCGTGCCATTCACGTAGCTGAAACAGTAGTTGGCGGCGATGCCACCCGAGGGCACGATGGCATAGGTTCCGGTATCGCTGGCGGGAGTCGCGTCCGTGGAGGCGATGGGCGCTTTTTCGAGCACGGCGACCGTCTCGCCGTTCACGAACCCGGTGCAGGTTACCGTGAAGTCAGGATTCGCCACGCCGTAGGCACGGGTCTCGTCCGTCGCCGTCGCCACGAGGAGAGCCTGGTTGACAACCAGGGTCTGCACCACGTTGGCAGCGGCGTTCCAGTTGCCGTCGCCGCTCTGGGAGGCCGTGATATCGGCGGACCCCGCACCGACGATATGGACCGTTCCGTCCGTCACCGTCACCACGTTCCCGTCGGAACTCGCGTAGGACACGCCAAGGCCGGAACTGGCGGTGGCGGCCAGCGCGAAATCGCCGTCACCGTAGGTCACCTCGGCCAACTCCCCGAAGGTGATCGACTGGTTGGCCTTGGTGACCGTCAGGATGCCGTTGACCAGCGCCAAGTCGTAGTTCGGGTCGCTGCCGCCCGCCAGGGTGATCGGGTAGTCGCCCGGCACGCTCGTCCCGTCCGCCGTGCAGGAGATGGCCGGCAGAGTCGCCGGAGCCGTGTCGCCATTGACCAGCCCAGTGTAGGTGATCGTCAGCTCCGGGTTGGGCGCACCGTAGGGGCGGGTCTTGCCGTCCGCCGTGCAGGTCAGCGCCGCCGGCGTCACCGTCAGCGTGCCCTTGGCGTAGACGAAGTCGTAATCGTCGCCAGCGCCGCCAGCCGGATCGATGTCGTAGGTGCCGACGTCGCTGGCCGTGGTCGCGAACGTGCTCGCGGCGGGTTCCTCGGTCAGCACGGCGACGGTATCCCCGTTCACGAACCCCGTGCAGATCACCGTGAAATCAGGATTCCCCTGGCCGTAGGCGCGCGACTCGTCGCGCGCCGTGGCCGTGAGCGTGGCCGTGGTCACCATCAGTTCCACTTCGGTGGTCACGGTGGCGTAGTTCACCCCGTCCTCGGGCGTGAAGGTCGCGCTCAGGGTGTGGGTGCCCACATGCAACACGGTGTCTGCCGGCGGAGTGTAGACAAAGCTCCCGGGCGTCTCGGTCGTCGCGTCGAGCTGGGTGTCGGAGAGGGCCGTGCCGTAGACGATCGAGGCAGGCGCGGGCCAGATGATCGTGGGCAAATCCCTCGCGGCCACCGTCAACGTGCCTGCCACGTAGGAGACTTGGTAATCGGTGGGATCCGTCTCGCTGCTGGGACGAATCGAGTACGTCCCCGCCGGGCTCGCCTCGACCGCGTCGCATGCGTACTCGACGGCAACGCCGATAGACCCCAGAGTATCGGTTCCGACCAGACCCACGGGCGTGCAGGTGAAGTCCGGATTCGCCTGCTCCACGCGCCGCCAGGCGTCGTCCGCCGTGATGGTCAGTTCCGCCTGGTTGACAGTCAGGGTCTGCACCACGTTGTCGGCGGCATTCCAGTTGCCGTCGCCGCTCTGGGAGGCCGTGATGTCGGCGGAGCCCGCACCGACGATATGGACCGTTCCGTCCGTCACCGTCACCACGTTCCCGTCGGAGCTCGCGTAGGACACGCCGAGGCCGGAACTGGCGGTGGCACCCAGCGCGAAGTCGCCGTCGCCGTAGGTCACCTCGGCCAACTCCCCGAAGGTGATCGACTGGTTGGCCTTGGTGACCGTCAGGATGCCGTCGACCAGCGTCAGGTCGTAGTTCGGATCGCTGCCGCCCACCAGGGTGATCGGGTAGTCGCCCGGCACGCTCGTACCGTCCGCCGGGCAGAAGATGGCCGGCGGAGTCGCCGGAGCCGTGTCGCCATTGACCAGTCCGGTGTAGGTGATCGTCAGCTCCGGGTTGGCCGTGCCATAGGGGCGGGTCTTGCCGTCCGCCGTGCAGGTCAGCGCCGCCCGCGTCACCGTCAGGGTACCCTTGACGTAGGTGAAGTCATAGTCGACGTCGGCCCCGTCGGCGGGGACGATGTCGTAGGTGCCGACGTCGCTGGCCGTGGTTGCGGGGGTGGTCGCTCCGGGAGCCGTGTCCAACACGGCGGCAGTATCCCCGTTCACGAACCCCATGCAGGTCACTGTGAAGTCAGGATTCTCCTGGCCGTAGACGCGCGACTCGTCGCTCGCCGTGGCCGCGAGCGTGACCTTGGTCACCGTCAGTTCCACTTCGGTGGTCACGGTGGCGTAGTTCGCGTCGTCCTCGGGCGTGAAGGTTGCGCTCAGGGTGTGGGTACCCCCATGCAGCACGGTGTCTGCCGGCGGGGTGTAGACAAAGCTTCCGGGCGTCTCGGTCGTCGCGTTGAGCTGGATGTCCGAGAGGGCCGTGCCGTAGACGATCGAGGCTGGCGCGGGCCAACTGATGATGGGCAGATCCTTCTCGGTCACCGTCAGCGTGCCTGCCACGTAGAGGACTTGGTAGTTGGTGGGATCAGCCTCGCTGCTGGGACGAATCGAGTACGTCCCTGCCGGGCTGGCTTCGTCCGCGTCGCAGGCGTACTCGACGGTGATGCCGATGGACCCCAGAGTATCGGTTCCCACCAGGCCGGCGGGCGTGCAGGTGAAGTCCGGATTCGCTCGCCCGATCCGGCGGGTGGCATCGTCCGCCGTGATGGTCAGCGCGGCCTGGTTGACAGTCAGGGTCCGCACCACGTTGTCGGCGGTATTCCAGTTGCCGTCGCCGCTCTGGGAGGCGGTGATGTCGGCGGAACCCGCACCGACGATATGGACCGTTCCATCCGTCACCGTCACCACGTTCCCGTCGGAGCTCGCGTAGGACACGCCGAGGCCGGAACTGGCGGCGGCGGCCAGCGCGAAGTCGCCGTCGCCGTAGGTCTTCGCGACCAAGGCGGCGAAGTCGATGGTCTGGTCGGCCTTGGTCACCGTCAGGGTGCCACCGACCAGGGTCAGGTCGTAGTTCGGATCGCTGCCGCCCTCCAGGGTGATCGGGTAGTCGCCGGGAACGCTCGTCGCGCCCGCCGTACAGGCGGCGGTCGGAGGAACCGCAGGGGCGGCATCCCCGCCACCCAGGCCGGTGTAGGTGATCGTCAGCTCCGGGTTCGCTGCGCCGTAGGGGCGCGTCTGGTCGTCCGCCGTGCAGGTCAGCGCTGTCGGCGTCACCGTCAGCGTGCCCTTGGCATAGCTGAAGTCATAATCGTCGTCGGACCCGTCGGCGGGGACGATGTCGTAGGTGCCGACGTCGCTGGCCGTGGTCGCGGGGGTGGTCGCTCCGGGAGCCGTATCCAACACGTCGACGGTATCCCCGTTCACGAATCCCGTGCAGGTCACCGTGAAGTCGGGATTCTCCGCGCCGTACAGGCGGGTTCCGTCGCTCGCCGTGGCCGTGAGCGTGACCTTGGTCACCGTCAGTTCCACCTCGGCGGTTGCCGTGGTCCAGTTTGCCGGATCATCCGGTGTGAAGGTGACGGACAGAGTACGGGCACCGGCATGGAGAACCATGCCGACAGCCGGATCGTAGGCGAAAGTCCCCGCCGTGTCGGCCGTCGCGTTGAGCTGGGTCGCAGAGAGGGCCGTGCCATAGACAATCGCGTCCGGCGTGGCCCAGGTGATCGCTGGCAACTTCTTGGGGACGACCGTCAGGGTCCCGGGCACGTAGGCCACCGCGTAGTTCGCGGTGGTCGCAGCCCCGGTGGGAGTGATCGGATACGGTCCTACCGGGCTGTCCACATCCGCCAGGCAGGTGTAGCCGACGGTCAGGCCAATGGAGGCCAGCGTGTCGGTCCCCACCAGACCGGTGGGCGTGCAACTGAAGGCCGGGTTCGCCTGACCGATCCTACGGCTCGCATCGTCTGCCGTCACCGTCAGCCCGGCCTTGTTCACGGTCAGCTTCTGCACCACGTCGGAGGCGGCGTTCCAGTTGTCGTCGCCGCTCTGGGAGGCGGTGATGTCGGCCTCGCCCGCAGCGAGGATGGTCACCACGCCCTCGCTCACCGTCGCCACGTCCGTATCGCTGCTGGCGAAGGACACCGGAAGACCGGAAGTGGCGCTGGCGGTCAGCGCGAAGGCGGCATCGCCGTACGTCCTCGCGGACAGGGCGGCGAAATCGATGGTCTGAACACCCTTGGTAACAGTGAGAGTGCCGTTCTCGTACGTGAAGCTATAGTCCCCGTCCGCTCCTCCCGAGGGAACGAGGCCATAGGTCCCGACCGGGCTGGTGGAGGTAGCCGCCGTGGCGACCGTGGGGAGAGTGTCGAGTACCGCCACCGTATCCCCGTTGACGAACCCGGTGCAGGTAACCGTGAATTCTGGATTTGCCTCGCCATAGGCGCGGGACGCATTGTCCCCCTTGGCCAGAAGCGTTACCGGGCTCACCACCAGCGTCACCTGCGCGGTGGTCGATTTCCAGCTCGTCGGATCCGCCGGGATGAAGGTAGCGGCAAGAGTATGGCTCCCGGCGTGCAGCACCGTACCAATCGGCGGATTGTAGTAGAACGTTCCTGCCGTACCGGAGGTCGCCCCCAACTGAGTGGCGGAGAGGGCGGTCCCATAGACGACGGAGTCGGGCGTTGCCCACGTAATCACGGGCGTCGGCCGCTCCGGAGGCTCCTGGCTGGTGGCACCGACCAGCGAGACGTCGTCCACATACATGGCGTCGGACAGGCCGGGAACGACTCCCGAGAAACGCAACCGGAACGAGTCATGCAACTGGGACGCGGCAAAGGAGACAGTGTATTTGCGGAACGAGGTGAGGACATCCGTACCCAGGACGGTCAGGACCGACTGCCAGGCTGTCCCCGTCCAGTACTCGACCACGATGGAGTCGTCCGCTTCCGTGTACCTGCCCAAACACCAGAACGTGAGTTCCGCGCTCTCATAGGCTGACAGATCAAGGGTCTGGCTGGCAAGGGAAGCCGTGCCATAGAACTGGGCGGCGTAGGGTATAGTCCGGGACGGCGCGACGGAGTTCAGGTGCATGTTGCTCTGCTCCGGCCACTTGACCGCGTCGAAGCTCGACGCCATGAAACTGTCCTCGAAAACGGAGGCAACCGCACCGGCGTTTGCGATCCGGATGTCGTCGACGTAGAAGCTGTAGCTGGTGGACGAGAGGGAAGGCGCGAAGCGGAAGTAGAATTGGCTGTGGAGGGCCTCGGCAGGGAGGGCAACCGAGATATTCGTGAACGATGTCGAGTGCGTGTACCCGGCGGTGTTGCTCATCCAAAGCGTGCGGAGCGAGCCGCCCGAGTCGGAGTAGCTGACCGTCAGGTACTCGGTATTGGCGAGGGTACTCGAGCTGGACCGGAGCTTGAAGGTCATGAAGACATTGCTGCCGGTGCTCAGGTCGAACTTCTTGGACGTCAGGACGCTGTAGCCGTTCTTGATCAGCTTGGCGCAGTACGGGGACGAGCTGTAGGGCCAATTGACCACGGTTGCGTTGTAGGCCGGATAGCTCCAGTTGGTGACATAGTCGAACGTCGAGGTGGGGAAGGTCTCCTCGAAGAACACCGCGGCGGCCACCCGGAAACCCCGGACGAGCGTGCCGGACCGGGAATCGGGATTGGTCACCACCACATCCCAGTCCCCCGGTGCAGCCCCGGCAAGGTCGAACGTGCAGGCGATCTGGGTGGCGGACCAGACCACGACTTCGTCCGCGTCAATATCCGCCTGCCCGTCCATGACCAGCTTCACGCTCGCCCCATCCTGGAAATTCGCGCCCGCCAGATTGCCGATGTCCACGGTAGCATTGTTGGCACCCCGTTCGGGATCGATCGACATCACCTCCGGCGCCGGGAACAGAACCGTCAGGACCCCCGGGACATAGGTCACCGTATAGTTCGCCGTCGTCGCGGCACCCGAGGGGGTGATTGCGTACGTGCCCGGCTCGCTTGCCGAGTCGGCGCTGCATGCATAGGCAACCGTCAACCCGATGGAAGCCAGCGTGTCGGCTCCGACCAGGCCTGTCGGGGTGCAGGTGAAGGCGGGATTCGCCTGGCCCGCCGAACGGCTCGCATCATCCGCCTTCACCGTCAGTCCGGCCTTGGTCACGGTGAGCGTACCGTCGGCATAGTCGAACGCATAGTCGCTGTCCGCTCCGCCCGCCGCCGTGATGGCATAGTCGCCGACGTTGCTGTCTGCGGTCGCGGTGGAACTGCCCGTGGGGGGCGTGTCGATCACCAGGTCCGTATCACCATTCACGAACCCGGTGCAGGTCACCGTGAACCCGGGATTCGCCTCGCCGTAGGAGCGCGCAGCGTCTTCTGCCGTGGCCAGGAGGGTCGCCTTGACCACCGTCAGTTGGACCTGCCCCGTCACCGTCACCCAGTTAGCCGTGTCGGTCGGGGTGAACGTTGCAGTCAGCGTGTGGGTGCCCGCATGCAGGACGGTACCAGGGGCGGGATCGTAGGCGAATGTCCCTGCCGTATCCGCCGTCGCGTTCAGCTCGATGGCGGACAGGGCAGTCCCGTAGGCGACCGAAGCGGGCAACGGCCATGTGATCGTCGGGATCGCCCTGTCGGTCACACTGAAACCGGCGGCGAGGGAGCCGGACTTGCCGTCGGCGTTGGTCACCACCACGTCCCAGTCTCCGGCTGTCGCCCCGGTCAGGTCGAAAGCGCAGGTAATCTGGGTGGTCGACCCCAGAGCGACGTCGTCCGCAACGATGTCGCCCTGGCCCGCCTTGACCAACCTCACACTGGCCCCGGGCAGGAAGCCGGTGCCGACCAAGTCGCGGATGCTCAGCGATCCGGTGTTCTCGCCCATGTGCGGCGTGATGGCCGTGACGGTCGGCGCTGGCGCGCCCGGTACGACCGCCAGTCTGAGGTTCGGGAAATACAGCGTGTTGGAACCACTCGTGTCCGACCAGGAGAGTGGGTCGCCGTCCTCGTACGCGGCGGAACCGTAACGCACGCGGTATTCGGTCAGCGCGGTCCTGGCGCAGGAGCCGCCCGTTGCGGCGACCTCGTTGCGGAAACTGAAGTCGACCATCAGATTGCTGGTGCCATTGTAGTCGAAAGGCGTCGAGAACGTGAATGTGCACCAACCGGTGGCCCCGACGGTCTCATTGGCGTGGTAGACGGTGGTCCAGCCCGTGGCCTCGAAGCCGTTGGTGGTATAGCTGCTTTGCTCGGTGTGCTTCATCCGGATCGTCCAGTCGGTCATGGCAACACCAGCGGCAGGCACATACACGACTTTCAGGGCTAGCGAGTTGATCCGGCCGCTCGTCCCGACCTCACCGGCCAGGCAGATCATCTGCGTCCGGAAGACCTCCGAACTGGTGTACATGGGAAAGTTGACCAGACCGGTTCCCGTGCCGATCACCACATCGGCCACAGCGGCTTCGTCAGTCACCGAGAAACCACCGGCCAGCGTGGCAGACTTGGCATCGGGGTTGGTCACCACCACGTCCCAGTCCCCATTCGCGGCACCGACGAGGTTGAGGGTGCAAGCGATCTGGGTGCGGGAGATGACCGTCACACCGGCCGCGACGATGTCGCCCTCGTCGGTCTTCCTCAGTCTCACCGTCGCCCCCTGCTGGAAGCCCGTGCCGGCCAGGTTGCTGATCGCCACCGTGCCGGCGGTCGTCCCCGTGACTGGGCTGATGGAGGTGACCGTCGGTGCCGGACCGGTCACGGTGAAGCCGCCAGGGAGCGTCACCCGCTGCCAGTCCGAATTGGTCAGCACCACATCCCAGGCGCCGGGTTCGGCATCGGTCAGATCGAACGCGCACCTGATCTCTGTGCCGGAGACCACCGTGACCCCGGTCGCGACGATGGCAGTCTCGCCGGTCCTGACCAGTTTGACTCTGGCTCCATCCAGGAACCCGGTGCCGGACAGATTGGTGATGCTCACCGATCCAGTGTTCGCGCCCGTCGCGGGAGTGATCGCGGCGATGGTCGGCGCAGGGGCACCGGAAGTTCCCACCAAGAAGGTCAGCTTGACGCTGGCAAAGCCACCCATTACCGCGCTGTTGGTTGGGCTCCCGGTTGTCCAGGTCAGCGGGTCGCCAGCCGTACTGTTGCTCGTGCCGTAGGACATGCGATTCTCGGTCAGCTCGGTATAGCAGCACGTATTGCCGCCTGTGGTGCTCGTGCCGTTGATGCTGAAGTCAACCAGCAGGTTGCTCGTGCCGTCGTACTCGAACGGGGTGGTGAACGCGAAGGCGTGCCAGTCGGCGGCATCCACCAACTCGTCCGCTTGGTAGACAGTGGTCCAGCCTTCATCATCGAAACTGGGCGCGCTGTAGGACGACTGGGTGGTGTGCTTCAGGCGGATTGTCCACTTG
This sequence comes from Victivallales bacterium, assembly GCA_003245525.1. GTDB lineage: Bacteria > Verrucomicrobiota > Lentisphaeria > Oligosphaerales > Lenti-02 > Lenti-02. The sequence continues at coordinate 12,833 of QKCY01000073.1, read as the reverse complement.
CTCATCGTGTCTCCGGACGCGCCCCGAACGTTCAGACTGAGGGCCGTGATCCGCCCGCCAGTCCCGATCTCGTCGGCCAGGTAGATGACCTGCGTCCGGGTGTCATGGAAGGCGCCGTACATGGGAATCACCATCCCGCCGAGGGCATCCACCGTGCCGACCACGGCCTCGATCGCGGTACCGACGGGCGCCGGGGTATCCGCGAAATCCAGCCGGATATTCGGGACGGCCGTGCCGACATGGTTGACGAAGGGACCTGTCCCCGACCAGGTGAGCGGGTCGCCGGCACTGCCGTTGCTGTCGGCGTAGCAGAAGCGGTTCGCCCCAACGTCCGAAGTATAGCAGAGTGCCGATGCCGTCTCGGGGGAACTGCTGCCGCGGTGGCTGAAGTCAATGAGCAGGTTGCTCGTGCCGTCGTATACGAAGGGGGTCGTGAATCGGTAGGTGCGCCAGCCCGCCACGCCTGCCGGTTCGGTCGCCTGGGAATACACCGTGGTCCAGCCCGCATCCTCGAAAGCGACAGCGGGGAAGGAGGTCAGGTCCGTGTGTTTCATCCGGATCGTCCAGTTGGTCATGGCTTCCGGGGGAATGAGCGCGACGTTCAGACTCAGCGACCAGATTGTCCCGCCGGTACCGATCTCGCTGGCCAGATAGAGGGCCTGGGACCGGGAGTCGAGGGTAAGGGTGTAGAGGGGGTGGTTGGACGTCGTGGTCCCCGTACCAATCGCGACGACAGTGTCGGCGGCGTTCGCGACCCCACAGACGGCAACCAGGCAGAGGGACAGGCGGAGCAGAAAGGTCTTCATAGGAGCGTGCTCTCGTTGGAGTGACACGGGAATGGCGGAGCGGGAGGGAGGGCGCAACGGCGGCAGGCGGCGGATGCCGGAACGGCGGGGAGTCCCGGAAGGAGGCACGACGGCAGCGGCCTGCCGGGCGGTCTCTGGCTGGCCGTGGCGTGGGAAATGGCGAGGCGATGGACGGGCAGATGCGCGGAATGGTGTCCGCCCACTAGAACCGGGGTTGCATTCTCTCCCCGCATGACCGCCATGGATTCACGCCCCTATCCCGAAGACCGCAGAAGCATGACTCGGCCCGCAATTGCGTAACAGCCTGTAGCCGAATGGCCGAACCCAGAGGAGCGCCAGGATGAACCAGCGTCCCGCAAGCCCAGCCATGTCTGGCCAAGGCAGGTACCCGCTGCCCAGCCAGCCCGTCTCTTCTTGTGGACACCCAAATCAGGTTGTCTCTTCCGGCTCCCGACGATGACCAGGAATTCTGGAAAGGACTCCCCAACACACGGCTAGAATTTTGCCCCTGGGCCAGTGTTGTCAAGTAGAGGCCGCGGAATTTACAGTCTCTTTACCTTTGGAGAACGGCCTTCCGAAGGGCTGGCGCAGTCCCATCCAACACGACCCTACGGACTCCGCGGCACCGTGCCTGGATATGCCATCTGCTGTGGGGACAGGGAGGGTCGCTAGTTCGCCGCCTGCACCTCCAGGTTCGCCGTGGCCGCCAGCCGACCGTCGCCGGTCACGCACCGCACCACGTGGTGCCCGGGCGCGAAGCGTTGCCCCCGAGCGGGATCCTCCACCCAGACTCCGTCCACAAACCAGACGATCCCCGAGCTCCCCGTACTGGTCAGAGGCAGTTGCACCACCCCGGTCCCGTCGACCCGATAGACTCCCGGCCGGGGGCTGAGAATCGCCAGACCTGCCTCCGGCGCGCCTTCGCAGGCAAGCAGCGGAATCCCCGCCACGGCACGGCCTTGCCGCTGCCGCGGGCAAACGGGTACGGCCCGGAGCCCCGTGTCGGCGCAGAGGGCGACCATGGCGGTGCCGGTGGTGGTGTCCGGGGGCAACGGCGCATGGTCGGCAAACCGGCGTTGGAGGATGTCCGCCACCACCGGCACGGCGGCCTGGGTCCCGACCAGACCGGGGGACGGTGCCCCCGATTTGTTGCCCAGCCAGACCGCCAGCACCACCTCGGGGTTGTAGGCCACGCACCAGGCGTCGCGCAAGCCGTTCGAGGTCCCCGTCTTCCAGGCCACCCAACGGGGCGGCAGACCCGGCAGAGCCCGCTCCGAGAGCACGTCGGACAGCAGGGACGCGACGCCAGCGGGAAGAACCCGCCGCGGCACCGGTTGGCGGGTACTGTCCAACCGGAAACGGGGAGGCAGGAACTCCCCGCCGCGGGCCAGCGTGGCGTAGGCCGCCGCCAGTTCCAGCGGCGAGACCTCCCCGCCGCCCAGCGCCAAGGCGAGCCCGTACTCCTCCGCCGAACGGCGCAGGCTGGCTATGCCAGAGGCGTGCAGGAGATCCAGGACCGGAGCCACGCCGGTCGCCTGCAAGGTCCGCACGGCCGGGGTGTTCAGCGAGTCCCGCAAGGCATCGCCCATGGCGACCGGTCCCCGGAACCGCTGGTCGAAGTTGCCGGGGCGGTAGTCCGGCAACGCCAGAGGCGCATCCGAGAGCACCGTGTCGGGAACCATTCGCCCCCCGCCCAGCGCCACTGCGTAGAGAAACGGCTTCAGCGCCGAACCGGGCGAACGGGGGGCCGTGGCCGCGTTCACCTGCCCGTCGCCAGGCCGCCCATAGTCCAGAGTGCCCACCAGCGCCAGCACCTCGCCCGTTGGCACGGCCAGGACCACAGCCGCCCCATCCACGACCTCCGGGACCCGGTCCACGCCAGCTTGCAGGGCAGCCAGCACCTGCTCTTGCAGACGGCTGTCCAGGGCGGTGCGCACCGTCCCGCGCGGCCCTTCTTCGCGACTGGCCAACTGGCAGTACTGCGGCTCGCGCGGCTCGATCCCGAGCCGGCTTCCCGCCGTCCGCGCCACCACCGGCAAGGCCTGCCCCGCCGCCTGACCAGCTTCCGCGGCGGAGATCATGCCCTCGGCCACCATCCGCTCCAGAACCCGGGACCGCCGCTCCATCGCCGCCTCGGGATGACGGTCGGGACGAAAGTGGTTGGGGCGCTGGGGCAGACCGGCCAGCAAGGCCGCCTCGGCCAAGGTGAGGTCGTTCGCGTGCTTGCCCAGATAGCACTGGGCGGCGGCCTCCACGCCCACCAGGTTCCCGCCGAAGGGCAGCAGGTTCAGGTACTGCTCCATGATCCAGTCCTTGCCGTGCTGCCGTTCCAGGTCCCAGGCGCGGCCCGCCTGAACCAGCTTGCCAGACCAGCCCCGCGCGCCGGGCCGCGCCAGACGCACCACCTGCATGGTGATGGTGGAGGCCCCCGACACCACCCGGCCCGAGGCCAGATTGCTGCGCCCGGCCCGTACGACAGCCGACCAGTCCACCCCGCCGTGGGTGGAGAAATGCTGGTCCTCGACCGCCACCAGGGCGTCCACCAGGAGCGGAGACACCTGGCCCAACGGCACCGGGAGCCGCCAGCGCTCGTCCCGCCCCAGGCAGGCCAGCAACACATTCCCGTCGCGGTCCTGGAACACGGTCGAGCGCGACACATCCCGTACCCACTCGTCCCGCCAGCACCCCAGCCAGCGCCAGCACCCAAACCCGGCCAACCCCGCCAGCAACAAGCCCCCCGCCAGCCAACGACGGCGGCGGGCGTGCAGCCAACGGAACCTTGACCAACTGGGACGCATGCAGACTATCCTGACACCACCTGACATCCCCCTCCGTTTCCGCAACGCAACGGAATGCAGGCGGATTTGACCCAGACCTTGTGAAAGCCCGATGATTTGCTATAGTGCGACACCATTCATCGGTCTTGACGGCTCACATCCCCCCTCCGTTTTACCGGTTCAGGAGTTGCAGAATCATGGCACGGGTCACCCTTGAGGGCGTAGGCAAAATCTATCCCGGCAATGTCCGGGCCGTCGAGAATTTCAACCTGGAAATCGACAACGGCGAGTTCGTCGTCATGGTCGGGCCCTCGGGTTGCGGTAAGTCCACCACCCTGCGCATGGTCGCCGGGCTCGAGGAGATCACCGAAGGCACGGTCCGCATCGGCGACCGGGTGGTCAACGACGTCCCCCCGAAGGACCGGGACATCGCCATGGTCTTCCAGAACTACGCGCTCTATCCGCACATGACTGTGTACGACAACATGGCCTTCGGGCTCAAGCTGCGGAAGTTCAAGAAGGCCGAGATCGACCAGCGGGTGCGCGAGGCCAGCGAGATTCTCGGCATCAACGAACTGCTCGAGCGCCGTCCCAAAGCCCTCTCCGGTGGCCAGCGCCAGCGCGTGGCCGTGGGCCGCGCCATCGTCCGCAAGCCCGCCGTGTTCCTCTTCGACGAGCCCCTCTCGAACCTGGACGCCAAGATGCGCGTGCAGATGCGCACCGAGATCAGCCGTCTGCATACCCGCCTCGAGACGACGATGATCTACGTGACCCACGACCAGGTCGAGGCCATGACCATGGGCGACCGCATTGTGGTCATGAAGGATGGTTTCATCCAACAGGTGGACGCCCCCACCCAGCTCTACGACAACCCTGCCAACACCTTCGTCGCGGGCTTTATCGGCACCCCGCCGATGAACTTCTTCGATGTGGTCGTCGTCCAGCAGGAAGGGAAGCTCATCCTCAAGGAAGAGACGTTCGCCATCGAGGCGCCGTCGGCCTGGCGCGAGAAGCTCGCCCCCTATACCGACCAGAAGGTGATCTTCGGCGTGCGCCCCGAGCACGTGGGCTCGCCCACGGCGGAAGCCACCCCCGACGTCCCCAAGATGGCCGCGAACGTCGAGGTGATCGAGCCCATGGGTTCCGAGACCTACCTCTACCTCAACACCGGGCACAACGACTTCATCGCGCGGGTCGATTCCCACCGCCGGTGCAGCGTGGGCGACCAGCTCCAGATCGCGGTGATGATCGACAAGGCCCACGTCTTCGACGCCGTCACCAAGAACGTCATCGTCTAGCCACGACCGTCCCTCGCCAGACGAATCGCCGGGAACCGGGCTCGCCGACCGCGTGTCCTGCGCGGTGTTGCCGCCACCGCTGTAGGCGGACGAGTTCGCCCGTTGCGGCTTGTCTTGGCCCGATTCCGACCTACAGTGATTTGCTCGCCGGAATGGCTGGCCAGGCCTGCCGTTCCTTCTTGACACCTTCTTGCTGGAATGCGAACCATGGGCTTGCTCAGCCGGCTTGGCCGCGACTCCCGTCTTCTCCGTATCGCCACCTACGGCGAGCCGGTCCTTCGGGAGAAGGCCATCCCCATCACCGAGGTCACCGAAGAGATCCGCGAACTGGCGGAGAAGATGACCACGACGATGTACGAGAACGAAACGCGGGGTATCGGTCTGGCCGCGCCTCAGGTCGGAGTGAGCCTGCGCCTGGTGGTCATCGATACCAGCAGCGACGAGCCGCCTCCCCCCAACGCCTCGCCGGGCGAGCTTCTCCTCGAACCGCGGATGCCGCTGGTTCTCGTCAACCCGGAGATCACCGGCGTCTCGGCCGCGACCTCGGTATACCACGAGGCCTGCCTCAGCATTCCGGAACTTTCCGGCGACGTGGTGCGTCCCGTGACCGTGCGCCTGAAGACCCAGCTGCTGGACGGCGAGGTCGTGGAGATCGAGTGCGGCGGCCTGCTGGGCCGTTGCCTGCAGCACGAGCTCGACCATCTGGACGGCATCATGTTCGTGGATCGTATGGATGAGGAGGATCGGGCGGAAATCGCCGAGGATCTGCGCATCCTGGAGCGCCAGGCGAAGAAGCGCCTGTCCAAGGGTCGGCGCTAGCCGGTCGCAGACGGAGAGTCCCGACGTGGATGCCCCCGGCAACCCCAAACCGCCCCCCCTGCCACCGTCCGCCAACGGCAAGTTCCTGGTCTTCGGCATGAAGCCCTTGTCGCTGGGGGAGACGCTGCTGGCGCTCTTCCTGTTTCCCCACATCGTGCTCCTTGCGGATCGCCAGCACCCCATCGTGCGGCGGGCCGCTCTGCTGGCCGCCCTGGTGATCCTCGCCTGCTGCGGGGCGCTCGGAATCGGGCGTTCTCCAGTCGCCCTCAACCAAGCCATGGAGCCCGTGGAGTGGCTGGGCTACCAGATGGGCGAACTCCGCCGGACCGACGACGGCTCCCTGGCCTGGGACCGGAAGCCCGACGCCCCGCCGATCCTGCGCCACGACGGCTACCGGATCGATTTCCTCCCTGCCGACGTCACCTTCTCCTTCGATGCCTTCGTCAAGACGCTCGACGAGGAGGACGGCGCCGGCCTCTGGATCTCGCCGCGCGAGATCCGCTTCTGGACCGTCTCGACCGGGCGGATGTCCTGGCCGATCTTCAGCGCCGCGAGCGACCAGGAGGCGCTGAACTGGAAGGAGCGTTTCCCCCCGGGCTCCGTGCTGCCCGGCAACCAGTTCAGCACCGCGGCCCGGAAATGGCTGCGCCCGAAGATGCCGGTCGTTGTGGGCATCGGCTATCTCGTGCTGGTCGGCAGCATCTACCTGGCTTTTCTCGCCATGTTCACCATCCTCCCGATCCTGCTCCGCCGCTCGCGGGATCCGCAGGAGGGAAAGGTGACGCTCTGCGTGAATCTCCATTGCAGCGTGGTGCCGATGATCGTGACCACCGTCTACCATCTGGCGGCACCGCGGCTGCTCGATTTCGCGACACTATTCGTTTTGGCATTTCTCGGCTATCTTATCTGGGCCTATTCCCGCGTCAGGCGGTTCCTCGCGGGTAACGGGTAGCGGTCCGGGCGTCCTCAGGAGCGGAAGTGCGCGATGCTCTATCAAGCCATCCAGTATACCATTCTGGCGTTCAACTGGCTGGTCCAGAAGACCCAGTTCTTCGCGGGCGAAACGGCTGGGGCCGGCATCTCGCTTGATCCGATGACCACGGTCGGCATGCTCCTGCTGTTGACCATCTGCATGGGGTCCGGCTTCTGGGCCGGCTCCATTGCCGCCAGCCGCAAGCACAACATGTGGCTGCACGTGCTCATCGGGCTGGTGGCGCCGATCGTCTATCCGGCCGTCATCATGTTCACGCTGGACCTCAGGGGCGCCAAGGAGCGCGAGCGGGCCCGGATCGAGCAGGAAGAGGCCGCCAAGGCCGAAGAGGCCGAACGCGAACGCCTCGCCCAGGTGATGGGCCGTTCCACTGGCGACGAGGACGACGGGGCCGAAGCTGGACCCGTCTCGTTCGACCGCGACTACTTCAAGAAGATCGCGCGCAACGAGACCGGGCAGCTCACTGGCCCCTGGTTGATTAGCTACAACAACCAGAATGTCTGCGCGCTCCACATCGCCGACTGCCTGGACGAGGTTCTCGTCATCGAGATCGAGACTCCCAGCGGCGACCGGCAGCGTATCCGGATACGCTATGCCCTCATCGAGAGCTGCGAGCACGCCTAGTTTCCGCATGCCGATCATTGCGCCCCTGCCTCCGTTCCGCGGCCAGCGGCGCTGTTGTTGTTGAGGATGACCAAGACTACCATGTTTACCCCCGTTCCCAGCCAAGTCGACTTCGCCCGGATGGAAACCGATATCCTCTCCTTCTGGGAGAGCGCCGCCATCTTCGCGAAGTCCGTCGCCCAACGGGCCGACCAGGAGCACTTTGTGTTCTACGACGGCCCTCCCTTCGCCACCGGCCTGCCCCACTACGGGCATCTTCTCGCCGGCACCATCAAGGACGTGGTGCCGCGCTACCAGACCATGTGCGGCAAACAGGTCGAGCGGGTGTTCGGGTGGGACTGCCACGGCCTGCCCATCGAAGCCCTCGCCCAGGACGCCCTCGGCGTCTCGGGCGCCCCTGCCATCAAGGAGCTGGGCGTCGATGTCTTCAACGAGAAATGCCGCTCCATGGTGCTCACCTACGTCAACGAATGGCGCAAGACGGTGAGCCGCATGGGCCGTTGGGTGGACTTCGACCATGGCTACAAGACCATGGACACCACCTTCATGGAGACCATCTGGTGGGTGTTCAAGCAGCTCTGGGAGAAAGGGCGCGTCTACCGCGCGCACCGGATCATGCCCTATAGCTGGAAGCTGAACACGCCCCTCTCCAACTTCGAGGCCAACCGCAACTACCAGGACGTGCAGGACCCCGCGATCACCGTCCGGTTCCGCGTCACCTCCGCCCTCCCCGGCCTCCCGGCCGACGCCGACCTCTTCGTCCTGGCCTGGACCACCACCCCCTGGACGTTGCCCGAGAACCTCGCCCTTTGCGCGGGGCCGGAGATCGACTACGTGGCCGTGCGCGACAGCGCGAGCGGCGACGTCTATATCCTGGCCAAGGCGCGGCTGGAAGCCTACTACCGGCAGGCCGACGAGTACACCGTTCTGGCCGAACTGAAGGGGCGGGACCTCGCGGGAACCGCCTACGAACCCCTCTTCCCCTACTTTGCCGACCAGCCCAACGCCTTCCGCGTGCTGCAGGACGCCTTCGTCACCACCACCGACGGTACCGGTATCGTCCACATGGCCCCGGCCTACGGCGAGGACGACTACCGGGTCTGCCGCGAGGCGGGCATCGAGCTGGTCGATCCCCTGGACGAGGACGCCTGCTTCACCGCCCGCGTGCCCGACTTCGCCGGGCAGCACTGCAAGGAGGCGGACAAGCAGATCATCCGCTGGCTGAAGGACCGCAAGAAGCTCGTCCACCAGTCCACCATCGTCCATAGCTACCCCTTCTGCGAACGCACCGACACGCCCCTCATCTACCGGGCCATCGATGCCTGGTACGTCCGCGTCGAAGACCTCCACGAACGCCTGCTGGCCAGCAACAGCCAAGTCCGCTGGATGCCCGAGTACGTGGGCGAGCGGCGCTTCGCCAACTGGCTGGCCGAGGCCAAGGACTGGAACATCAGCCGCAACCGCTTCTGGGGTTCCTGCCTGCCCGTCTGGGTCAATGTCGAGGATTCCTCGGACATGATCTGCGTCGGCTCCATCGCCGAACTGGAGGCCCTCTCCGGCCAGACCGTGACCGACCTGCACAAGCACTTCATCGACCTCATCGAGATCCACCGCGACGGCAAGACCTACCGGCGGACGCCCGAGGTGCTCGACTGCTGGTTCGAGTCCGGCTCCATGCCCTACGCCCAGCACCACTACCCCTTCGAGCACAAGGCGTTGGTGGAGAGCACCTTCCCCGCCGACTTCATCGCCGAGGGTCTGGACCAAACCCGCGGGTGGTTCTATACCCTGACCGTGCTGGGCACCATCCTCTTCGACAAGCCGGCCTTCACCAACGTGGTGGTCAACGGCCTCGTTCTCGCCGAGGACGGCAAGAAGATGTCGAAGCGCCTCAAGAACTATCCCGACCCCATGAACGTGATGAACGCCTATGGCGCGGACGCCCTGCGCCTCTGCCTGCTGTCCTCGCCGGTCGTGCGGGCCGAGGATCTCTGCTTCAGCGAGACGGCGGTGCGCGAGGCCATGCGCACGATCATCATCCCCCTGTGGAACGCCTACAGCTTCTTCGTCACCTACGCGCGGGTCGATGGCTGGGAACCGGCCGGCGACGGGGCTCCGGCCAAGCCTGCCAATGTCCTTGACCGCTGGATTCTCTCCCGCCTGCAGGAGGCGACGGCGGACATGCGCGCCAGTCTGGACGGCTACGATCTCCAGCGGGCCGCCCTGCGCTTTGGCGGCTTCATCGAGGAACTCACCAACTGGTACATCCGCCGCAGCCGCCGCCGGTTCTGGAAAAGCGAGGACGACAGCGACAAGGCGGAGGCCTACGCCACGCTCTACCACGTGCTGCTCACCTTCACCAAGTTGGCGGCCCCCTTCATCCCCTTCGTCACCGAAGAGATCTACCGCAACCTGCGCACCGGCGCCATGCCGGAATCGGTCCACCTCTGCGACTTCCCCACCGTCCAGGCCGAGTTGCTGGACGAGGCGCTCAGCGAGCGCATGGCCAACACCATGCAGGCCGTCTCGCTGGGGCGCAACCTGCGCAAGCAGACCAAGTTGCGGGTCCGCCAACCCTTGCGCGCATGCGTGGTGGTATCCCATTCCGCTACGGTGCGCGCCAACCTCGCGGAGATGACGGAGATCATTGCCGACGAACTGAACGTCAAGGACGTCCTGGTCCGGGCGGACGAGGAGGAGCTGGTGCATCTCAGCGCCAAGCCCAACCTCAAGCGCCTGGGGCCGAAGCTCGGCAAGCGCATGCGCGGGGCCGCCCCGGCTATTGCCAAGCTCGACGGCAAGGCCATCGCCCAACTGCGCGACGGTGCCACGCTCGAACTGGATCTCGCCGACGGCGAGCCGCCGGTGGCGATCAGCGAAGAGGACATCCTGGTCCAGCGCGAGGAGCGCGAAGGGCTCACCGTCGCCAACGAAGGCGCGATCACCGTCGCCCTCGACACCACCCTCGACGAAGCCCTGCTCCGCGAGGGCTGGGCCCGCGAACTGGTGAGCAAACTCCAGGGGCTCCGCAAGGACGCCGGCCTGGAGGTGGACGATCGCATCCGGGTTGTCTGCCAACTCCCGGCGGAAGCGGAAGCGGCCGTCCTGCACCATGGCGATTTCATCCGGAATGAGATTCTGGCGGTGGAATTGACCCTCGGCGACGTGGGTGGCGGCACGGAATTGCTGGTCAACGACTTGCCTTGCCGCTTCTCCATCGCCAAAGTGGTATAGCAAACAGGAGTTCGTCAGTCGGGCTGCCTCAGGCGGCAGCCCGGCAGCGGTTTCTTCCACGATAAGAGGCGTGATACCATGGCCGTGAATTATGTGTGTTCGGCATGCGGGCGCAATTGGGACGCAGACGAATACCGCGACGACTTGAGGTGTCCCGAGTGCAACGGATCACTCGTTGCCCAGGACAAGGCCCGACGCGCCTCCGCCCCGCCCCACAAAGCGGCCAATCCCGCGATTCCGGACAGCCCACCCGCCTTCAAGGGGCTGAAGGTTGCCCGTCCCGTGGGGAGCCTCAGCACCCGGCGGACGGCCCCACCCGCCGCCCCGGCTCCCGCCCCGGCGGAACCGGATACCGCCGAGACGCAGTCCGTGCCCACGGCGGCGCTGCCGAGCACCGAACTGGTGGCCCAGATGGAGGCGCTCTATGCCAAACGTCTGGAGCAGGCAGAGGAAGCCGCTCGTCTGAAAGTCGAGCGCGCCGAACTGGAGGCGGAGCGCAAGCGGCGCGACCTCATCGCCGAGGCCGAGCAGGAGGCCAAGAAGCGGGCCGAAACCCACCTGGCCGAGCTCCAGGCCGACCTCAACGTCCAGATCGAGGGCATCCGCGCCAGTCGGAAGAAGGAAGCGGAACAGGCCGCCGAAGCGATCCTGGTCAAGGCGAAGGAGGAGGCCGCGGTCGCCGCCCAGCAGCAGATCGAGGAACTCATCGGCAAAGCCCGCGAGGATCTCGCCAAGGCCCAGGAGGACCTCGCCAAGGCCACGACCGAGAACGAGGCCCGCGAGAAGAAACTCCGCGAGGCGGCCGAGAAACTCAAGGCCAAGAACGGCGAGCTTGCGGCTCAGGAGACCGCTCTGCTGGAGCGCACCCGCAAGGCCGAGGAGGCAGAGGAAACCCTCCGCACCGCCGTCGAGAAGGTCAAAACCCGCAAGACCGAGCTCGACAAGCTCGACGCCGAAGCCAAGGAAGCCCGCGAGAAGATGGAGGCCGAGAAGCAGGCCAGCGAAGAGCGCCTGCGCACCGCCATCGACAAACTGAAGGGCGAGAAGACCAAGATCGAGGAGGAGAAGCAGGCCGCCGAGAAACAGGCCACGGAACTCCGCGAAGCAGCCGAGAAGCGCGCCGAGGAACTGCGGGCCGAGAACGAGAAACGCACCCAGGAACTCGCCGACAAGGAGAAGACTCTCCGCGAAGTCGCCGAGAAGCTCAAGGTCCAGCGCGACCAACTGGCCGCCGCCGGAAGCGAGAAGCAGGCCGCCGAGGCGCCAGCCGCCGAAGCCCCCGCCCCCGCAGTTCCCGATGCCGCTGCCGCCGAACTGCAAGGCAAGCTGGAGGAAGCCCTCAAGGCCGAGCAATCCGCCAAGCGCGAACTGGAGAAGCTCCAGCAAAGCCAGGACAAACGCCTGAAGCAGGACGACGAGGCCAAGAAGACCGCCTGGTCGGCCGCCAGCGACGCCCACCACAACCAACTGATGGCCTTCATCGCCATCGGGCTGCTGGCCCCGCTCGGCCTGCTGAGCGCCGGGATTCTGCTGGCGAGTTCCAAGGTCTGGGGATCGGTCCTGCTGGTGCTCACGGCGGTCGTGGGCTGGTGGACCTTCATGATCTACCGGAAACTCCGCAAAGCCATCGAGCAGCTCTTCAACTTCTTCGTCAAGAGCAGCCTGGTCGGCCGGGCCAACACCAACGGGGATGCGCCCGCCGCACGGCCGGTCATTCCGCCACCCAAGAAACCCGGCAAGACGGGGACGAAGCGCGGCGGGACCGTGAAGCAGGCCACCACCGACGACGCTGCCGCCGACTCGGACAAAAGCGAAGAGGGCAAGGAGGAGGCCGCCGGGACCGAGACGAAGACCGCAGAACCGAAGCCGACCGAACCGGCAGCGGACGCCGCTACCGAGAAGAAGCCGGAGGAAACCAAGGAAGCGGCACCCGCCCCGGAGACGAAGACGGCCGAGCCGCCAGCGGCTGACCCCAAGGCCGAAGCCCCGGCGAAGCCAGACGACAAGTCGGCGGAGACCGCGTCCCCCTCGGCTTCCGAGCCTCCTCCGGATGGGCCCAAAGCTCCCTCGGCCCCCTAGTCATGACGCATCGGCAGCCCCGTCCCGACCGGAATGGGGCTGCAACCAGACCACGATGCCTCTCATGGCAGTTCACAGATTCCTTTGACATGCAGGCGATCTGTTCGTAGCCCAGGCTTCGTCCGGCGGTCCTCTGGATCGTGCCGGACAAGGCAGAGGCGGAAGCCGGGACCGCGAACGGGAACGGCCCGCGCCCCTTTCCGAT
>QKCY01000334.1 GCA_003245525.1 Victivallales bacterium | reverse complement strand
AGGGTGGACGTAGTGGACTGGGTGGACGATGTGGACAGGACTGGCCGGTGGCCTCGGAAACAAACCGGGCGTCCCCGTTGCCAGGGACGCCCGGTGCGTGGGAGCAAGGCCAGAGCTCAGCCGAACAGCGGGCATCGGCCAGCTCCGGCGAAGCTAGCCTTGTCATGACCCCTCTGCTTGTGCCAAGACCGGTTGCGGGACGCTGCCCCCGTGGCAAACCAGGGGACAGACTACCTCTGCCGCGACTCGATCTGCTCGATCGCCTCTTGGGCCGCTCTGCGGACCATCGGTTCGCGATCATCGAGCGCCTTGCGCAGCAGGGGCAGGGATTCCTTGTCGCCAACAATGGCAAGCATACCGATGGATGCCGCTCTGCTGAGGGCGTCGCCCCGGGCTGCGAACTCCCGAAGTCGGAGCAGTGCGTCCTCGTCGTCAAGGGCGGCAAGAGCGCCTGCAACGGAGCACTGGATTCTGTCACAGTCGTTCAACACAGCCTGGCGGAGAGCTGGCTCGGCCTCCTTGATCCGTAGCTCTGCAACCAGTCTGCACATATCGCTAGCAGCCATCTCTTGCGTCCCCCAGCCCTCGCGGTCATGGGTGTGGTCCTTGAGCACGGCCAGATTCCGGCACAACATGTCGATGGCTTCCTTGTCCCCGCGCCTGACGAGTTCGGCCATGGCGTCAAGACGCAGATTCCCATCCTTGAGCCCATCGTGCAGGAGCTTGTCGGTGTCGGGCGGATTGCACTTGATCAGTCCGCAGAACGCCGCTGACCGCGTGGGCGAGAACTCATCGTGGAGCGCTTTGCGCAACAGGGGAATGGCGCGCTTGTCTCCGCTTCTCGCAAGCTCCTGGACGCAGCGGCAGCGGACCCGCTCATCGGCATGGTCGAGCAGCTCGGGATGGGCCAGCATATACTCGGCGCTCTCCCTGGCCGCCAAGGCCCGGACGGCATACTGGCGGACATCCTCCACCGGGTGCTCGGCGAGGCGATGCCAGATCGCGAGGAGGCATGCGGAATTCGGCGAGTCATGTCGACCATAGTACCCACCATCGTACGCCAGGATTGCGTCGAGCAGGTCCTCGCGCACGGCATACGTGGAGTCGGCGAGCAGCGGCTCGATCAACGCAGCGAGCTCGTCTGGCTCAAGCAGTTTGCCCAGGGCTTTGGCGGCCGCAACCTGCACACCGTAGTAGTCGCACGACTCCCTTTCGCCGATGCTGCACTGGGCGGTGACACTCCGGTCCCCGAGCAGCTCCTTGAGTATGGGGATAAACTCCTTCTCCTTCAGCGCTCCAGCTAGCGTAGCGCCAGCTTTGCGGAGACGGGTTCGCTCGTCCGCGAGCAGCTCCTCCTCGCCTTCGGCAGTATCTGCCGGTGTCTTGCCAGCAAGCATCGCGGCAACAGCCTCCTTGGCCAGGTCGCGGATCTCGGCAATGCCCTTCTCATCGAGATCCATGCGGCTTCCGTCCGTGACATCGAAGCACTGGATGGAGCCATGGAGGGTGAGGAACGCAAAGCAGGTATCATTTCGGATATAGGAGAACCAGCCTGGTATGCTCCACCAACACCCCGCTCTTGAGCTCTTCGTCTCCAGGATTTGCTGGAGTGTCAGCAGGTCCCAGAGCTCATAGCTTTGCAGGGTCTCGCCCTTTGGACCCAGGAATATGAGGACCTTCTCCCAGCCGATTCTCCCATACAGGTCACGGATCACCACATGCTTGCCGTCGTCCGACACATAGGCCATGTGCGGAGGCAGATCGTCCACATACGGGCGCTCCCAAAGCTTCTTCTCCGGTTCCGTTTCGGACTTCGCCCGGAAGAGAGCAAGACTCCCATCCGGATACGTCACCTTGAGCACGAAGCGCTCGTTCACCGACCAGTGTTCGAGGTCCGGAGGCCCCGAGCGGTCAGCCCTGCACGGCATGGCCAGCAGAGCCCATGCGATGATGATCAGAGTTGCTGGGTTCGCCCTCATGCCCGTCTCCTCGCCGCACCGCGCCGACCCGACCGGGTCTCTGGCCTACCGACCATAGCGTAGGGATGGTGCAAATCAAAGAGGGTGGACGTAGTGGACTGGGTGGACGATGTGGACAGGCCTGTCCACCATGTCCACCCCGTCCACCGAGTCCACTTCCCCGAAAACAAACCGGGCGTCCCCGTTGCCAGGGACGCCCGGTGCGTGGAAACTAGGCTAGAGCTCAGCCGAACAGCGGGCCGAGGTAGGCGCAGGCGCGGAAGTCATCGCCGCCGAAGCGGTCCCACATGGTGGGGCGGAAGATGTCCTTGGCGTCCACGTTGTGCATGTCCACGGGGATGCGGAGCATGGCACAGAGGGTGATGAAGTCGGCACCGATGAGACCGAAGCTGTTGGCATCGTGGTTCGGGCCGATCTTGTTCATGTACTCGAAGGAGGTCATGCCGTAGGGCGTCCAGTAGCCCTCGGGCCAGGTGGGATCGGTGACCTTGCTGATGTGGTCGGCGACCTTCTTGGGGAGGTCGACCGTCTCGCCTTCGACCACGGAGGCGGTGAGCATGTCGCCCACCACGTTGAAACGGTAGGCGGTCATGGGCACGCCACCGGCAGTGCGGTAGTGGCTGGAGAGACCGTCGCCGGGGAAGTAGGTCAGGTTCGCGCCGATGTAGGTGGTGCCCTTGCAGGCGGCGTCCATCAGCTTCTTCTGGAGCTTGGGGCTGTCGCAGATGGCGTTCCAGACTTCCTGGACGCTCATCTTCTTGCCGCCGGGGACGAGCTTGAAGATGTCGACGGCGTAGTCGAGGGCGGCCGCGCCGGAGTTGCGCTTGTCGATGATGCCGCGGGGGCAGACGCCCGTGACATCCACGCCGGTGGCTTTCTTGATGGACTCGGGGGTCCAGTTGGTGCGGATGTCGGCGAACATCTGGGGCACGCCGCCAGTGAGCAGGTAGGCCATCAGCATGCCGATGCCGTTCTTGCTGTCGTTCTCGGTGGCGATCACGCGGGTGTCGCCGAAACCGTCCCAGTCGAAGCTGCTGCCGAGGATGGACTCGACCAAGTCGAAGTTCGGATACAGGTCCGTCCACTGGCGCTGGCCCTGGGTACCGGCCGCAATGGCGTTGGTGCCCTGGGCGTATTCCACGTCGGCGCGGAAGCCCTGGGCGGCGCCCACGGCGGCATCGGCCAGACGCGGATTGCCGGTCATTAGATCCTTGACGATGACGGCCATCTTGCAGCAGTCATAGAGCAGCTCGGCGTTGGGCTGGGGACGCTCGCCGCCGCCGAAGTCAATCTCGAACTTCTCCTTGAAGAAGGCGAAGGCCCGGTCGACCTCGTCCTTGTCGTAGAAGCCGCGGCTCATGCGGCCCTGGAGGGCGACCATGTCCACGCTCACCGAACCCATGCCGAGGTAGTCCTGCATGAGGTTGCGGCGCACGTCGGAACCGATAATGCCCATGGAGACCGAGCCGACGCTCAGGTAGTTCTTGCCGCGCATCTCGCCGACGGTGGCGGCGCAACGGGCGAAGCGGACCAGGCGCTCGGCCACATAGTCGCAGATGGGGCCTTCCTCGTCCTCCAGGTCGGGATTGTAGATGCTAAAGATGGGGCGCTTCTTCTCGTCCATGGCAGCGCAGAAGGCCTTGAGCCAGACGGCACCGGGACGGTCGGTCTGGTTCAGGCCGTAGGCGGCCTGGAGCCACTCGCTGGAACCAATGCCCGCGCAGGCGCTCATCAGCTCGTCGCTATAGCACCAGGAACGGCTGATCCAGATATTCGCGCACACGCCCTGGGTGGCATAGTACTGCTGGGCCACCGCGCCGCTGCGGGGACCGTAGACGATCTCGGGAGCGACCACCATGCGGATCTTGCGGTTGCCGGGCAGGCGGACCTTGGCATCGATCAGGTCATAGACCTTCTCGACCATGCGCCAGGTGCGCTCCACGTTGTCCTCGTAGGCACCGGTACGCCCGTCCACGCAGGGCGTGAGGGCGATGGTCGGCGTGTGGCCCAGGAGGGGCTGGTCGAACGCGACGAACTCGCGTTGTTTGTTGGCGAGCGCGGCAAAATCTGGACGGGACATGACGCTGTCTCCTTGCTGGGAATGGTAGGGATGGAACTCCCCGAGTATCTACAGAGTGCAATCCTGCAACCATAGCCCTGCCACGGGGCAAGGCAACCGCTTGACGAACGACGGGGCCACGATGTTCGCAAACTCGTAGCGACCCCTCGTTCCGCCTCCCCCCCGCCCACGCAGCGGACGGAATCGCCCTATTCCTCCCGCTTCTGGCTGATGACGATGGTGCGCTGGCGCCCGTCGTTGTACTCAAGCCGCACGGTTACCGTCCCGGGGTTGGGGAACGAGATCTCGTTGCCGGGTTTGCCATTGATACTGATGCTCTTCAGCCCTTGGTCGTTGAACCCCCACCGCACGTTGGGATTGGGGAAGAGGAAGGTGTAGGCATCGACGGTGGGACTGTAGCCCGGCTCCAGGCCGTAGGCGGGTCCCTTGTTGTGGTAGAGCCCCACCGGGAGATCGGGCAGGAACTCGGCACCGCGTCCCGGTCCGCCTTTGGCGGCGGTCTGGCGTTCCCCGATTCCCGCCTGCGCGGCCCCGGTCACGGCCCCGCTGCCAGCAGCGGACTTGGCACCAGCCTTGGAGTTCCCCTGTTTTCCAGTCGGCTTGATGGGGTCCACGTTCTCCTTGGGCAACCACTGCCGGTGTTCCTCGATGACCTCCCGGCACTTCGGGTCCCCGGCCAGGTTGGTCGCCTCCCATTCGTCGACCGAGTGGTCGTACAGTTCCTCGGAACCATCCTCGTACCGGATGTACCGCCAACGCTCGGAGCGGACACCGTGCTGGTTCTGCACACGGGTAGTGACGGCGGGATAGGGCCAAGGGGCGGCGGCGTCCTTGAGCAGCGGAACGATGCTGCGGCCATCCAGACCGGCCTTGGGGGGCAGGCCACAAAGATCGATGAGCGTGGGATAAAAACACGTGTAGTCCACGGTCCGCTGGCAACGGCTGCCCGGCGGGGTCATGCGGGGGACGTACCAGTAGAGGGGCGCGCGGGTGGCCTCCTCCCAAAGCGTCATCTTGCGATAGTGGAGCTTCTCGCCCAAGTGCCAGCCGTGGTCGCCCCACAGGAAGACGATGGTGTTGTCCCGGTACGGGCTTTTCTCCAGCCCGTCGAGAACAGCCCCGATGCATTCGTCCGCGTAGTTGATGCAGGCCAGATAGGCCCGGGTCGCTTCGGTGATCAGTCCGTACTTCTTCAGTTTCTGGTAGTCGCTGCTGGGATACAGCCCCCCGGAGACCTTCTTGCCAGCCTCTGGGATGTCGTCCAGATCGTGTTCGTCGATGCGGGTGTTCTTGATCGTCTCCAGTGGGAAGCGGTCGAAGTTCTTCTGGGGAACGAACCACGGCATATGCGGGCGGAAGATGCCGCAGGCCAGGAAGAAGGGCCGGTCGTGTTCGCGGTTCAGTTCCTCGACGGCCCACGTCGCATTCTGGTAGTCCGCCGTCTCCTCGATGGGGACGTCCAGTCCTCCCCAGTCCATGTTGTTGAGTTGACCGGGGACGATGGGCAAGCCGTTGTTGAGCTTGTCCTTGGTCGCCCCCGGATGCCGCCCCATGCCATTGCCGGTCAAACGGTTGTGCTTTTCCCAGGAGCCCTCGTCCGCCCAGAGCCCCTGCGGATGGTGGAAGATCTTGCCCTTCGCGGCCGTGTAGTAGCCGTGGGCATGGAAATACTGCGGGATGGTCTGGGCATCCTTCAGCACCGGCGACGTGCGGAACAACTGCTCGTTGCCGTAGATCCCGGAGCGTCCTGGCCGGATGCCGGTCATCAGCGAGGTCCGGGAGGGATTGCAGAGGGGGGCGGCGCAGTAGGCGCGCTCGAAGACCATCGCTTTCTTGGCGAAAGCGTTCAGGTTCGGCGTCGTGGTCTGGGGATGCCCCATCAGCGGCCCGATCCAGTCGTTGAGATCGTC
>QKCY01000297.1 GCA_003245525.1 Victivallales bacterium | reverse complement strand
GCAGGCGCATTTGTCCTGGCCAGCCACCTGAAGTCCATCTTCAACCCGGACATGGGATGGGCGGTCTCCCATATGTGGGTGGCGTGCCTCGAGATCTCCCTGTTCGTCGTGGGCGGGATCAGCGCCTGGTACATCGGTCAGGGTCGCCATCCGACCTTCTTCCTCCGGTCCTTCAAGATGGCTGCCGCGGCCGCAGTCCTGGTGACCCCCCTTCAGGTCTACTTGGGAGACGGCTCCGGCCGCGCGGTGTTCGAGCATCAGCCGGCTAAACTGGCGGGGATCGAAGCCCATTGGACAACTAACCAGCCCGGCCAAGGGGCGGCGTGGCACCTTCTGGCCTGGCCCGACGCCGAGGTCCAGGGCAATCGCTTCAGCATCGACATCCCCTATGCTCTCAGCCTGATCACCACCCGATCCCCCACGGGGCAAGTGCGCGGGTTGCGCGAGTTCCCCCGGGAGGATCAGCCTCCCGTCTGGCTGCCGTTCTACGCGTTTCGCGTCATGCTCGCGGCAGGATTTGCCTTCGTCGGGCTCACGGCCTGGACCCTGTGGGCCTGGTGGCGGGGCCAGCTCACCGCCGTCGCCGTCCGCGGGCACAAGCGGCTCTTACAGGCCTGGGTCCTCGCCGTGCCCCTGAGCTACGTGGCCATGGAGGCGGGTTGGGTCACCCGGGAGGTCGGCCGGCAACCGTGGCTGATCTACGGGGTGTTGCGCACGCGAGATGCTGCCAGCGCGCTCCCGGCCCGGGCCGTGGGGACATCCCTGGCCGCGTTCGCCGGCGCCTATCTGCTACTCACGGTCATGTTCCTCGTCTTCTTGCGCCGGATTCTCGCCAAGGGACCGACGTGCCCCGCTGGCGGGGAGGAGTAGCGAACCGTGACGCATCCCGATCTGGACCTACCCACCGTCTGGCTCGCCATCATCGGCCTCTTTCTGCTCTACTACGCGATCACCGACGGCTTTGACCTCGGCATTGGCATCCTCTCCCTTCTGCATCGGGACGAGCAGATGGTCTCGCAGATGATGGGGACGATCGGTCACGTCTGGAGCGGCAACCAGACCTGGCTGCTCATCCTGGGGGGGATGCTGTTCGGCGCCTTCCCGCTGTTCTACGCGCTCCTCCTCTCGTCGCTCTACATCCCCATGGTCGTCCTGTTGTTCGGCCTGGTGTTTCGTGGGGTGGCCTTCGAGTTCCGCAGCCATTCGTCGAGGCGACGACCCTGGTCGCTGGCCTTCGGCGTCGGCAGCCTCGTGGCCACGCTGGCGCAGGGGTTCGCGCTCGGCGGCCTCCTGGGGGGCCTACCGGTCCAAAACGGCACTTTCATTGGCGGGGTGTGGGACTGGCTGACCCCCTATTCCGCCCTGGTGGCAGGTGGGGTCCTGTGCGGCTATACCATGCTCGGCGCCAACTATCTGGTCTGGCGCGCCATCGGTGACCTCCGGCGCCGAAGTTACCGCTACGCGTGGGCAGCGGCCCTGCTCACCATGCCCATTGCCGCAGGCGTGCACCTCTGGACGGCGTATCGGTACCCGTATGCCGCCCAGAAGTGGACGAGTTGGCCTGCCGCGGCGACCTTGTCCGGTCTTCTCGTGCTCGCCCTCCTTGCTTACGGGCTGCTGCTGCTTGGCCTGAAACGACGCTGGCGGCGCGGACCGCTGATCTGCAACGCGGCGGCCATCCTGTGCTCCTTCGCGGGGCTCTCCGTGGCTCTCTATCCGCACATGATCCCCAGTGTCGTGTCGCCGGTGACCGTGGCCCAAGCCGCCGCATCGCCCAAGACGCTGCAGTTCATGCTGGCGGTTACCGCGGTTCTCTTGCCGACTATCTTGATCTACAGCGGCTACACCTACCGCGTGGCCGCGACCCCGGCACCGAACCCTGAACGTGGGGAAGTATCCTGACCTGCGGGACGCTGCCCGGGACCGGAAGTTGATGTTTCCTTTAACCAGAGGCCTTGCTTGGGCCCAAAGGAGGTCGATCCATGCACACCGTGGCACGCTCCGTTACCGTCCCCTACAGTCCGGCGGACATGTACAACCTGGTTGCCGACATCGATCGCTACCACGAGTTCCTCCCCTGGTGCACGGCTTCGCAAGTCGTCGAGGCGAAGGGGGACGAAGTCCTGGGTGAACTACGCGTCGGGTACGGCAAGCTGAGCACCACCTTCCGCACCCGGAATCGGAACGAACCAGGCAAGAAGATCGAGATGCGGCTTGCCACAGGCCCCTTTCACAGCCTGGAAGGGAGCTGGACATTTGATCCAGCCGGTGCGGGGTGTACGGTGGGCCTCGAGCTTCGGTTCGAGTTGGCCGGGGAGTTGGTGAACAAGGCGCTCGACCCTCTGTTTACCCATGAGGCCGAGACCTTGGTGGACGCGTTTCGCAAACGCGCGACAAAGCTTCACGGCGACTCGTAGACAGCCAGACAGACCATCGGCTGAGCCCGGGCACGAAACGATCAGCAGAGACCGCAGGCGCGACGGGGTCGGTCCCGTCCCGGCGGTGTCCATGACGCGTCGCGGGTGGGCTGCACGCCGCCACGCCAGGAAAGAGACCCCGCATGTTCGATTTTCTGTATGACCTGTTCCAGCGGGTTGGCTACACGCATCCGTTGCACCCGCCGTTGACCCACATGCCCAGCGGGTTGGTCGTGGCGGCAACGGTGTTCGGCTGGGCAGCCCTCGCGTCCGGTCGCCGTACCCTCTACGCCTCCGCCCGGCACTGCGCCACCCTCGCCCTGTTGTTCGCGGTGCCCGCGATCCTTCTCGGCTACGCGGACTGGCAGAGGTATTACGGGGGGGCCCTGCTGTGGCCGATCAAGATGAAGCTCGGCTTGGCGACAGTGCTGTTCGTGCTCCTCTGCCTTGCGGCCGTGCTCGGTTGGCGGCGAGATACCCCGACGAGGGGCCTCCTGGCGACCTACACCGCGGCCTTCTTCATGGTCGTGGGGCTGGGCTATTTCGGCGGACAGCTGGTCTTCGGTGGCGCCACGCCTCCCGCCACCCAGGAGACCGCGGCCGGCGGGAAGATCTTCGAAGCGCGCTGTAGCGGCTGCCACCCCAACGGCGGCAACGTCATTCGCCCGAACCTCCCCCTTCGCAGGGCGCCACAACTGGCCAGTGAAGACACCTTCCGGCGTTTCCTCAGGGATCCACGGTTACCGGACGGATCCCAAGGCCCCATGCCGGTGTTCTCACCGCAAACGATTTCCGACCAGGACGTGCAGGCGCTGTACCAGTACGTCCAGCAACTCGCCCAGCCGAGTAGGAAGTGACACGGAATCCTGCGGCGCCACGGAACCGCCGGCGCCCCATTGCCGACTTCACTTACCCCAACTGAGGAGAGACAACACATGGCCAAATCCCTTCGCACCATCCTTGCGGCCCTCGATCTGGGCTCGGAGAGCGAGCACGTCGCTTCTTGGGCACAGACGCTGGCCGCGGCCACCGGCGCTCGGGTGGTGGCGCTCCACGTGGTCGTGGGGCTCGAGGACGTGGTGGATTTCGAGTTCCCCTACGTCTCCTATGACGAAGACTTCACGGACCTGAACGCCAAGGCAGAAGCCTCCCTCCGTCGGTTCGCCGCCGAGCACATGAAGGGGGTCGAGGTCGTGGCGCGGGTGGCGGACGGGAAGCCGGCCAAGACGATCCTCGAGGTCGCCCAACAGGAGGGCGCCGACCTGATCGTGGTCGGAACCCACGAGGGCCGGCTGATCCAGCGGGCCATCTACGGGAGCCCCGCGCAACAGGTCATGCTCAAGACGAAGGTGCCGGTGCTGGCCGTGCCCCTCGGCCTCAACGCCTGACCCGTCTCTCACCAGGATACCGACCCGGCCGGCGCTCCGCCGGCGCGGGTCCCCTGCGTCCAGCGGGGAAGAGATTGGCGCTGCTGCCGCGCCGGCTGCAGGACGGGGATCTCTTGCTCCGGGCCCTCTCCCTTCGAGACGGGCCCCATCTTCGCCGGTGGCTGGCCAAGGGCCCTCCCACCCCTTCCGTCCGCGGGTGGGTGTCCCTCTGGCTCTGGACCCAGCGCACGCTCACCCCGGCGTACGTGGTCCTCCTTCGAAGCCGCCGGATCGGCCTCATCGGGCTCTATGATCTCGAGCTCGGGCTCGCGGGGAAGCTATCCTTGATTCTCGGGCGGTGTCGCCGGCAGGGGTATGGCACCCGGGCCGTTCGTCTGCTCCGCCAGAGCCTTGCGCAGCACGACGTGGTGCGGGAGCTCCTGGCCGAGGTCGAGTTGCCCAATCCGGAAGCGATCGCGTTCCTCAGGAGCGTGGGGTTCGAGGATGCCGGAGTGTTGAAGGGCCACCGGTTGTTGCGTTGTTCCGTGGGCGGGCGATGACGTCCCAGACTCACGACGCCCGTCGGCCGAGGTGTCGGAAGAGCAGGTAGGCGCCGACCGCGACGACCACGGCGCCGGCGAGCGCGCCGTGGGGCACCCGCAGCCGTTCAGCGATCTGGCGCCACCGGTCCCCGACCCAGTAGCCAACGGTGAGAAAGGTCGCCGACCAGATCAGGGCCCCGGTGTACGCGAAGAGGGCAAAGGTAACCCACCTGAGCTTCGCCGTACCCGACAGGATAGCCGTCAGGTGGCGGACCCCGGGGACGAAGTAGCCGCCGAGAAGGCACCACTTGCCCACCCGCTCGTACCACTGCTGAACCCGCGCCAGCTTGTCTTGCCCTAGACCGAAGCGGCCGCCGTAACGATGTACGGCGGCCAACCCGAGTGTGCGCCCGATGACGTAGCTCACGGTGATCCCGCAGGCGCTCCCGGCGGAAGCGGCCAGCACGGTCGGCGCCGGGTGCAGTTCTCCACGGGAGACCAGGAAGCCGGCGAAGAGCAGGAGCCACTCATCCGGGAGCGGCACGCCCACGATCCCCAGCAGCAAGAGGATGAAGAGGGCTAGGTACCCGTACTGGGTGACCCAGTGGAGAGCGATGTCCATGCGCCTTGCCCCTTCGTGCGCCTTCCCACGCCCGATCCGCGCGGCGCTGGCCTCATCCTAGGGAAACCGCTCGGGAAACCAACTCGAAGAGCGCAGCTGGAAACATGCCGAAACCGAGCACGAGCAGGGCCACCGCGACCGCGGCGATGCGGTCCGCGAGGTCCATCCCCGGAGCCGACAAGGGCCCAGGTGCGCGGGTCATGTACATCGCGACCACCACCCGCAGGTAGTAGAAGATCGACACCAGTGCCGCCGCCACGCCGAGGATCGCCAGCCCGGGGTAGCCCGCGGCCACGACGGCGCGAAACAGAAAGAACTTGCCCACGAAGCCGCCGGTGGGAGGGAGGCCCGCCAGGGACAGCAGGCACAGGGTGAGCCCGGCGGCGCGCCAGGGGTAAGCCCCCCCGAGGCCCTGGCAGTCCCGCAAGGCCGACCAATCCTCGCCACTCCCGGCCAGGGTTCCCACGAGGCCGAAGGCTCCCAGATCCATGACCGCGTAGACGGTCAGGTAAAAGAGGATGGCCTCCGCCCCCCCCTGGCGAACGGCCAGGAGCGCCATCAGCAGGTAGCCCATCTGGGCGACCGAGGAGTACGCGAGGAGTCGCTTCAGCCGCGTCTGGGCAAGGGCGCTCACGTTGCCCACCGTGGCCGTCAGTGCTGCCAGGATCCAGAGCGCCGCCCCCCAGTAGGGCCAGAGGGGGCCGCCCATGTTGGCGGAGAGCCGAAGCAGCACGGTAAACAACGCCAACTTGGAGCCGGTGGAGAGAAAGGCCGTTACCGGAGCCGGGGCCCCTTCGTACACGTCCGGTGTCCAGAGATGAAACGGCGCCGCTGAGACCTTGAAGCCGATTCCCGTCAGGATGAGGGCGAGGCCCAAGAGAACGCCCGCGCCCCCGTGCCCCGCCACCGATCCGGCCAGGTCCAGCGTCCCGGTGAACCCGTACAGGACCGCCACGCCGAAGATCAGGAAGGCGCTCGTCACCGCGCCCATCACAAAGTACTTGAGCCCAGCCTCGCCGGCCCGAGGGG
>QKCY01000594.1 GCA_003245525.1 Victivallales bacterium | reverse complement strand
CCGGTGGCCGCAACCAAAGACAAGTGGTCGTCCCCGTCGGAGTCCCGCCTTGAGGCGGAAGTCGTCTCCGGTGCTTCAGCGCCGGAGGGAGACGGTTGCCACCGTCCCTGCGCGTCCGGTGCGCCCCACGCTCGCTGAAGCTTCGCGCCCACTGCCGCCTGAAGGCGGGACTCCGACAGCGTTCTCAGCATGCTGAACTCAGATGCCTCGCGATGTTCCTCTTGCACAGAAGACAGGAGCTGGCATAATGGTACTCCATAGTCTACCGCGTTCTCGGGCAGATGGTAAGCCCGCCGGGTTGGTATCCGCCGCCGCCAACTGTTACCTTGCTGCGAGTCCGAACCGCAGGAGTGGAGCATGATGGTTACCTGGAAGGCGATCACCAACGCGCAGCTCATCGACGGCAACGGCGGCCCGGTCGTGGCGGATGCCACCGTGTTGGTTCGGGACCAGTTGATCCATGCCGTCGGCACGGGCATCGAAATCCCGCCCGAAGCCGAAACCATCGACGCGGCGGGCCGCACCGTCATGCCCGGCCTGGTGGAGGGGCACGCCCATGTGGGGGGCAATCCCGAGGCGATCCAGACCCTGCGCCTCTCCCTCCAGCGCGGAATTACCACCGTGTGCAGCGTCTCGGCCAACCGGGATGGCATCCAGCTCCGCGACGGGATCAACGCCGGCCAGGTGCGCGGTTGCGCCCGGCTGATCGCGGGCTGCGTGGTCTGCCCCACCCACGGACACGTCAAGTTCCGCACGGCTGACGGCCCGTGGGAGGTCCGCAAGGCAGTTCGCGAGATGACCGACATGGGGGCCGACTTCATCAAGACCGCCGCCTCTGGCGGCTTCTGGAGCGCCAACGAGTCCTGCAGTGTGCGCAACTACACCCTGGAGGAGCTGGACGCCCTGGTGGACGAAGCCCACGCCTGGGGTGTGCCCGTGGTGGTCCATGCCCACACCCAGCCCGGCATCGGCAACTCCATCCAGGCGGGCGTGGATCAGATTCACCACGGGGCCTTCATCGACGAGGCTGGCGTGCGGGGCATTCTGGAGGCCGGACTCCACTACATGCCCACCCTCCGCGTCACCTCCGACCGCAATATCGCCGCTTGGCCCGACCGGCCTTGGATGCTGGAGGAGATGCGCAAGGCGCAGCCCATCCACCGGGCCGGGGTCCGACTGGCCCATGAACTCGGGGTCAAGATCGCCCTCGGCACGGACTACCCCGGTTCGGCCAAGGGCTGGCTGGTGGGCGACGCCACGCCGTGGGAACTGGTCGAACTGCGCGACTGCGGGCTCTTGCCGATGGAGGTCCTCGTCGCCGCCACCCGCACCACCGCCGAAGCCTACCGCAAGCTGGACCGCTTTGGCACCCTCGAACCGGGCAAGTTTGCTGATCTGCTCATCGTGGACGGCGATCCCCTTGCCGATCTCCGCGTACTCTACGACGAAACCAAGATCGCCCTGGTCATGAAGGAGGGCGAGGTCGAACACGTCACCGACCTCTACCGTGACCACTACCGCATCGGCATCGACCAACCCACCAGCCGCTACCGGATAACGGGATAGAGAGTTCGAGGAGGAGAGAGAGTGCAGCCGCGCCAACGCATTGCCCTATGGGTCCGGTTCTGCTGGATTGTCGCTGCCATCACCTGCGTGGTCCTGGTCCTGCTGTTCTGCCGCAGGTGGGGTACAGATCACGGCAAGGGGCCCTTGGCCCTCTGCCGGGTTACATCCGTGACCCAGGACTGGCAGGCGGGGGGAATCGTGGTGGCCCTCGATCTGAAGCCCCATGATATCTGGGGATGGCATCTGTACCCGGGAGACCGGAACGGGCACGAAGCGTACGGGAGAGACATGTCCTCCGGCTATCCGGACCGCAACATGCATGCCCAGGAGCTCAAACTCCACCTCTCGCGCACGGGAGGTGTGTTGGACTGCTGGCAGAAGGACTACGTGACCCGCGATTCATCCTGGGGAACCCGCGGGCAGGAGGTGGCGGCGGAGCCATCGTTCGACTGGCGTGATCCGGTGCCTCTGGTGGAGATGGGGGAGACCTATACCGTCGTCCCTGGGCAGCCCCTGCTGTTTGGCCGCACGATGAATGCCGATGGCAGGATCACCTACTGGTGGTTCTCTGTTTTTGGCGGTAGGACGCGGGAGCCGAAGGTTTCCCCCGGCCCGTATTGGCCGACCAAGGTAGTGGTCGATGGTCCGGACCGGCTTCGCGCCGAACTCACCTGGGAGGGCAGCGAAGCGCCGCCTCCCGGCCTGCTTGAAGAGAAGCTGGCCCCGCGCTATCGCGTGGTTAAGGATGGCTGCATGAAAGAGCTCCCGGCCAAGGCCGACTTGACCCAGGAAGCGATCCAACCCGAGAGCCGGACACTGACGCTTTCGGTCACCTTCCGCGACATCCCGGCCGACTACCAGGACGTCTTCGCCCTCTGCACCCTCGCCGATGGCATGGCGATGCACCCGCCCGTCGAGGTGCCATTGCGGCGGCAGCAGTTCTTCGGCGAACTCTACCCGTTGGGAGTCGTCAAGGCTGCGCGAGCCACTCGGGTCAACGACTCTGCCTATGACATGGCGGAATTCCACCTGTACCCCCAGCTTGGTGCCATCGTCGGCTATGGCCAGAGCATCTACCTGATCGACCCCCAGACCCTCGTGCGGCAACCTCTGTGGCAACCCCAGCCGACCGATCCGGCCCAGCTTCCGAAGTTGCCGCAGATCACGGCTTGTGACGTGTCCCCGGCTGGCGACCTTCTGGTATTCGCGACCCGGCGGATGGCAGCCAACAGCTTCTACGGCACCACCGCCGCGATCCATTTCCTCGATTTACGGACCCGCCAGATCGTGGGCACCGTGAGGATTGCTGGCCTGGCCGTCGTATCCGCCCTGCAGTTCAACCCTACCGGCGAGGAAGTCTGTGCTATCGGGGGCGAGTCGGAGCGCTACCTCAACCAGGGCCCTGTGATCTGCCGGGTCGGAGTCCGCGAAGGCGGTCTGCTGGCGGCTGTGCCGGTGGAATTGAGGCACGTCGCCGGCATGTGCGGATGGGCTGCAAATACACGGATGAGGCCGGAGTTCCTGATTTCGCCCGATACGGAACTGGCCTTGGTCGGTTTGTCCTGTGGCTGTATACTGGCGGTGGATACCCGGTCCGGCACCGTTCGCTGGCAGGTCCAAGCCGAGCGCCTGCTTGGCGATTCCTCCCATTGCCTCTCCTTCCGGCGGGGCGGCTCCGAAGTCTGGACTAGCGACTACAACGCCATTCTCCGCCGGAATGCGGTAACCGGCCAGGAGATCGGGCGGCTCTCCCTAGTTGGTTGGGACCCGCTCCCGACGAACCCCAGCAAGCCGTTCTGGGTCAAGATCTGGGCGCGCCTGGGAGACGACGGGCCGCTGGCTATCCAGACCAGTACGACCATAACCGGGCAGTTCGGGGGCATTGTGGTCTATGCCGGTGCCGAACCGATGTCCGCCAAGCAATGCATCCAGGAGTGCTTTCCCAACCGTTCCGGGGCGTATGCCGGGCGTACCTCCCTGGTCGGTTTCGTGGACGAGAAGCACCTGCTCCTCAAGTACGTCGGGATTCCCGGCACTCCCGCCGAAGAGAATCTGACCGCTGTCTGCGAGTTGCTGCTGGTCGATCTGGACCTTGTTCCCTCTCTGGACAGCCCCCCGCCGCCAGCGGCGGAACCGGTGCGCGCCGAATAGCCCAGGCGGCCTTGTCCAATCGCCAGGGCATGGCCCGTAGCGAGGGCGGCTAGTAGGTGCCGTCGGGATAGATATAGACGTCGCTGATGCGGAAGGTGGTGGCACCGCTGGGGAGGGGCCACGCCAGGGGATCGACCCGCCCGCGCATGGGATACCAGGCCACGTGGCCGTCCGTGAAGGCCAGGTTGCAGCCGTTGTTGTGGGGCAGGCTCCATTCGCACCAGAAGTAGGTGTTGCTGTCCGGCCACAGCCGTAGCGCCCAACTGTTCTGGCTCTGGCTGCCGAGGGTGCGGAGGTTGTAGTAGCGCTCGTTGAAGAGGACCGTCTGCGAGGGCTTCTTGATGGTTCCCATGGCCACCCCGCCGTCCGTGTCGCCATCCTTGCCGATGTTGTAGTTGTAGTTGGCCGAGATCTGGTTCGTGCCGACGCTCAGGGAGGGGCAGGCGTAGACGGTGGGCTCGTTGACGTAGGGATAGACCAGATCCCACCACTTGGTGGTGTTGCTGGTGTCCTTCTTCTCGCTCGTGTAGACGAAGCGGCTAAAGTCGTCGGCATACATCATGAAGCCGAGGCTGAGCTGCTTCTCGCGGCCCACGCAACTGATGGCGCGGGCCTTCTCCCGGGCCTGCTGGAGGGCGGGCAGGAGCATGGAAGCCAGGATGGCGATGATGGCGATGACGACGAGGAGTTCGATCAGAGTGAAAGCTCGGCGTTTCATGGCGGCTCCCTGTCTTGCGTCTTTTTCCCTTGACGGCAAAGGCTTGTCCGTAACTGGGGCCGTAGTCTAGCGGTGTTTTCCAGACGGGCAATCCCCCGACTGGCGAATACGCTGTGAACCCCGCCGAAGGTGCCTTGGCGGGCGGATCAGGGCTTGAGGCGGATCACCTTGGGCTCCAGGGGCCCGAAGGAGAGGGAGAGGGTGTTGCCCGCGAGCTCCGCACCGCCTTCGCCCACGGCATGGGTCAGACCGGCAAAGGGGGAGGGGAACTGGAAGGTGGCGGCAGCGGGTTCGTCGGCGCTATTGACCGCGATCACGTAGACCTCGTCGCCGAGCCGGCAGAGCCGCCAGGCCACGCTCTCCGGCGCGGTTGCCGTGACGGCGGGGACAGGTTCGACGGAGAGGATGGCGGGGACCAGTTCCTTGACCTCGGCGCCCATCGTCTTCACCTCGGCCCAACGCTGCTCGAAGGGCTCGGTGGCGTTCATCTTGTGCAGGTCGAACCAGGAGTAGAAGATGAGGCCGTTGCTGCCGGCGGCGATGGACTGCCAGGCCATCGAGCGCATTTCGAGGAGGGTGGGGGCGCGGTACTTCTCCGCGTCCTCGGGGGCCTTGCGGTAGGCCCGCCAGTCGAAGACCTGGGGCACCTGCCAGACCGAACGCAGGCCGAAACCGGCGCTGCGGGTTCGGCGCGCCCAGTCCAGGGCCGTCGAGGCGGGCTTCTGGGGAATTGGGTAGGGATCGGTCCCGATGGCGTCGAAGCTGGAGAGATAGGCCCGCACGTCGCCCACTTGGTAGAGGACGACCCAGGTGGGATGGTCGGGGTCCAGCTCCTCGATCCAGCTCTGATGCTGGTTGAGCCGTTCCATCAGGTCCTTGGGCAGCTCGTCGTTCAGGTACCAGGCCAGGACCGCCGGATGCTCGCGGCACTCGGCCACGGCCTTCTCCACCGCCGGGCGTTCGTCCTCCCGGGTCGCGATGGATTTCGGACACCATTTGGTCCCCGCGTAGAAGTCCTTGATGCTGCAGATCACCTTCAGCCCGCGCGCCTGGATCCAGTCCAGTTTCTCGGGGCTGGGACGACCGTAGGGCATGAGGCAGTTGAAGGGCGAATCGGCGTAGATGTCCAGGTTCTTCTCGTCCACGCTGCCCCAGTACATGCCGAGCGGGAAGAAGGGCTTGCCCTCGACGATCACCCGCTGGTGCTCGTCGATGTAGACGCGCCGCTTGGTGGCTTCCGCCACCCGGTGCAAGGCCACGCTGGCGTCGCCCTTGGCGGGGTCGTTGCGCATCCAGAGCTGGCAGACCAACTGGTACTCGCCCACGGCCAAGGGCGTGCTGTCGACGACGAACTCCGCATGCTTGTCCGAACGGTCGGCCAGCCCGGCGGTCGCGACCACCTGATCGGCGGCATCGCGCACCTCCAGCTTGCCTGCCAAGTCGTCGATCGTGGCTTTGGTGCCCGCCAGGGAGATGCCCACCAGGACGCGGACGGGACCGCCGGTGGTCTCGTTCCGGTAGCGGTCGGTAGTGATACCCTCGGCCAGCGGGGGCACATACTGGCGCAGGGAGACGTCGTCCCAGTAGGCGATGCCGGTCATGCCCTTGCGCACGTAGCAGGTCAGGTTGACCCCCAAGGCGGTTGGCGGCACTTCGCCCGAAACGCCCCGGACCAGGGTCCACTCCCCCTGGGTGCCCTTGATGCCAGCGGGATAGGAGCCGCCGATGTACTTGTGCTCCTCGCCCCAGTATTCCAGGCAGATCGTGGCGCCGCTGTCCTCGCCCTGGATGTCCTCGGTCCGCACCCAGACGGAGAACTCGTAGCGCCGCCCCTTCTCCACGGTGACCGGCGCTCCGCAGAGCACATACTTGCCCGCGTTGGCGTTTTCGAAGCGCAGGCATTGGGCACCGCCGTGGGGGGTCTCGGTACTGACCGAGTACTCGGCACCAGGCAGCTTCCAGGCGACAGGCTGGCCGTCCGCCATCTCCTCGAATCCGGGATTCGGCGCCAGATTCGGCCCTACGGCAACTCCGGGCAGAGCCATCGACGACAGACCGGCAAACAGCGTCCCGGCGACGAGCAAGGAAGAGCAACGCATGATCCGCGACCTCCTGCGGGGTTGGTAGTCCGCGCAACGTAGCACGTCCCGGAGGCAAGGCAACGGAGGATGCCCGGCTAGGGCTTCTCGACGGGCAACTCGGGATGCGCCGCCCATTCGAGCCAGGAGCCGTCGTACCACTTCACCCGCGGGAACCCGAGCACCTTAGCCAGCAGGAAGTAGGTCTGGCTGGCCTGGTGTCCGGTGCGGCAGTGGACGATGACCGGGGTGTCTGCCGTGATGCCCAGCCCCGCATACGCCTGGCGCAGGAGGTCGGCCGACTGCCAGACCTGGGTGCCGGGAACCAGATCCTGGACGAACTCGCGGTTCTTGGCACCGGGGATATGCCCCGCCCGGGCTTCGTCGCTCTTCTGGCCGCTGAAGTAGGCAGGCGGGCGCACGTCCAGGATGACGGTCTTGCCGTCGGCCATGGCCGCCTTCACCTCGGCGAGCGAAGCCGTGAAGGCGTCCGGCTCGGTGGGCGCGGGATAGACCACTGGGCTCACTGTCGGCAGAGCGCTATCGGTCGGTAGGCCTTCGGCCAGCCAGCGCTGCCAGCCGCCATGGAGGACGGCGTAGGAGGCCTGCCCGCAACGCTGGAAGGCGAGGGAGACGACGGTGGCATTGCGCAGGGCGTCGGAGTAGACGATGACCGTATCGCCGGGGGAGATTCCGAGTCGTCCGAACGTGCGGGCCAAATCGGCGGCGGGCAGCACGGAGTTGGGGACGCCAGCCACGGTTCCCCGCAGGTTCTCCATGTTCACGTAGATGGAGCCCGGGATATGCTGCTTGGTGTAGTCGGTGCTCTTGTCGCGCGCATCGACCACGCGGATGTTGGCATCCTGTAGATGGTCGGCCAGCCACCGGGGCGCGACGAGACGGTCCGTCAGACCGCCTTCAATGAGCGCCGGAGGCTTGGGGGCGGGCGGAGGTTCCGTTGGCGGGGGCGGGGAAGCTGCGGCAACGGTACCGAGGAAGAAGGCGCGCCAGGCCTGGATTCGGGCCGTCTGCGTTGGTGACTGCGGCCCGTCCCTGAGCGAGACGGGTTTCAGGCAGCGTTCGACGAAGCCATCCAGGCCGTCCGTCAGCATATAGACATTGGTGAAACCGAGCCTGGCCAGGGCATCGCGCGCCTGGGCCGGGTGGGTCATGCCGTTCGAGTAGAGGACAATGAGTCCCTTTTCCCGCATCGGCTGGAGCGCCGTCGGGAGGTCCGGGAGTTCCACGTTCATGGCTCCCCGCAGGTGGAAGGCGGCAAACTCGTCGGCGGGACGGACATCAACGAGGGTGATGGCCTCGCCTGCCAGCAGGCGGTCGGCCAAGTCCTCGGAGGCGATGTGGTCGCGGCCCTGGTCCACTTGGGCCAGCAACGCCGTCTCGGGGGCGCTGGCCGCCGGTTCGGCTCCCCCCGGAGCGGGCAGGATGAGCAGGGCACCCGCAGCAGTCAGCAAGGCCAGACTGAAGGCCTTGAGGAAGGAACTGCCGAAGTAGGTTCGCGTCTGGCCCCGGCTCCGCTCGACGTACTCGCAAGCCCAGAACGCCAGGACTCCCACCACCGCGAAGAGCAGGGCGAAGATCGACGCATGCATCCCCAGCGTCCCATAGACGAACTGGACCCCGCGGTCCCCCGCCAGATAGAGCGGTTTGACAAGACCGAAGAACTCGTTGAAGAGGATGCTCCCCAGGGCGACGCCGCCGAGGAACAGGAACGCGTCAGCCTTGCCGCTGGCCAGCCCCACGGCAGCCGTGCCGGGACACCAGCCGCCCATCACGAAACCGACGCCGAAGATCAGGCCACCGAGGACATGGGCCCCGTAGACGGTGGGCATGAGGAAGAGCTGTTGCGGGTTCACCCAACCGGCGGCCAAGCAGAGGTTGAGCCCCAGCATGGCGGTGATGACGGCCGTGAACATCACCTTGATCACGGCCATGTCGCGGAAGTAGAAGACCCCGGCGAGTCGGCGGGAACTGCCGAACCCCGCCCGTTCGAGCACCGCCCCGAAGGCGACGCCCACCAGGAGGGCGGCCAGCAGCGCGCCTGCCGTGCCCAACGTATCGTTGCCGTAGAAGGTGCTAATCATTCCACTGGCTCCTTACGAACCATGCGGCGGCATAGCCGCCCACGAAGATGAACACCAGAAACACAATGCTGCCCGTGAGCAGCATGGCGGTGCCGGTCAGCGCCTGTCCCGAGGTGCAACCCCGGGCCAGGCGGCTGGCAAAGCCCACCAGGACACCGCCCAGCAGGGCGAACAGACCGCGCCGCCACCGGGAGCAACGTTGCCCGCGTTCCATGGTGCCCTTGGCCCGGCGGGCCTGGACCGCGGAGATGAGTCCCCCGAGGAAGACCCCGCCCAGCATGAACACCAGGTAGTAGCGGAGCGGGTTGGTTCCCCACGCCCCGAAGTAGGTGCTGGCAGCCACATGGTCCGGCATGACCAGGCTCTGGCACCAGGCGGCGCAGCGGGCCAATCCGCCCGATGCTCCCAGCCCGGCCCCGAGGACCAGGAACGATGCCAGCAGGACGAGGCCAAGGGCGACTCCCATCAGGTAGGGATTCGCGTAGGGCAGCGGGGGGCGTGGATCGGACGAGGTTGGTTTCATCGTGGTCTCCCCATGCGGTCTCATGCTGATCCTCCTAGCAACCGGCGCTGCGCTTCTTGGGCGGGGTCGGCGCGGGGGGTGGGGTGACGGGGGCGGTCGGCGAGGCGGCAGGTGGAGGCGGGGCCGCAGGCAGCACCGTCGGCAGGGCGCCGGGACTGCCCGGCATGGTCTCGCGCCAATAGGCCTCGGTACCGCCAAACAGCACCTTCACCGGGCGGGAGGTCTTCTGGCAGAGAGCCCCCGCGACGGCCATGGCCAGGGTGCCGTCCCGGTCCACCAGGATGAGCGGGGCGGAGCCAGCCAGGAGAGCCGGATCGCCCAGCGCCTGGGCGGCAGGCACGTTCCGCGCGCCGGGAACGTGGTAGTCGGCAAACTGCTCGGCAGGTCGGATATCGACGAGGTCGAAGGTGCCCGGCAGGTCCATCAGGAGGCGCTTGAGTTCGGCAACGCCCATCTGGTCGGGCAGGCGGATGCCCTGGATCGCTGGCGCGGCACCGGCCGAAGCGGGGGCAGGGGCGGCACACTGGGCGGGGGCCGAGCCGAAGGTCGGCAGGCCGTCCTCGATCCAGGCTTCGCTGCCGCCCGCCAGATTGCGCACGTCCTTGAACCCGGCCTTGAGGAGCAGCGCGGCGGCCATGCTAGACCGGTACGAGCTGTTGCAGACGGTGACGACCGGCATCGTCGGATCGAGCCGGGAGGTGGATATGGCCAAGTCGCCGAGCGGGATGTTCAGGAGGTTCTGGGCGATGCGCAGATCGGTCCACTCGGTCGGCAGACGCACGTCCACGACCACCGGGGCGGTGCCCTGCTTCATCTGGGCGACCAGATTCTGGGGGGAGACCAAGGTGACGGTACGCAAGGGAAGGCCCGCCTGTTTCCAGGCTGCGACGCCGCCCGCCAGATAGCCGGTGGGCTGGTCGAACCCGATCCGGTGCAGCCGGAAGGTGGCTTCGCGCACGTCGTCGTCGGAACCGATGAGCACGAAGGGGGCACCCCAGGGGATCATCATGCCGAACCAGGTCTCGAACCGACCCCGGATGCCGATGTTGATGGCGCCCGGCACGCAACCGGACGCGAAGTCGGCCCCGTTGCGGGCATCCACCAGCCAGGTGCCGGTTGCGGCCCGTTTCTGCACGTCCGCTGGCGTCAGGGCGGCGGGCATGGCGGCGGCCCAGTCCACCAGCGGCGGCCCGTCATGGTTCATCTGGGCGTCGTGCGAGAAATAGGCCGGGGCTTGGGGCAGGCCGGTGAGGACGGCGGTCACGTAGCTGTATAGGTCGCGGTGCTGTAGATAGGGGTTGGTCCGTCTTTGCTCGCCGATGGTCGACACCGGCTGGTCGCTGAGGTGGGCACCGCAGAGGGAGCCCGCGCCATGGGCCGGGAAGAACCGGGTCGCATCGGGCAGCAGGGCCAGCTTCTCGGTCCAGCTCTTGTAGCCCATGGCGGCCAAGGCCGCGCCGGAGATGGTGCCGCCCATGAGGTCGGGGCGGCCCACGCTGCCGATGAAAAGGGTGTCGCCGGTGAGCAGCAGCCGGGGTTCGGGAGACCCGCTGTAGACCAGCAGGCAGGTGCCGTCCGGGGTGTGCCCCGGGGTCGTGATGAGCACCAGGCGCAAGGTCCCCAACTGGAGTTCGTCCTTGTCCTTCAGGCCCTTGTGCGGATAGCCCGCCTCCGTGGCGGCGTTGCAGTAGATCGTCGCGCCGGTGGCCTTCGCCAGTTCGGTGTGCCCGGCCACGAAGTCGGCGTGGGAATGGGTGAGGTAGATGCCGGTGATCTTCAGCCCCAGTTCCTGGGCGTCCTTCAGATAGCGGCTGACGTCGCGGTCGGGATCGACGATCCAGGCTTCGCCGCGGCTGCCCAGCAGGTAGGAGTAGTGGGACAGCACCGCCAGGTTGTACTGGCGGAAGGTGAAATCCGGCTCGCGGATGGCGGTTTCCGCGACCAAGTCCACGATCGCCGCCTGGTCGCCGTGCGTCGCCGCTTCGGCGTCGCCTGGCACGGCGGCCTGGGTCCGGAGGGAAAACATCGTCAGCGCACCCAGCACAATCCACGGATGTCCACGCATGGCCCAATCTCCCAGTTGCTCGGACTCGCGACCACAGCCTCCTCGCCGCATCAGGCTACACCCCGAAGTGCCGTTGCGGAGAAGAGGTCGCTCAGAAATCCCATCCAAACCAATGCGGTATAGGACCACGCTACCCGCTGGCAGTTCCGGCCCAGGGGGCCGATTCCCGGCTGGGCCTATTCCTCGGGCAGGGCCACGGGGCGGCCGGAGTCGGGATGCTGGACCAGGACGAAGCCGGTGGCGAAGATCCGTTCCAACTCCGCGCCGGTCATGATCTCCTGGGGTGTCCCGAGCCGGGCGATCTGGCCATCGCGCAGGGCGAGGATGCGGTCCGCGAGCAGGGATGCCTCGTTCAGATCGTGGGAGATGAGGATGATGGTCAGGCGCTGCTCCTGCTGGAGACGGCGGAGCAGCAAGCCCACCTCGTGCCGGTGGCGGGGGTCCAGTTGGGAACTGGGTTCGTCGAGCAGCAGGACCGGGGCCTCCTGGGCCAGGGCGGCGGCGATATAGGCCTTCTGCCGCTCGCCGCCGCTGAGGGTGTCCAACGAACGCTCGGCCAGGCTCTCGATCCCCGCCAGGGCCAACGCCCGGTCCGCCGCCATCCGGTCCGCATGGCCGGGCGCAGTCAGTGGCGAATGGCAGGCGTAGCGGCCCATGAGCACGAACTCGCGGACCTGGTAGGGGGTGTCGCTGCGGGGAATCTGGGGCACATAGGCCAGCCGCCGTGCCAGTTGGCGGGAGGAGAGGGAACGGATCGACTGGCCGTCGAGGAGGATCTCGCCCTCCCAGTCCGGCACCAGTTGGAGCAGGCACTTCAGAAAGGTGGTCTTGCCCGCCCCGTTGGGGCCGATCACGGCCAGGAACTCGCCGTCCGCGATGGCCAGGGACAGGCCCTGCAGGACCTGCCGTTCGCCCCGGCAGCATACGAGTTGGCGGACTTCGATCACGGCTTGGCCTCCGGCGGATGCAGGTAGGCGGCCAACTGCTCCAGGAAATCCACCGTGCGCGGGCCCGGCACGGTCGCGTAGCTTTCGGTCAGGATCAGGATGCGCCCCGCCTTCACCGCTGCCACCTCGGGCAGTGTGTCCCAGTCGGCCCGCACCGTCTCCGGCGCTATCCCGCGGTCCACCGCCTGGACGCAAAGGTCCACGATGACCTCGGGGTTCAGTTCGACAATGCTCTCCGGGGGAATCGTGGGATAGCCGATCCCGGTCCCCGCGCAGACGTTCCGCGCCCCGGCATAGTCGAGCAACGTGCTGTAGTAGGCATCGTCCCCCGCCACGAAGAGGGAGCCGATGCCATTGCCTACGGTGCGGTCCACGCTGATCAGCACCTTGGGCCGGGGCAGTTCCGCCGTGCGTTGGCGAACTGTATCGATCCGTTTCTCGATGTCGGCCCGCAGTTGCCGGGCCTTCTCCGGGACGGCGCACACCTCGCCGAGCCGGTCGATGAGGGCGAGCACATTGGCCAGGGACTTGCCCGGCACCACCAAGGTGGGCGTGCCGATGGCGGCCACCTGGCGGCCGATCTTGTCCTGGTAGTCGAAGAGCACCACCAGGTCGGGATGGAGCGCGGCGATAGCCTCGGGATTCGCGTCCAGCAAGCCGCCGATCCGGGGCAACTTCGTGGCTTCGGGCGGGTAGGAGCAGAAGTCGGTCACCCCGACCACCCGGTCGCCCAGGCCGAGGGCGAAGAGAGTCTCGGTGATGTTCGGCGACAGGCCCAGAATCCGCTGCGGCGGCCCGGCGGGGGCGGCGGCAGGCGGCTGGGGGGGCGAACACCCGGCGAGCAGGATGACGATGCCTAGAACAGCCCAGCGACTCACGACTCGATCCCCCGGCGGGCCTCGATGCCCTGCGTGTAGTAGTGCTTCACTTCGCGCATCTCGGTAACCAAGTCCGCGTACTCGATCAGGTCGGGATGGGCGCGGCGGCCCGTGACGATGGCTTCGACCTCCGGAGCGCGCTGGCGGAGGGCCTCCAGGAGCTCCTCCACCGAGAACAGGCCGTAGTGGACCGCGATGTTTGCCTCGTCCAGGATCACCACCCGGTACTCGCCCGAGCGGAGAATCTCCGTCAGCCGGGTCAGGCCGGCCCGGGCCAGGCGGCGATCCTCCTCGGTGGGTTCGTTGCGGATGAAGCAGCCCCGTCCGTATTGCTCCAGGCAGAGCCGGTCGCCGAGCAGAGGCACGGCATGCAGCTCGCTGTAGTCCATGCCCTTCACGAACTGGCCCATGAAGACGCGGTAGCCCGCGCCGATGGCGCGCAGGGCCAGACCAAGGGCCGCAGTCGTCTTGCCCTTGCCGTTGCCGGTATAGACGTGGACGTATCCCGATTGCACAGACGTAGCTCCAGTGAAACAAACCGCCCGCAACGTAACCCTGTTTCGCCGCCTCCGCGCCCCGCAACAAATGCTTTCCTGCCCTTCCGTTCTCGGCTTTCCGTGCTACCAGTATCGCCGTGTCGGGAACCAACCGCTGGTGCAGGAGACGTTGGCCGCACGGTCGGCCAGGACTCCGGCCAGGAACCACGGCTAGGAGAATGCAGATGTCGGACAAGGTGAAGCTGGCACAGGTCGGGTGTGGCGGGATCGCCAAGGCGCACCGCAATGGCTACAAGGCCCTGATGGCCTGTGGCTGCCAGGAGTTCGAGGTGGTCGCCTGCTGCGACGAGTTGCCGGAACGGGCCGAGCAGGCGGCGGAGGATGTCGCCTCGTTCCAGGGCACCAAGCCGGCGGTGTTCAGTTCGGTGACCGAGTTGATCAAGGCGGGACTGGCGGATGCCGCCGATATCTGCACCCCGCACTACGCGCACCACGGCTGCGCCATCGAGCTGCTGAACGCCGGGCTGCATGTGCTCGTGGAGAAGCCCCTCGGCATCACCATCCGCGCCTCGCGGGCGATCATCGCCGCCGGTCGCCGCAATCGCCGCATCGTGGCCACGGCCGAGCAGATCCGGCGTTGCCAGAACTCCCGTGCCGCCCGTTGGGCGCTGATGGAGGCCAAGCTCATCGGCGACCTGCGCTTTGGCATCGTGCAGTCGGTGGACAACGGGGCCTTCGACTACAGCTCCTCTCAGTTCAAATGGCGCGGCATCAACCTGCTGGTCGGCGGCGGCATGATCATGGACAGCGGTGCCCACTTCACCGACATGGTCCAGCATATGTTCGGCGAGGTGGACGAGGTGGCCTGCGACATGCGCACCTACGACACCCGGCTCATCGAGGATGCCCCCATCCTCGGCAGCGCCCCGGCCGACGTGGAGGATACCTGGCAGATCACCATCCGCTTCAAGAGCGGGATGCTGGTGAACTGGAACTACTGCCGCTCCGCCCCCGGCGACAAGATCCGCAGCGCCAACTACTACGGCAGCAAGGGCTCGATGCGCGATCTGGGCTTCCCCTTCCACTGTTTCCAGGGCGGCGGCGAGATTCTGCTGGCCGACGGCACCAAGATCACCAACGCCGAGATCGTCGAGCAGTACATGGCCTCCCTGAGCCCGGCCGAGAAGGAACGGCTCTTCCCCTATGGCTGCCTGGACTGCTTCGGTCTCGAAGTGCGGGACTTCGTCGATTCCATCCGCAGCGGCCGCAAGCCGGAGATGGACGGCATGGACGGGTTGCGGGCAAAGACTCTCTGCGAGGCCTGTTTCGAGTCCGCCACCATCGGTCGTCCCGTGAAGTACGACAGCGTGCTCAAGGGGCGCATCCGCGCCTTCCAGAAGCCCATCGACGACTTCTGGAAGCTGTAGTTCTGGGCTCGTCCGGGGGTCCCGATCCGTGCCGACCGGGAACCCCGGCGCGTGGCAGCCGTCGAACCGTGGCATAAACCACAGGAGACGTCTGCCATGCGGGAACACCCCGGACGCAATGTTGTAGTCGTTGGTGCCGGCGCCGTCGGTGCCACGTTCGCCTATGCCCTGATGCTCGACGGTGCCGCCGAGGAAATCGTGCTGGTGGACCGCAACCAGGATCTGGCGCGGGGGCAGGCCATGGATCTCAGCCAGGGCCGCCAGTTCGCCCAGCCGGTGAGCATCCGGGTGGGAACCGCAGCCGACTATGCCGCGGCCGACGTCATCGTCATCACCGCCGGGAGCGCCCAGAAACCCGGCGAATCGCGCCTCGACCTGCTCCAGCGCAACGCCCATATCGTCGGCGCGGTCATGAGCGAGATCACGGCGACGGGCAGCCAGGCGGTGGTCGTCGTGGTGACCAACCCCGTCGATCTGCTTACCCAAGTCGCCGTCCGCGCTGCCGGGGATGAGCGGCAGCGGGTCTTCGGCTCGGGTACCGTCCTCGACAGCGCCCGTTTCCGGGGGCTGATCGCGGAGCATTGCCAAGTGGACATCCACAACGTCCACGCCTACATCATCGGCGAGCACGGCGATAGCGAAGTGCCCGCCTGGTCCATGTCCCACATCGCCGGCGTGCCGGTCTGGGACCATTGCGCCGATTGCCGCCGCTGCCACGGAGAGCTGCGCGACGCCGAGAACCGGGCGCGGCTGGTCCAGCAAGTACGCGACTCGGCCTACCACATCATCGGCTACAAGGGCGCCACCAACTTCGCGGTGGGGCTGGCTCTGGTCCGCATCGTCCGCTCCATCCTGCGCAACGAGCGAAGCGTGCTCACCGTGTCCACCGTCCTGGCGGGCGAATACGGTATCCGGGACGTCTGCCTCAGCGTGCCCTGCATTGTCGGTCGCAACGGCATCGAGCGGATCATCGAGGGCAAGCTCAGCCAGGAGGAACTGGCGGGGCTCACCCAGTCCGCCAAGGTGCTCCACGGGCGTCTCCTGGAACTGCAGAGCCTGTAGCGCGGACGTCTTTGCTTGCTGCCGACTAGATACAGGCGAGGCCGGGCATGTATAGGGACGCAGGAGAGGACGGGCATGAAGGAAGGCGTTCGCTGGCCAGCGGCTTGCCCGCTGGGCGCTCCCAGCCTGCGTTTCCCCGGCTAGGCAAGCGGCCTGTATCTCTTTCCTTCCCGCCGCCGGGCAGCAACGCTGCCCGGCGGCGGGAGGGCGGATCATTGTCTTGGTCGCTGGTTCATGTGGACACGAACCGATCCCCGCTTACCATCTCGCAGGGGGATGGCCTGGCGCCAGTCCTCCTCATTTCCTCCGCCTGCATTCCCCCTGCCCGGGCACGGGGGGAGGCCCGCGCTACTCGCTGCCGTCGTCCTTGCCGAGACGCTTGCCGAACCGTTTCTCGATCTCGCGGAAGGGCAGGTTGACGATGACCGGCTTGCCGTCGGGACAGGTGTAGGGGAGTTCGGCGGCTGCCAGGTCGGTCAGCAGCCGGGAGACCTCTTCGCGGCTCAGTTCGGCCCGTTCGGGGACGGCGTGGCGGCAGGCGGCCTGGGCCACGCGGACCTGTTCGGGCCGGTTGCCCCCGCTGCCGCCCTCGCGGAGGTCGTCGAGGATTTCGCGCAGCAACCCCCCCACGTCCTGGCTAGGCAGGCTGGCGGGGACGGCGGTGACCAGGAAGGTGTTGCCGCCGAAGGGCTCGATGCCGAAGCCCAGTTCCTGGAAGGTGTCGAGTTGGCGCTGGAGCAGGCGGGCGTCGGGCGGTCCCAGCTCCACCGTGGCCGGGAGCAGGAGCTGCTGGCGGGGCTGGCGGTGGTCGCGGGCGTTCCTGAGCAGCCGCTCGAAGAGGATGCGCTTGTGAGCGGCGCGCTGGTCGATGAGGACCAGCCCGCGCGGTCCCGCCGCCACCAGATAGGTCCCTTGCAGGGAACCCAGCACCCGCAACCCCGCGATCTCTTCGCGGGCACCGGGGATAGCCGGGGCCGGAGTCGGCGGCGGGGGTGGCGCAGGTTGACTGGCAGGTGGTGGCGCCATTCGCTCGACCGGTGCCGTCGGCGCTGGCCGGTCTGGAACCGGTGTGGGCGGCAGCGATGCCAGGGGCAGGTGGGGCTGCCGGGGGGCGGTGGCCAGACGGAACGGCACCGCCGCCGGGGCGCGGACAGCGGGCGGCGGCGAGGACATGGGCTGGGTCATCGCCGGGGGGGAGGCGGGCAGCTTCACCCCCGCCAGTTCGCGCAAGGCCCGGCGCACGGCGGCGGCGATCACTTGCCCCACCAGGCTGGCCTCGCGGAAACGGACCTCGCGCTTGGCCGGATGCACGTTCACATCCACCCGCACGGGATCGAGCTCCAGATAGAGCACCACGGGGGGGAAGCGTCCCTTCATGACCAGCGTGTCGTAGGCTTCCCGCAGGCCGTAGTAGACCACTTCGGCGGCGGCGGCGCGACCGTTCACGAAGATGCGCTGCTCGCGCCGGGTGCCGCGGGTGAGTCCCGGCTGGGCCACGAAGCCCCGGACGTGGATCTCCTCCTCGGTGTAGTCCACCGGCAGCATCCGGTCGAGGGTGTCGCGGCCCATGAGCATGCCGATGCGACCGGCCAGTTCCTCGGTGCGCCCCACATGCAGGACCTCGCGGTCGTTCAGGTAGAGTTCGAAAGCAATCTCCGGATGGGCCAGGGCCTGGAGCAGGACAGTTTCCTGGATATGGCCGTCCTCGGTGGCCGCGCCGCGCAGGAACTTGCGCCGGGCCGGGAGGCTGCCGAAAAGGTTCCGCACCTGGACGCTGGTGCCGGGCGCGCAGCCGCAGTCGCGCACGTCCCGCATGGTGCCGTTCTCCACCAGGACCTCGGTGCCCGCCTGGTCCTCGGGCCGCCGGGTGAGCAGGCGGAACCGGCTGACCGAGGCGATGCTGGGCATGGCCTCCCCCCGGAAGCCGAGGGTGGCGA
Source organism: Victivallales bacterium (assembly GCA_003245525.1). Lineage (GTDB taxonomy): Bacteria > Verrucomicrobiota > Lentisphaeria > Oligosphaerales > Lenti-02 > Lenti-02. The sequence goes on along the minus strand of QKCY01000594.1, from coordinate 3,484 downwards.
TCTGGCCCACGTCCGCCGTGTCCCGGATCTTGCTGGTGGCGTGGGCTTCCAGGCAGAGCAGGGCGTCGTCGCGGTCCATGCCGCAACCGTCGTCGTCCACCTGGATCAGGCGCTTGCCGCCGTCCTCGGCCCGGACCACGATCCGCTGGGCGCGGGCGTCGATCGCGTTCTCGACCAGTTCCTTGACCACCGAGGCGGGGCGCTCGATCACCTCGCCTGCCGCGATGCGGTTGGCGACCTCGGCTGGCAGTATGTGGATCAGACTCACGCGCGACTCCAGGGGCTACGGATGGACACCTCCCTACCATAGGCGGCATGGCAGGGAGTGCCAGGACGCACGCGACCGAGGCGAGTTGTGAAAAAAGTGAGCAGAACGAGCATCGGTCCCCATTTTGATGGCACAAGAGGCCCGGGATTGCTTGAAATGAGCCAATTGGGATAGCAATATATGGTTTACGGTGGAAGCAATAGCTTCCAGGCAACCCTACCACCAAGGACACCGTGTACCATGACCAAGCAGCCTCGGAGATCCCTCTTCACCCTCATCGAGCTACTGGTGGTGATCGCGATCATCGCCATTCTGGCTTCGATGCTCCTTCCCGCCCTGCAACAGGCGCGCGCCAAAGCCCGGGCGATTAGTTGTACATCGAATCTAAAGCAGTGCGGCTTGGGCTTCATGATGTATATCGACGACAACAAGGAGATGTTCCCGCGCGGCTCGGGTTACGTTGTCCCGACCACGGTGATTAGCACCGGCTACGAGTGGTTCATCCTCACCAAGCCCTACGCGGTGGATGCGAAGCTGTTCAACTGTCCCACGGTGAACTACACCACCTTCAGCTCGGGCGGTTCGAGCAGCAATGCATTGGGATACGGTGTCGCCTTCAGCCGCAACACCTGGCTGGGCGACGGTGCCGACGCTCTCGGCAGCGTCAAGGGGCCCAGCAGTGTGATGCTGCTCTCCGACGGCAGCAACAACTACATGCGCTGGTACAACGCCGCCGGTTCCGGCACCAACTTCGTATGGCATACCACCCGTCATACGAACCGCTGCAACATTCTCTTCGTGGACGGACACGTGGACAGTGCGAACCTCAGCCATGTGACCGGCAGTGACGGCTGGGCCAAGGCAGATATGCACATGACCCCCACCGGCTACCCATAGGCCGCGCCGCAGTCGTTACCGCAACGGCGGCAGGGATGCGAGTCTCTGCCGCCGTTGGCGTTTCGCTACCGGTCCACGGTGTAGAACTCGACCGGGGCGAGTTCGGGGAAACGGTCGGGGGCAGTGGTAGCCAGGAAGGCGCGCAGGTCGGCGCAAAGATCGCACTCGCCCGCGAACTCGCGGGTGGGCTGATAGCCCAGCTCCGCGGCCGATTCGTGAAGTCCGGGGACACCGCGTGCGAGCAGCGTGCGGAACACGGGATAGTTCTCCTCGGCCAGCGGCTTGCCCAGATCTTCGCGCCGGACGGTTAGGCCCACGCAGCCGGGGGGCACGTAGTTGCCGTAGAGGTCGATATGGAAATGGCCCGTGCCCAGCAGGCGGGGACAGGACCGGGGAGCGGTTCGCAGCACCTCCGCCGCCGACTGGCGGGCCCGGAGCGGCCCGAAGGTATCCACCGCCCGGCCGCACATCGTGACCCAGTAGCGGGACTGCACATCGGCCAGATAGCCCGGCCCATAGGCCTTCTCGTACTCCTCCAGGGAGTGGACGGTCTGGTCGTCAAGCCGGTTGATCTCGTCGTAGAACTCCATGACCCAGGGGAAGATGCCCATACCCGCCCGGCGGCAGGCCTGGAGCACGCCCTTCACCTTGGCGAAGGGGATGAACTCGTTGTGGAAGGGGTCGATGGAGATCAGCAGCGTGTCGCAGCCCAGTTGCTGGAGCTCTTTCAGCAGATCCACGGTGGTATCCAGATCCTTGAACCAGGAGGAGTTGGTCTCCACGTACTCGATGGCGATGCCCTCCTGGCGGGCGGCGCGGAGCACGTCCTTCAGCCCCTCGGGCCGCAGCAGGGGCTCGCCACCGCCGATGTGCATGCTTCGGCAGCCCAGCCGACGGCAAGCCGCGAAGTTGGCGGCGGCTTCGTCCGCTGTGATGTAGGCCTTGTCCCGCTTCGGACTGCTGCGATAGGAGCAGTGGGCGCAGGCGGAACTGCACACGTAGTTGGTGATGAGTCCGCCGGACTGGAGACGGGTGATCGCGGGTTCGGGCATGGTACACGGCATCCTGGTTGCGGGAAACGGAGCCGTAACGTAGCCGCCCGCCTAGTCTTCGGCGAGCAGTCCCTCGGCCCGCAGACTGACGTATTCCCGGTCGGCCAGACCGCCCCCGCCGCCGACCACCACATGGTCGATGAGCTCGATTCCCACCACCTTGCCCGCCGCCATCAACTGCTTGGTGCAGGCGATGTCCGCCGCCGAAGGCGTGGGATCGCCACTGGGGTGATTGTGGACGATGGCGACCCGCGAACAGCTTTCCCGGATCGCCCGGCGGAACACCTCGCGGGGATGTACTTGGCTGCGGTCCACCAGCCCCACGGTGATGGTCTCGTCGCGCAGCAGCCGGTTGCGGGTGTCGAGCAGCAGGGCGTGCAGCTCCTCCTGGTGGAGGGAGCGGAACCGCTCGCGGAACATGCGCGCGATGGCCTGCGGCGAATCCAGCACCGGCTTCTGCAAGGCCGTCACCTGGCGCAGCCGCTGGGCCAGGGCGAAGGCGGCGTGGATCTCCACCGCCTTGGCCGCTCCGATCCCGCGGATCGCCTGCAGTTCCTCCACCGTGGCCCGCGACAGGCGGTCCAGATCGCCGTCGTAGGCTTGCAGCACCTGCCGCGAGAGATCGAGCACCGACCGGCCCCGCAATCCCGAGCGGAGGAGAATGGCCAGCAACTCCACATCGGTCAGCGCCTCGGCGCCCTGGTGGATCAGCCGTTCGCGGGGACGCTCCCGGTCCGGCATCTCCGCGATCATGAACCCTTCGCGCTCGCTCGTCTCGTCTGGCATCGGTCTCTGCTCCCGTCTGCGGACACCTGCCTATGCAATACCACGCCGTTGGGAAGAATCAATGGGGGAAGGGAATGGTGGAATGATGGAATAGTGGAATGATGGGAACCGTAGCGTAGGCGTCCCGCCTGCTGACGGGAAAACGTGGACGCGGTGGACGAAGTGGACAGGGCAGACCGGCGCGCGCGGCGTAGCGCAGGCGTCCCGCCTGCTGAGGGGGGAACGTGGACAACGTGGACGCGGTGGACGAAGTGGACAGGGCAGACGGCAAACGGCCTCGGCGCGCGCGGCGTAGCGCAGGCGTCTCGCCTGTCGTCGGGGCCAGGGTCGCGGGTCAGGCTTTGTCCACCCAAGTCCACTCCGTCCACCAAGTCCACATTCGCGCTTCCCCGTTCCTGGACCATATTCCACCATTCCACCATTCCACCATTCCACCATTCCACCATTCCACCATTCCACCATTCCACCATTCCACCATTCC
>QKCY01000218.1 GCA_003245525.1 Victivallales bacterium | reverse complement strand
CCGAAGGCGTGGGCGAGTACGTGGCCGTCGCGGTAGCCCTTCTCCTGCAGGATCTGGAGCGTGGCGGGCTCGCTGCGGTTGTTCGGGTAGTTCTGGCCGCCGTCGTGCTTGGTGGCATCCACGTTGGTCGGATCGTAGAGCAGCAGCGTGTTGTGGGCGATGGACCGCTTGTTCCAGCACCAGTCGTAGGGTGTGCCGTAATGCCCGTAGCAACCGGCATCGGTGGCCAGGCCGCCGCGATAGTAGAGCTGGAAGCCGCCCGCGTCGAGGTGGTGATGGTTGTTGAAATGGTAGCCCGCCCCCTTCATCTCGCAGACCACGGCCTGCGACCACACGCCCTGCTGCCAGCCAGTGCGCGCGACCATCGCCGCCAGCGGTTCGGGCGAGTACATGGTGAGCGGCAGGTCGTCCAGGGGTTTGGGTTTCAGTTCGGGATCGTGGAACAAGGCCCGCCAGAGCGTCCCAACATCGCGGCCCGACACCGAAATCTGGCGGCGATATTCGTACTCGATCCGGGGATCGTGGTAGTAGGAGGCGGTCAGCATCAGCGCCAGCGGGAAGCTCCAGTAACGCCCCGCCAGGAAGGTGTCCCCGTCCCGGATCAACTGGCCGTCGGGACGGCGCTGGTAGAGCCAGGAATAGGGCACTTTCCCCTGCTCGGGAGAGAAGACCGGCCCCGCCCCCATCCGGTCGAAAAGCCAGGTGGCGAACACCGACCACTGGAACCGGTACGGCCCATAGGAATCGCCCTGATGGTGGCGATGGGAAGGGAAAAAGAAGTTGCGGGCGGGCACGAACTCCTGGAGGAAGCGTCCGGCCCCGATCCGGTACCATTCGGGAAACTCGTCGTAGACCGCGACGGCCACCACCAACTGGTCGCGCATGAGCTGGGCCTCGCCGCCGTGGCTGGTGACGGCACTCTGGCGCACGGGCGGGTAGCCGATCTCGGTACGCCCGGCCAAGGCCAGGGCATCCTGGAGGAACTGCTCCTTCCAGGCGGGAGTCAGCAGATCGTAGCACCAATCGTGGACCAGGCCGCCGGTCATCAGCACCTGGCCATAGGCGCGGGTGATGTCCTGTTTCTCGCCGAACTGGACCGTGCGGAAGTAGTTGGCGAACATGGTCACCGCCCGTTGGCGGCGGGCATCGTCGCCGTCGAGCAGACCGAGATAGGCATTGGCCAGGATCGTATGCTCGATGCCGGTGCTGTAGTTGCCCGCCGTCGGCCCCGAGGGAGTGGGCAGGACGCCGTCGCCGGGCTGGTCGGCTTCCTTCTCCAGTTCGGCCCGCAGGGCTTCGCCTGCCGGACCGGTCAGCTTCCGGCTCAGTTCCGGGAGGTGCTGGCGACGCAGGAAGACCCGGGGATGCTCGGCAGGCGGCAGGAAGGGCGGTTCGGCATACATGCTCTTGGTCTCCGCGCGGCGAAAGCGGCCTTCGGCATCTGGTTTCAGTTCGGGATTGGCCACGAACGCGACCTTGTCCAGCAGCACATTCGTTTCGCGGTACTGGAGGCGCAAGGTCACGGTGCCATCCTCCGTCGGTCGCAGGCGCTGCAGCACGACCCATTGCCAGGCGGCGTTGGTCGGCAGACTCACGGTCTGGAACGTACCTGCGGAATCGGCCACGTACAGCGAGTCCGAGCCCCCGCTCCGCGCCAGCACCCGGCCCCAGACCACCGTCGTCCCTTGCCACGGTACCTGGGCAACCAGTTCCGCGTCCGCCGGACGGTCGGCGGGATGGTCGTTGCGCGCCTCCTTGGCCCCCAACTGCAGGCAGGACTCGCCCGAAGCCGTGCCCTGCGCCACCACCTGCACCTGCGGCGAGAGTCCCCTGGCGCTCTCCGCCTCCAACCCCACCACACTCGGGGCCGCGCCAGCGGCCAGGCAAGACACAAGCAGGCAGAGAGCGAAGCGCAACATGGGACCTCCAGAGGAAGAACAGGGCAGGTATGCTCCAACCATAAGGCGGCCCCCCTCGGCTGCAAGGATTCCCCCATTCCCCCATTCCCCTCTTTTTGACGCCTTCGGGTCTTTACGGTACGTTGGCGGTTGGTACCTCTCACGCCGATGGATTGGATCATGCAGGCTCTGCTCGTCGTCGATATCCAGAACGATTTCTGCCCCGGCGGCGCGTTGGCCGTGGCCGAGGGCGACCGAGTCGTCGCTCCGGCCAACCGGCTGATGGCCGCCTTCCAACTGGTGGTTGCCACCCAGGACTGGCACCCCGCCAATCACGGCAGTTTCGCCGCCAACCACCCCGGGCACCAGCCGGGCGAGGTGATCGACCTGCATGGCATTCCCCAGATCCTCTGGCCGCCCCACTGCGTGCAGGATACGCCCGGTGCCGCCTTCCATCCGGCCCTCGACAGGGCCCGCATCTCTGCCGTTTTCCCCAAGGGGACCGATCCGCGCGTCGACAGCTACAGCGGCTTCTTCGACAACGACCATCGCCATGCCACCGGCCTAGCCGATTACCTCAAGGAACGCGGAGTGACCGAGGTCGCGATCTGCGGTCTGGCTACCGACTACTGCGTGAAATTCACCGCCTGCGACGCTCTGGCCCTGGGTTTCGGCGTGACGGTTGTCACCGATGCCTGCCGGGGGGTGAATCTTCAGCCCGACGACTCCGCCAAGGCTTTGGCCGAACTGGCCGCCAAGGGGGCGCGTCTGGTCACCAGCGCGGAGCTACTCGCCGGACAATGAGCGGGGACTCCGCCAGTTTCGCGATGCGGCCCGTGGGCGTGGTCCGCTCCTGTTTCCGGGAGAAGTTCGGCATCCCGCGCCAGCCCGGTCTGGTTCCTGCCGCCGAGGCCACCATCGAGCTTCTCCCGCCCGCCGACCAGCCCGAGACGGTGCGCGGCCTGGCAGGATTCAGCCATCTCTGGGTGGTGTTTGTCTTCCACGCCTGCCCGGAGGACGCCTGGCATCCGACGGTGCGCCCGCCCCGCCTGGGCGGCAACGAACGGGTAGGGGTCTTCGCCTCGCGTTCCCCCTTTCGCCCCAACCGGATCGGCCTTTCCCTGGTCCGTTTGGATGAGGTGGTGGCGGATGCGGACAGCGTCCGCCTGCGCGTCTCGGGGGCCGATCTGCTCGACGGTACCCCCGTGCTCGATCTGAAGCCATACATTCCCTATGCCGAGTCCGTGCCCGACGCCCAGGCCGGGTTCGCGCCCGAGGCGCCCCAGCCGCGCCTTGCCGTCCGCTTCTCCCCGGCCGCTCTGGCAGAGATCGCGGCCCGACCGCACCTGCCCCGGCTGCGCGAGTTGATCGAGCAACTCCTTGCCCTCGACCCCCGTCCCGCCACCTGCCGGGAAGAGGGCCGCGTTTTCGGTTTCCGGCTCTACGACTTCGACCTGCGCTGGCACGTGGTGGCTGGCGAGGCGGAGGTGCTGGACCTGGCATCGCCCGACCGATCCAACAATCCCCCTGGAGACCCTTCATGAATCCTGGCCGCAACAACCCGGTCCTGCTCTGGCCCAACGGTGCCCCCGGTGCCAAGGGCGATGGTCCCGAAGATTGCCCCGCCCTCACCGTCTTCCTGCCCGAAGGCAAGGGGCCCTTCGCCTGCGTGGTCGTCTGTCCCGGCGGTGGCTACGGCTGCCGTGCCCCCCACGAGGCCGACCCCATCGCCGAATGGCTCTGCGCCATCGGCATCGCCGGGGCCGTGGTCTCCTACCGGGTCTCCCCCTACCGCCATCCCGTCCCCTTGGGCGACGCGCAACGGGCCATCCGCATGGTCCGGGCCAACGGGGCCGAATGGGGCATCGATCCCGACCGGATCGGCATCCTGGGCTTCAGTGCGGGCGGGCATCTGGCCGCTTCCGCCGCCACCATCTTCGACCTGGGCAACCCGGACGCCGCCGATCCCCTGGACCGCCCCTCCTGCCGTCCCGATGCCTTGGTAGCCTGCTATCCAGTCATCTCCTTCGGCACCTTCCAGCACCAGGGCTCGGTCCGCAACCTGCTGGCCGATGCGGACGGCAACGTGGATCCCAAGCTGCGCGACTTCTTCACCCTCGAAGACCGGGTGACGCCCCAGACGCCGCCCAGTTTCCTCTGGCACACTGCCAACGACCCCGTGGTGCCGGTGGCCAACCCCCTGCTTTTCGCCCAGGCCTGCGCCAAGCACGGCGTGCCCTTCGCCTTGCACGTCTTCCCCGATGGCCGCCACGGTCTGGGACTTGGACAGGGGCACGAAACCGTGGCCCAGTGGCCGTCCCTCTGCGCCCGCTGGTTCCAGGACATCGGCTTCCTGAAGTAGCGTGAGCCAAGGACCATCGCGGCCTATAGTGGCCCGGTCGCCCCTACAACCAACGTTGGGAAAGGTGTCAGCGGATATGAACGCTCACTGGGTTGGACTAGGCAAACGAATCGGGCTGATGGTCCTTGCCATGGGATTGGCGGTCGAGGCTACGGCCGCCACCTTCTACGTCTCGACCACGGGCAATGACACGTGGTCGGGAACCCGGCCCGATCCCGGCGGGAACGATGGCCCCTTTGCCACGCTCGAACGGGCACGGGATGCCATCCGTACGCTCAAGGCGGCGGGACCTCTGGCCGAACCGGTGACCGTGTACCTGCGCGGCGGCATCTATGAGCTGGCGCAGGCCCTGAAACTCGTTGCCGAGGACTCGGGCACCACTGCCGCCCCCGTCGTCTACCGGGCCTACGAGCAGGAGCAGCCGATCCTCATCGGCGGCAAGACCGTGACCGGCTGGCGGCCGTTCCGGGACGGCATCATGCAGACGGACGTGGGGACGCAGGGCTTCCGCGACATCTATTTCCGCCAGCTCTTCTTTGCCGGCAAACGCCAGATTCTGGCCCGCTACCCGAACGCGGACCCGGAGGACCCCGTCGCAGGCGGCTGGGCCTACGTGGACGGCGACCCGATCCCCATGTACCAGACCATCGAGGGCGAGAGCCGTCGCACTTTCCAGTACAAGCCCGGCGACGTCCACGACTGGGCCCACCCGGAGGAGATCGAGGCCGTGGTCTTCCCCCGGTACAACTGGTGGAACAACATCATCCGGGTTGCCTCCATCGACCGGGAAAAGAGGCTTGTCACTCTGGCGGGCGACGCCTCCTATCCCAACCGGCCCAACGACCGCTACTACTTCCGCAATGTCTTCGAGGAATTGGATGCCCCCGGCGAGTGGTACCTAGACCAACGGACCTGGACGCTCTACTTCCTGCCGCCTGGCGACCTGAGCCAGGGCGTGGTCTACGCCCCCACGCTGGAGAGTCTGCTTGAACTGGACAGCGTCGAATACGTCACCTTCCGGGGCCTGACCCTGGAATGCGCGGATGGCACGGCGGTCGTGCTGAAGAACTGCACCGAATGCCGGGTCGCGGCGAGCACCGTGCGCAACGTCGGCTCCCGCGCCACCGGCGACGAGTCCGGGATCGCCATCCACGGCGGGCACCGGAACGGGGCGGTCGGCAATGATATCTACGAGGTCGGCAGCAATGCGGTCAGCCTCGACGGCGGCGACCCCAAGACACTCGAGCCGGCGGAGAACTACGCTGACAACAACTATATCCACCACGTGGGCGTGTTCTACAAGCAAGGCGTCGGAGTGGCGTTGGGCGGCGTCGGCAACCGCGTCTCGCACAATCTCATCCACGACTGCCCGCGCTTTGGTGTGATCTGGGGCGGCAACGACCAGATCATCGAGTGCAACCACATCCGCCACTGCACGCTGGAGACCGCCGACACCGGGGCCATCTACTCCTGGCAGGTGGATTGGGCCAAGCGCGGCACGGAGATCCGCTACAACTACCTGCACGACATCATCGGCTTCGGCCAGGAGAACGGCAAATGGACCTCGCCCCACATGAACTGGGGCATCTATCTGGACGACGGCACCTGCGGCACCCACGTCCACGACAATGTGGTCGCCCGCACGGTTCTCGGCGGCGTCCATGTCCACGGCGGGCGCGACAACGTGATCGAGAACAACATCCTGATCGATGGCCGCGACTTCCAGCTCCAGTACAGCGGCTATGTGGCCGAACGGCATCCCGTGCCCACGCTCACCGAGCACTGGAATGCCTTCTCGGGCACCCCGGCCTACGACAAATACCCCGGTTACGTCGAGCTGAAGGAAAGCCTAGCCGGCGCCTGGCAGATGGCGGGCAACAAGTTTCTCCGCAACATCGTGGCATACTCCAACCCCAATGCCGCCCTGTTCAAGCACTACAACCTGCCGATGGACAAGACCGAGTCCGACTACAACCTGTACTGGCATCAGGGCCTGCCTCTGCGGACCGGCGTGGCGGCGGTGAAGGGCACGACCGGCCCCAATCAGGCACCGAACCCCAGCTTCGAGGGGGGCAAGCCCGGCGAGCTCCCCGCCTTCTGGCAGTGGCAGATCCGCCCCAAGGACTCCGCCGCCGCCGTAGACACGACTGCGCCCTTCGTCGGCAAGCAGTGCCTCCGGCTTGATGGTCGCGGCTTCATCACCGATGCCGCCGGCCAGACCCTGCGCACGAACTTCGTCAGCGACGAGATCCCGCTCCAGTCGGGGAAGACCTATCGGTTGGGTGCCTGCGTCAAGGGGGCCGCCCCGGACACGGCCTTCACCGTCATGGTCCAGGCCTACATCCCGAACCAGTTCTTCTGGGCCAAGGCGATCAACGGCAAGGCCGGCCCGCAGTGGCAGGAGGTCGAAGCCCTCTTCACCTTCCCCGCCCCCGGCGACCCGAACTACAAACCGGGGATGGATCGGGTCCGCATCCGCATCGATGTGGCCCAGGAGGTCGGCACCATCTGGATCGACAACGTCAGCCTCCTGGAGGCGGTGGCCATGAGCGAGTGGGAAGCGTGGCAGGCCAAGGGCCTCGACCTGCATTCCGTGATCGCCGATCCCCAGTTCGTGGCCCCGGCCACGGACGACTACCGGCTCAAACCCGGCTCGCCCGCCTTCGCCCTGGGCTTCAAGCCCATTCCGGTGGACCAGATCGGCCCCTACCAAGACGAACTGCGGGCCTCCTGGCCGATCCGGGAGGCGCGCGGGGTCCGCGAGACGGTGAAGTACGATTGGTCCACCCCAGCACCCGCCGCCTCGCTGCCGCGTACCACCATTCCCTTCGTGGCCAAGCGGACGGCCGCCCCCGCGGTAGACGGCACCCTTGCCCCGGACGAATGGCCGGAGTCCCACATGACCTTGCGCCAGGATCCCAGCCGCCACCCGGTAGCCGGACCGGCCTGCCAGGCCTTCGCCTGCCACGATGGAACTACCCTCTACGTCGCCATCACCGTGCAGGTGGCTGATCCTGCCAAGGTGAAGCTCGGCCCGGCCTGGGGCAAGAACGACGGGGCCGAGGTCTGCTTCCAGGACCTCTCCGGTGCCGACCGTCCGGTCTTCGTGGTCCACGGTTTCCCCTCGGGCGAAGTGGAGAGCGTGACCGATGCGGGCGCACCGGTCGAGGCAGCGGCCAAACTGGGCGCAGCGGTCCGGTTCGCGGCCAAGATCAGCGGCTCGCAATGGACCGGCGAATGGGCCATTCCGCTCGCCGCCGCTGGCATCCAGTATACGCCGGGGCTGCGGCTGGCCTTCAACACCGGCGTCAACCGGACCCAGACCGGCGAGTGGGTCATCTGGGCCGGACCTCTGGGCGAGACCTGGCGGCTGAACGAGGCAGGCTACCTGATTCTAGAATAGTGGTCCCACAAGAAAAATAAAACAAACATTTGAATAGATCGTTTGACCCAGGCGTCTCCATTGGCAGAACCGAGTTCTTGGCAACACCGCCCAAGAGAACCAAACCAAAGGAGTCGCGATCATGAAGACCAAGCACAACATCCTGAGCCTCGCCCTGGCAGCCGCCCTGGTCGGTACCCTGGCCCTCCCCACCCCGAAAGCCCAGGCCGACGACCGTACCGCCGCCTTCACCATCCTCGGCGTCCTGGTCGGTGGAACCCTGGGGTACATCATCGGCGAGAGCGACGACCACCGCGACCGCCGCTGCGTGGAGACGGTCATCCCCGCCCCCGCCCCGGTGGTGGTCTACCAGCCGCAGCCCGTGATCGTCACCCGTCCGGTGGTCTACCAGCCGCAGCCCGTGATCGTCACCCGTCCGGTGGTCGTCCGGCCGACGAACCCGCATCGCGAGCGGCCCGGCAACCGCTACGGCCATGACCGCGACCGGCGCCCCGAACCAGGCAATGGCCGCCGCGATGACCGGGACGAAGGCCGCGGCAACGGCGAGCGCGACCACGGTCGCCGCTAGAACCCACTCCTTCCCCAGTCAAGACTCGCGCGGGGTTGGCGGAAACGCCAGCCCCGCGCGAATCGTTTGGGGACGAACCCCCCGGCAATAGAGCCCGGCCCGTTCTCGGCAATGTGGCATGGCGGTGGTAGAGTAGGGCGGCGGGAGCGGAGACAGGATGAGGCCGGACCATTGCCTCCAGGCTGTAGCAGCGACGAAGAGGAGCGATGCGGTGTACAGGACGGGTGCCATCTGTGCGTTGCTGTTGAGCCTGTGCGCCAGCGGTGGGCCGGCGGCGGAGCCGGACTGGAACCGGTTCCCCTGGCGCGGCGGCCTCTCGGTCGCCGGGATCGGCGGGGGTGCCTGGGGCCGGTTCCCCGAAGCGTGGTGGTATGGCTTGGCGTCCGGCTTTGCGGTCAACGCGGAGGTGGATGTCCATTGCCGGAACTGCACCGAGTTCACTCTGGCCGGAGAGGCCACCGACCCGGCCGCCGGCGACGCCTGGTTCGGCGTGGAGCTGCTCTGGAATGCTCCGCTGACCGCCGGAACGGCATACCGCTTCGTCCTCAGCTTTCTCGATGACCGGCAACTGCCCGATCTGGCCACGGTCAACGACGAGATCGTCTGGCGGCGCGCCGACGGGTTCGCCGAGAAGCAGGAGATTCATCTGCACTATGTATCCGGCGAGGCGCAGGGGAAGCCACGGCTGCGTCTGTTCTACCGGGCGGGAGCCGACCCGCGCACCGTCGATCTGCGCGCTCCCTGGAGTGCCCGGACCCATGTGCGCTCCGAAACCCCCTTTGCCGGTGCCGGGCCCGCGAACGAGCTCTTCCCGTTGCCGGACACTGCGACCCATATCGCCGAGGACCCCGCCCGGCGGGCGCGCCTGCTGCACGAGACCTATTGCCCGGCGGTGGCGTATTCCCGTCCCCCCCTGCCCGAACTCGACCGGCCGACTGCCGATCTGGTTGTCTGCCAACGCTGCATCGGTCCGGCCACGGGGGGAGCTTTCCTCCGGATGGCAGATGTGCAGACCCTCATGTTCCAGCCGATTCCCTGGCAGAACGAGACCGTGTTCAGCCGTTGGGCCGATGCGGCTGCCCAGGCGGGGATACGCAATCTGATCCTGCCGCCGGTACTGGACGTGCGCGCCACCTACGATCCGGAATGGGAAGAGGGCGGCTACCGCTTCTACCATCTCCACTCGTTGATGAACAAGGGCGCAGGCATGGTCTGGAAGTACCGGCCCGACTGGGGGCCCGAGGGCAATCTGCGGATGCTGCACACCGCCGCCGACCAGGAAGCCGCCCTGATGAAGGAGTGGTTGCGGCAGTCTCCCGCCGCCGACCTGTACCACTTCAACGTGGAGATGAACGGAGCCTTCGGCGACTACGGCGGCGGCATTCGGGGGACGCCCCTGCGGGGGGTGGCCGGCTACGAAGAGATCCGGGAGATGAGCCGCCGCGAGGCCTTCGAGACTGTCTTTGGCGTCTTCCGGGACTATCGCCAACGCCTTGAGGCGGGTCTGGGCGAGGACGTCGCGCGTCGTCTGAAAGTCATGGCCAACTTCGACCGGGCCGGCTTCCAGGGCGCCTACGCGGCCATGTCCGGGGTCGATATCATCATCCACAAGTGCATCCATCGGCAAAGCCTCAATGTGGTGGTGGCCAACTCGCGCGGCACCGCCCGGGCCTATGGCATCGAGTACGGTTACGACTTCGACCAGTGGGACCGCAACTACTGGTACGGCTACCCGCCGGAGTCGGTCCGGCACGGGCTCATGCTCCTGTTCCACACGGGGGCTCGCTACCTCATGAACGAGATTCCCGTCTTCGACGAGAAGGCCGGGCAGTTGACTGGCTGGGGCCCCATGTGGTTCGACTTCCTGCGCTACGCCAAGCTCCATCCCCGGCGGGGAGAGGGGCAGGCGCGGATCGCGGTCATGCGGGGGTTCGGCGACGAGTGGAACCTGGTGGGCGGGCCAAGCGCGGGCGGGGATTCCCGGCGCTGCCTGCCCATGGGCGAGATGCTGCGGTCTCTCCAGGACCCGGCCCCGGTACCCAGCAAATGGGCCAAGGTCGCCCAACTTCCCGACCGGCCCCCGGACGCGGCTGGTGGCAAGCTCTGGCAATGGCTGGGAAACGTTCCCGACGATGCCGTCTACCTGCACGATTTCGCCTTGCTGAACCTGGTGTTCGCCAACTTCGGCACCGAGCACCAGACTGCCATGAACCGCCTCTGCACCGGCACCCCGTACGGTCCGGTGGACTTCATCCCCTGGGACACACCGCCAGCCATCCTGAGCGGCTACGATGCCGTGCTCTACCTGGGACGTGGCGACGGCACGGCCCTGGCGGAGATCGCGAACCTCGAAGACTACGTTCGACACGGGGGGCGCCTCGTTATCGCCGCAGGCCAACTGCGCGATCTGGCCGACCGGGTGGCCGTGGACCAGTTCTGCGGGGTGCGGCTGGAGGGCGACGCGCACACGGCTACGGGCGCGCTCTACACGAAGCTGCAAGCCGTCGAACCGAGCACCGTTCTCGGCCGCCTGCCGAACGGCGACCCCGAAGCGGTCACCGTCCGCTTTGGCCAGGGCACCTGTTGGCTGTTCTCGGGCGAATGGCTCCGTTATTGGCCGGGGGACCTTCCGGCGGAAGCCTGCCGCGGTGCCCTCGGCGGGGCCGAATGGCTGACCTTCGCGCCAGCCTCGGAATGGTTGGAGTACCAGGTCCGCCGGAAGCCCGGTTGCTGGATGCTGCCGGTCCTCAATCACGGCCGCGGGTTCTACCCGTCGGGAGATGGGCCGGATCACGGCCCCTGGACCGGGCGCATCACCGTGGATCTGCGGAAACTCGGCCTCGCCGGACAGCCGGTCGAGGCCTGGCTGGTCACCTACGTCGCCGACCGGCAACCCGACCCCTTCGGCCTGGAGCCCATCCCGCTCACGGTCTCCCCCGATGGCCAACACGCCACCGCCGACCTGACCGTCGACGAACTCGCGGAACTAGTCCTGGGGCCAAGCGGTCAAGCCCGCGCGGCGTTCTTCCGATAGAGGCAGCTGACGGGAGCATGAACGCCTCCCCTCTCGGCATTCCCTGCCCTGGAATCCACGGGGGCGAGGAAAGCGCCGTGGACAATCGCCAGTCCGGCGGTGCCAGACCCAAGGAAAGCGCCCGATTCCTATCGCCAAATCCGGAAGACCGGATATAGTACCCAGCTTGCTTAGAACCAAGGACTACCGTGCAAGACGCGATGAACCCCAACCCGTTGCCGCCAGAAGACCGCATGCCGGACACGCCTTCGCGTGCCCCGGTTCTCGCGGTGTTCGGCGGTTCCTTCGATCCGGTACACAATGGACACCTGCAACTGGCCCGGGCCATCCTCGACCGCGATCTGGCGGACGAGGTGCTGTTCGTCCCGGCTGGCAGGCCCCCGCACAAGACCGAAGGGCAACTGGCATCCGCCGAGGACCGGTTGGCCATGCTCCGCCTGGCCATCGAGTCCGAGGCTGGCTTCAGCATGTCCGACATCGAGCTGAACCGGGCCGAGGGATTCACCTACACCATCGACACCCTGACCATCCTCGGGCAGGTTTTCCCCGACCATGATCTGGTCTTCCTGCTCGGCATGGACAGTCTGCGCGATCTGCACAAATGGCATCGCGCCCCGGAACTGGTGTCCCGCCATCGCCTGATGATCTACCCGCGCCCCTGCGTGCATCCTCCCGCCTACGTGGAACTGACCCAGCGGTTCGGGGCGCGCAACGCGCGCAAGCTACAGGAATCCATCCTCGACGGTTTCCCGCTCTTCGACCTCTCCGCCAGCCGCATCCGCGAAGCGCTGACGGCCCACCGTCGCATCGAGGGACTTTGCCCCGACGCCGTCGAGCGCTATATCTATAGCAAGAGCTTGTATGGGGCCATCCCGACGGACTACTATTGATTGCTGCGCCGCGCCCGGCAGCAGCAGGGAGAATGTAATGGCAGACTATGTGGTGAATGTCGATTCCGAGGCCTTGGCCAAGCAGTGCGTCGCGATTTGCGAGGAGCGCAAGGCCGAGAACGTGGTGCTGTTCGACGTGCGCGAGACCAGCGTGCTGGCGGACTACTATCTGCTCTGCACCGCCACCTCCATGCCCCATATCCGCGCCATCAGCGACCATCTGAAGGTCGAGATCCTGGGCGAACTCGGCCTGGCTCCCCGTGCCAAGGAGGGGGACGAGTCGAGCGAGTGGGTCATCATGGACTACGGCGTGGTCATCGTCCACATCCTCGACGGCGACCGTCGGCGGTTCTACAACGTCGAAGAGCTCTGGAACCAGGATCGCGTGATCTACCGCAGCTCCGCCGACGAGACTGCCGCCCGGAAGGTTCCCGAGTTCTAGGCATCCCCGAACGCCAGGACCGCCAATAGCCGGCACCAGGCGGTATCACACCGGGATTTCGCGCATCCGGTCCAGCCAGCGGGCGGCATCGTCCGGGTCGGGGCAGTTGCGCACGAAGATGAAGCGGGTTCCCGCCGGGGCCGTGCGCAGCAGGCGCTCGATGGTCGCGTCGGCCATCCAACCCAGCACGTGTACGGGCGCGTCGGGTCCGGCGAAGTGTTCTAGGATCGGGTCGATCCCTTGCTTGGCCGGAACGCGGTTGAAGGCATAGAGGTTGGGGATCTTGTGGAAGGAGGGGAACTGGTGCTCGGCCGCGGCGCAGCAGTGCATGCCCAGGCTGCCGAAGGTTTCGGCCAGTTCGACCAGTTCCGGCAGGGCGAACTCCTCGAACATCTCGGTGCCGATGATGCCGCATTCGTCGTTGCTGGTCCACGGTCCCAGTTCCGGCGGGGCCCAGGCGCTCGGGCAGTGGCAGGGACTCATGCGCGGGAACTCCCGCCGCAGTTCGAGCAGGAAGGTCCGGTAGAAGTCGGCGCACAGCCCCACCAGCCGTTTCACCGCCTCGCGTTCGTCGGGCAGGCACATGGCGCAGAGGAAGTCGGCCTTGTTCCAGACCTGGGCGGCAATGTCGAACCCGGTCTGCATGTCGCAAGGGCCCAGGAAGGCCTCCGGCCCCAGTTCGGCCCGGACCGCCTGCCCCA
Source organism: Victivallales bacterium (assembly GCA_003245525.1). Taxonomy (GTDB): domain Bacteria; phylum Verrucomicrobiota; class Lentisphaeria; order Oligosphaerales; family Lenti-02; genus Lenti-02. The sequence goes on along the minus strand of QKCY01000218.1, from coordinate 8,184 downwards.
GTTCGAAGACCCGGACCAGCCCCGGACAGTCCCACAGGGAAGGCGGCTCGATGGCGTCGGCCTCGGCGGCCGTGGTTACGCGGGGCAGGGCGCAGGGATTGCTGTCGCCGTATTCGTGGACCGGGCAGCCCAAGGCCTGGGCGAAGATCTCGGTACCGGTGGCCAAATGGGCGCACGGCACTCCGTCGTGTCCCACCGCCGCCAGGAGATCCAGTTGGCGCTGGTAGTTGCCCACCACCCACCCCATCCAGTCGCGGATCGGGGCCGAGGAGAGGTTGTAGGGACCGCCGGGCGCGGCGATGATCGAGACCTGCGGCGGCACGCAGCAGAACGCGGGGGCAGCAGTCTCTCCCGCGTAGATGGCCCGCAGAAACTGTTCGTTGTCGGCTAGACGACCGTCCATGGCGACCACTCCAGTGGCATTCAGGGGCAGCACCGGGTACGTTGCAGTGTCGAACTGACAAATCAACTCAGGTTGCGGAGTCCCCATGCGCTCTCCCCTTCGGTTCCTGCTCATCTTGGCCCTGGCCTGGGGCGGACTGGCCCTGGCCTGTTCCACACCCGTGTTCCGCTATGCGCTCGAGAACTGGACGCCGGACACCTATATGCTGGAGGTCCGGTTGCCGAACCCCGTGCCCGCCGATCTGCGGGCGGCGCTGGACGATCTGCGCGACCACCCGCAGGCAAACGTCATCGCCCGCGAACTGCCGGCGGGCGACCAGGAGCCAGGGCTGACTCTGCGTTTCCCCCACGTTCCTCCCACCGTGCCGCCGGTCGTCGTGCTGCCGGCCACGGCTGCCGCCTTGGCCAGCGTGCTGGACTCCCCCGCCCGGAACGCCCTTGCCCAGCAGTTGCTGGCGGGCGACACGGCCGTGTTCGTCTTTCTCGAATCGGATAATGCCGAGCACGACCGGGAGGTGAAGGAACGGTTGGAGCGCACGCTGCGCGATTTGGAGAAGAACCTGGAGTTGCCCCCCCAGGACCCGACGGATACCGTGGTGGGCGACACCGGCACCGCGCCGGATCTGACGATCCGCTTCTCGGTGGTCAGCGTGAAACGGGACGATCCGAAGGAGCATGTTCTGGTCGAGGCGCTGCTCTCGAGCGAGCCCGACCTGCACGAATTGAAGGGGCCGATGGTGTTTCCTGTCTTCGGGCGCGGCCGGGCGCTCTATGCCATCGTCGACAAGGGGATCAACGCCGAGATTCTCTACGAGGCGGGGGTGTTCATGACCGGGGCGTGCTCCTGCCAGGTGAAGGCCCAGAACCCCGGCGTGGACCTGCCGCTGACTGCCAACTGGGACTCCCTGTTCCAGGATGTGTCCTACCAGGAAGTGGAACTGCCTCCTCTGACCGCCGTCAGCGTGGCCGAGCCGACCGCGGTCCCGGCGCCCGACGCCCCCCTGAACGAGACCCCGGAGACGGTTCCGCCCCCCGATTCGCCCCCGCCGCCTCCGGCCGTTCCCGTGGTGTTCCCGCTGACGCTCCTGGCCCTCGTGGCGTTCGTCGGCTCGCTGATCCTGATGGTCCGCCAGGGGCGGCGGAGGTAGCTGCTCCCGAAGGGGAACGAACCTTGGTCCGCGGCTCCGGTCGAACGGCGATGGACATGCCGACCCGCGTCGGTGGCGGCAGAATGCCGGACTCCGCAGGTTGCGCATTGGCCAAAACGAATTACAATCAAACTTTTTGCCTGCGATGCGACCGTTCCGGCGAACGGACAGGATGCAGGCCATGGGCACCTCAACCAGATGGAAATGACATGCGTTACCAGTCCCAACGTTCCTTCCGCTTCTTCACGCTGATCGAACTTCTGGTGGTGATCGCGATCATCGCGATCCTGGCCTCGATGCTGCTGCCTGCCCTCCAGCAGGCCCGCGCCAAGGCCCGCGCCATCAGTTGCGTCAACAACCTCAAGCAGGCCGGTCTGGCCGAAGCCATGTACACGGACGACAACAACGATTTCTTCCCCTTCTCCTATCCCGTGGCCTCCTCCAGCACGGAGAACATCGCGACCCAGCAGCACCTCTTCTCCTATGCGGGCAACAACACCGCCGTCTTCTTCTGCCCCACCAACTCCGACCCCCAGAGCTATAACTGGTGGAACTACGGCGGGCACCCGGACTTCACCAAGGGCAGCAGCTACATGTACAGCGAGCAGGCCCAGCGCTATAGCCTGCGCACCGTGCAGACCATCAATCCCAGCACCTTCGGCTTCTCCGCCGATGGGCATCTCTGCCCGAACGGTGGTACCTGGAACACCCTCGACGACACCCGCGGCTACACCGACATCTGGAACCTGCGGGTGCATTGGAGCCACAACGGCATGGTGAACGTCCTCTGGGGCGATGGCCATGTGGGCGCCGTCCGCCAGGCCGGTGCGGGGCAGCACGTCCGCTCCGATCCCCGTTCCTAGCTGGACATGGTACCATAGGGCAGTTGCAGCCGCCGGGGACATACGCTATAGGGGTGGCGTGTAGGTTGCTCCCCGGTCGGTTGCCTGTCCGCTGGTGGTGACTGGCATCCATGGGCCGCTGCCCGGGGGGACTGGAGTCCCAACCCAATCCGCGGAGGAGACCATGCGTGCCCAGCCCCCGCCCCGTCCCTTCACCCTCATCGAGCTGCTGGTGGTGATCGCAATCATCGCCATCCTGGCCTCGATGCTGTTGCCCGCCCTCCAGCAGGCCCGCGCCAAGGCCCGGTCCATCAGTTGCGTCAACAACCTGAAGCAGGCCGGCCTGGCGGAGGCGATGTACATCGACGACAACGCGGACTACTTCCCCTGTTCCGAGTTCGTCGCCTCGGCGTACAGCACGCTGAACCCCGCCCCCCAGCAGCACCTCTTTCCCTATGCGGGCAGCAACGACGCGGTCTTCATCTGCCCCACCGACCCCAGTCCCAGCGGCTACAACTGGTGGAATTTCGGCGGTCACGCCGACTTCACGCGCGGCAGCAGCTACATGTACAGCGAGTATGCCGTCCGCAGCGGTTACCGCACCGTCCAGATGGTCAAGCCCAGCACCTTCGGCTTCTCCGCCGACGGCTTCATCTGCCCGAACGGGTGGACCTGGGCGACAGTCGACGACACCCGCGGCTACACCGATGTCTGGAACCTGCGCATCGACTGGACCCACAGTGCCATGGTGAACATGCTCTGGGGCGACGGCCACGTGGAGTCGACCCGGCAACAGGGCATCGCACTCCACGCCCGCTGCAATCCGACGACCGAATAGTCGGCGGAAATCCAGGCGTGCCGAAGGTGCCCCGGTTGACGCCGGGAGGGCAGGCGGTACACTGGAGCAGGGGAAGCCGGGGTGCAGGAGACCATCCAGGAGACTGGTTCCATGGCACGAAGCATCAGCGGCATGGCCGCCATCGTCACCGGCGGCGCGAAAGGGTATGGACGCGGCATCACCGAGGTGCTGTGCGAGAAGGGCGTACGGGTGTGGATGACCGGTCGGGACCAGGCCGCCCTCGACGAAGTGGCGGCCGCCACCGGAGCCGTCGGCATCCAGGCCGATGTGACCTCGGCCGGGGACTGGGACCGGGTCTACGCCACGGTCCTGGCGGCGGCGGGCACGGTGGATATCCTGGTCAACAACGCGGGGGCTGCCATCCGAGTCGCGCCCCTGGCCGAGCTGACCGACGACGAGATGCGCCGTTGCCTGGACATCAACCTCTACGGCCCCTTGCTCGGTTGCCGCCGGGCGTCCCAGATCATGGGCAAGGCGGGCAAGGGCACCATCATCAACGTGTCGAGCGTCTGCCAAACCCACGCCTGGCCCGCCCTGGCCGTCTACTCCGCCGCCAAGGCTGGCCTGGGCATGCTCTCGGACTGCCTCTACAACGAGCTCCGCGGCAAGGGCGTGCGGGTCACCACCCTGATCCCCTCCTGGGGCGCAACCGGCTTCGCCGAAGCCGCTGGACTCGGCCCGAAAGCGCCGGAGGTCCTCGCGCAATGCATCCAGCCCCGCGAACTGGGCGAGGCCGTCCTCTACCTCTGCGAACTCCCCGACCACCTCGCGGTCCAGGAATTCACCCTCTGGCCCCTGGTCCAGGAAGTCGTCCCGCTGTAGCGCGAGTGCTGAGTAGCCCCCTTCCTGCGGGTTCGGGCTATGCGTCGCCGTGCCCACAACCCCGTTCGTGCGGATGCCCTCGGCACCACCCCACCATGTCCGACGTTTCCGTTTCCGGAGCATCGGACATGGTTCGGCAACTGGTGGCGGAGGTTGGCGAGGAGACTACTCGGCGAGTTCCGCTTCGAATCCCTTGATGCCCGCTTTCAGTTTCAGAATGTCATACTGCTGCTGCAACTTCCCGAGCGTCTCGTCCTGGGCTTTCACCTTGGTAATCGTCGAGGTCGCCGTCTCCATGAGACTGCTGGCACCCGATACATCGAGGGACTTCGAGGAGACGGTCAGTTCCTCGATCGCGCCCGTGTCCTGATGGTAGACGATCTTGCTGTCTCCGCCAAGCAGGTTCATCCGTCGGGGCAGCGACAGAACCGGCCCGAACTGGGCGATCACCAGATCCCCCTGGTCTTTCTCGTCCTTGCCGAGCCCCTCAAGGGTGAGAGTGTACTTGACCGGAGCGCGGTAGCACAGACCGGTCGGTTCGGCGTTGCCGCAAGCGTCCATCTTCGGCTGCTGCGCCTCTGCCAAGGGTCGCAGCAGCTTAAGGGCAGCGGTTGTCCCCGGCGCGGGGCTGAGAACGGCGGTGACTATACACTCCATCGATCCGCCGGTAGCCCCCGAGAACGGCAGACACTTGATCTTGAGGCTGCCGTCCGACGAGTCTGTTCCTACAAGCCCCTCCGAAGTGACGGTGAAAAGGGGAATCCTAACGTTTTCTCCATCCTCCGTTGGCGCGGCGGGGCGGAGAACGACCTTGAAAGGCTTTCCGCCCTCCTTGGTTTCCCCAAGGAACTCCTCCTTGATGGCCTTGAGCCGGTCCTCATACTGCTTCTTGATTGACGTGAAGACCTCACTCTGCATCGCCGTAACCACAGTGTTCTTGCCGCTCACGAACTGCTCGTAGTCATTTCTCAGCGCATTGTACTGCTCTGCTTCCGCCTTGGCTTGATCCAGCAGCGAACCTCCCTTGCTCCCTGTCCCCCCGGGACCGGCCAAAAGCACAGCCCCCGCCAGTCCAACGGTCTGCTTTGCCAGTGCCATCGAAATGGCAAAGCTCCGGTCAGCGGCTTTAGCGTCGGCACTGGCCATCACCCCGAGTTGGCCGAGCTTCAGGGTCAGCGAACGCTCCGTCATCAGGCCTCCCTCAAGCTCGACGAAGAAAGCCTGGGAGCAGTCGGGTTCGGCTGATACTGTCGTCGACACGTCATGTATACGGTGGGTAACACCGCCTACCGTCACGATCTTCTTCTCGTCAAACTGGATTCCCATCGTATCCAGAAGCTCTTTGAAGCTATTCTTGGTGATGTCGCCCTCTTCGGTCTCGCCATCCTTGTAGCAATAGGCTCCACGGGTCTTGGTGACTTCCGTTACAGTCCCCTGTATGGTGATTACCGTGCGGGGAAGAAAATAATGGACACCACGTTTTTTCTCTCCAAGGCGCTTCGCCGTTTCCCCATTCTCCAGGCGGTAGACGGTTGTCGTCTTCGCACATCCGGCCAGGGCGATGGCGATGACTGACAGAATGAGCGTACAATGGGACAGCTTCATCGTTCTTTCCTTCCAGTGAGTCAGTATGTGATCTTGGCCACTTTATATGCCTCGGTAACGAAGCATGTTTCAGCTATCTCATAGGGCATCCTCCAGAAACCGCCCTTGGCGAAACCTGTGCCTTGGGAGTCCTTCACGATGAAGTGTCTGTCATTGTCGTCAAAGCCAATGACGGCGACCGCGTGCCCGTGCTTGCCGAGCCCCTGCCCCGGTGCCGGCCGATAGACGGGATTGTCCCTGCTTAGCGCTTCGTACTCCGGGGTCCAGCGTATGCCAATCGCGATCGGCATGCCGACAGCGAGTGCTTCCTTCCACTTCTGGCTTGCTCCCGACCTTCCCGTCGGCAGATTCCCGTAGCCAAAGGTGGGATAGGGGACTACGCTGGAGGCGATTTTCCGTCTGCTGGCGTCTTCTCTGGCCCCCTTGTCGGGTCGCACTTCCAGATTGGCCTCGGTGTTGGGATAGTACGGGTGCTTCTCCCAGGAGCAGACGCCTTGGAGGATGGTTGCGCTGAAAGCGGTGGAGAACGTTATGGCCGGACGAGAGTCGTGCCGGGTTCGGGCAACCCAATAGAGATACAGCGGCGAGAGGCGGACGGAAGGCCCCAATTGGGCATCAAGGACCTCCATGCAGGTGGTGACGGCAATCGCCACACAAGCAGGCGTCTGGTCTTGGTTCCAAACCTCATAGGGATGAGCAAGGAGTACCTTCTCCTCGGTGAACACGGAAGAGGCGAAATCTTCCACGTGCCGAGGGAGCCATTTGGCTGGTATCTCGGGCAGCAGGCCAACGTTTCTCTTGTCGGGTTTCCACCCTAGCGTAAGAGTCATGGAGCTTCTCTCTCCAAAGCGAAGAGCGATGGGAACAGGAAACCGATGGGATCAATGGTACAAAAGCTATCGGAAAACCGACGGAGAAAGGCCATCTCTTCAGCGAGTTTCCTCACAGAACTATCATGTCCCATGCCCCCCGTCTATCAAGAATGTGGGACCCACATTGGACCAAAGGACTACTTCATCCAGGTGGTCGAGTGCCGAAGTGTCCCGGTTGCCGCTTCGTCCAGGAGGCTGGGCTTGGTCGTGACTGAACTGTCGGCAACGAGACCACCACGCCTGTCCTCTCCGGTCAAGCCACAGGGGCGAGAGTGCGCATACCCAACACAGGTGCGGTATGGGAAAGTACACACCTGCGGGCTGCCGGGGGGGCAGCCGCCATATATGCAACCTAGGACAACTGCACGCCCACTACGCGACTCTGGCGCTATAGTCCCATGTGCAAGTTCACGCTCGAGTACGGAGAGCAATACGCATGGTTGCCAAGTCTGTTCACCTTCGCTATGGCGAGAATGGCCTAACGGTCCGGGTACCCCAGAACGCCGACGTCCTGGCGGCAACGGGCGCTCCGGCGTTGCCCGACCCGGCGGCGGCGGTGCGACAGGCCTTGGCCGAGCCCATCGGTTGCGCGCCGTTGCGCGAACTGGTGCAGCAGCGCCAGCCCAAATCCGTGGTCATCACCATCTCGGACATCACGCGGCCCGTGCCGAACCAGGTGTTCCTGCCGCCCCTGCTGGCCGAACTGAATGCCGCAGGCGTGCCCGATGCGGCCATCGAGATCGTGGTGGGCACCGGTATGCACCGGCCCAGCACAGCCGAGGAATTCCGGCGACTGGTCGGTGAAGAAGTCCTCTCCCGCGTGACGGTGGTCGACCACCGGGCCGAGGAAGCCGATACGCTCGTCACGGTATCCGAGGAACCCCCCGTGCGCATCTGCCGCCGCTTTGCCGAAGCGGATTCCCGGATCGTGACCGGGTACATCGAGCCCCATTTCATGGCCGGTTTCTCGGGTGGGCGCAAGGGCGTCTGCCCGGCCTTGGTGGACTTGGCCACCATCCAGCGTTTCCATGGCTACCGGACCCTCTCCGATCCCCGCGCCGACAATGGGGTGGTCGAGGGCAATCCCTGTCATGCGGCGGCCTTGGCCGTGGCCCGGCAGGTGGGCGTGGATTTCCTGTTCAACGTGGCCATCACCGACCGGCGGGAGGTGGCCGGGGTCTACGCCGGCGACCTGGAGGCGGCCCACGCCGCCGGATGTGCCGAAGTGGCCGCCTGGACCAGCGCCCCGTGCGCCGGCGACTACGACCTCGTGGTCACCAATGGAGGCGGCGCACCGCTGGACCAGACCTTCTACCAGACGGTGAAGGGCATGTGTACCGCTCTGCCTGCGCTGGGTCCACAGACCACTCTTCTCCAGGTGAGCCATTGCGGCGAAGGGCTTGGTTCCGCCGCCTATAGCCAACTGCTGCTGAAGTACGAGCACGATTGGCGGCGATTCCTGACGGACATTGCCGCTGCCAGCCCGCGCACCGAGCTGGACCAGTGGGAGTTCCAGATGCAGGCCCGGGTTCTGGCCCGGATCGGGGCCGACCGCCTCTGCCTGGTCACGGATGGCATTCCGACCGAGATTCAGCGCCGCCTGGCCCTGCAACCGGTGCTCGGCGAGGGTTCCG
>QKCY01000282.1 GCA_003245525.1 Victivallales bacterium | reverse complement strand
CCCCCTTTGCCGATCTGGCGGCGGCGGCGGAACGCTTCTGGACGAACTGCGCCGCCACCGGTGCCCCGGTCGCCCCGATCTGCGTAGCGGGCTGGGACCGCCGGACCCGGGTGACCAACCCCGTTTCCTGGGAGAGCTTCCACACCCAGCCGGACGCGGCCGAGTACTACTACGAGTCCGGCACACCAGCCGAGATCGCCGCCCATATCGGCCGGGGCGTCGAGTGGTTCCGCGAGCACCCCGCTGCGGACGGCACGGAACTGGTCCTCGTCTATGCCTGGAACGAGCTGGACGAAGGCGGCTGGCTGCTCCCCGCCCTGCCGGCGCCGTATGGCGAGGGAACGGCCCGCCTCGACGCCCTCTGCAACGTGCTCGCCTCCCTGCGGCCATAGGCAGTGCCAGCTGCGGGCAGGAATGGAACTGTCTTTGCCAGCATCCGGCTCGCAAAGACTGTTTCCGGCATGTACTCTCCAAACCAGATGGGGCAAGGGCAGGCGGTGCGTTCACCCATGCCCCTTGGGAACGTGTGCAGCACAGAAGGAGAGAGTCATGGCTTCCATCCCGTCTTCCCCCGCCCCGCAGGCTCAGGGCCTGCCCGTGGAGAAACCCCTGCTGGCGACAGTTTATCGGACAATGGGCATCGTCGTCGTTGCTTGCGGAACCCTGGCGACCATCTGGGCTATTGGGGCAGCGTTCGAGATGCAGGGAAGTATCGAGAGCATCGTTCTCGTGATCTCGACCTTCGCCAGTACGTGCCTCTTCTCGTTGCTCCTGTTCGGTATCGCCCAGATCATCACCTACATCGGGAGAATCACCGTGGCAACCGAGCAGACGGCCCTGCGCGCGCTTGGCCAGAGTGGCGGAACGCCGCTGGCTTCGCCCCCCCCCGCGACCACTCCGGCTGCCCCTTCGCCCGCCCGGCATACCGCTCAGGACGCTGTCCAGGCAGTGGCGAAGCAGATGGAGGAAGTGGACCCGAGGGTTCCCTGTCCGCACTGCAACCAGAAGATCCGGGTGGCAGCCCTGAAGCGGGGACCCAACGTCTGTCCCGGTTGCTACCAGGAGTTCGAAGTCGAATAGCCGCTACGGAATGGGCGGCAGCGAGTCGAACTCGGGAACGATGGCTTCGTAGATCTGGCAGTATCCGGTCCAGTCGCTGGTGAAGATCACCCGCTTGCCGTCGGGTGTGAAGCGGGGATGGGGATGGGCCTGCTGGATCTTCATGCTGCTGCGGTGGTGCGCCAGGGCGCGCGGGCCGTCGAACCCCTGGCCATTCCAGCGCCAAAGGCGGATGTGCCCCGCCCCGTCGCCAACGATGAGGGAGAAGTCGTTGGAGTGGATGTGCCCGGTCTCGCTGGGGAAATCCACCTCGAAGCGGTCGGTGTCGTCGACCTTTACCTTGCCGAAGAACTTCCGGCCCTCCTTGGTGCGGCCATGGTAGCCAATATGGATGCCGTCGGCATGCCAATACTCGTGGCCCACGTTCTCCCCGGGTTCGGGATGACGGATCATCCAGGCTTTGCCGGTGGCCAGGTCGAGGCCCCAGATGCGGTTGTCCACCTTGTCCCAGGGACCCTCGTGGCAGAAGGTGAGCAGGTTGGGCTGGGTGGGCGAGGTGTTGATGTGTCCGATCCAGTAGTTCTCCGCCCAGGCGCACGCCGCGTCCGAACCGTCCACCGCGATCCGCATGATGCGGGACTCGGGATGGGCTGCGTGGATCTCCCGGAAGCCAACGTAGTTGCGGTTGAGATCCACGGGAAAACGGTCGGTGAGGTCCTGGTAGATGCCCGTGCAGACATACTTCCCGTCGGCGGTGCAGTTGGTCATGGAGCGGATGAAACCGTCGGGAATGCGCCAGAGCGTACGCAGGGCGTAGCTATGCAGGTCAAGGGCGCAGAGTTCGCGGTCGTACCAGAAATAGGCCTCGTCCCGCACCGGATTCACGCCGACGCAGAGGAACTCGGTTTCGCGGGGCGGCGCCACCGGCGCGAGGTCGGTGAGCTGGGTGATCTCGCCGCTGGCGAGGTGGAGCGAGAACAGGTTGGTCCGGTTGCCGCGGTCGGAACCGAACAGCAGCCGCCGGTTGCCGTCGTACCAGCCGGGATTGGTGAAGTAGAGATGGTGGCTGTTGGTCTTGTGGCTGGTGAACTGGCGCAGAACGACGCCGGAGACAGGGTCCACAACCTCGCGCCATTCCGCCGGGGTGACAGTGCCGATTGCCATGGCCGACTCCTCGTGACAGACAAGGGAGGAAACGCAGGAATGTAGCTCCGCTCCCGCCGAAAGGGAGAGTAGCGGATGCGGTCCCAGCTTAGGTTTGGGGCGACCACTCCGACGGAGGGAACCACTTTGCCATCAACGATATGTTGCTAATGGCAGAAACCCAGGCTATACGTTCATTGTTTCTTCACATTCTCCCCCCTTCAGCCCTCCCGCCCTTATTCCACCAACCAGGAGAAGAACCATGGTCCTGAAGCGTAGAATGACGGTAAAACGGCAATTCACTCTGATCGAGTTGCTCGTTGTGATCGCGATCATCGCGATTCTGGCGAGTATGCTGCTTCCCGCGCTCCAGCAGGCCCGGGCCAAGGCCCAGGCCATCAGTTGCGTGGGGAACCAGAAGCAGGTGCTGCTCGGTTTCACCATGTATATCCAGGACAACAGCGACTGCATGTTCGGCACCAGTTGGACGAGCACCTATCAGCCCTGGTACGAGTTGCTGGCTACCTACGTTCCGGACCGCAAGGCTATGTGCTGCCCCTCCTATACCGGTTCCTACAACGTGAACTGGCCCGGCAAGCTCACCAGTCCCGACAAGGGCTTTGCCATGATGTGGTCGGAACATGTGCACAGCAACGCGATCAAGATCGGCGAGGTCAAGCAGCCATCGGCCCGGGCCGCCTTCGCGGAAGGCAAGTGCGGCGTGAATGGTTGGGGATGGGCCAGCCTCTACAACGATCCACCGGCTTGCCAACGGCGCGGCCCCGACCACAGTGACGGGGTGAACACCGGGTTCATCGACGGCCATGTGGAGCAGCACCGCTACCACTGGTTCACGGCCATACCGAGCGATCCTCGCCTGTGATTTCCGTGCCTGTAGGGGGGCACCAACGTCCCGCTGGTCATTGATCGGCGGGACGTTCCATTTCGCGGGGTCAGTCCAGCCGCAAGGCGCCGAGCAAGTCCAACTGCCGGACCTCGGTGCCCGGTGCCAGTTGCGGGATGCGGGCGGCCAGTTCGGCCAGCCCGGCCGGATCGCGAACCACCAATCCCTGCGCCAGGGGCATCAGGAAATCGTCGTGGTGACAGGGCACCACGATGCGGGCGGAGACGCAGCCGAACACCCGTTCCAGGTAGCGCGGCGTCCGCTGCCATCCCCCCGTGCCCAACAGGAGTACATCCACGGCCAGTCCCCGCAGATCCTCGTCCACCAGATTGGCGCTGCCAATGTCGAGGATGCGGTATCCCCCGATCTCCAGGAGGACGGCGAAGGTGCCACCTTCGAGGTATTCCTCGACTCTGGTCGGCGGTTTGGGGGGCGGCTGCTCGTAGGAGCCCGCATAGGCCACGGTGCCATCGTTCAGCGGGACATGGAGCGAACGGAAGAACTGGACCGAGAAGTCCGGGCGCTCGACCCGGTCGCCAGCGGCCAGTTCCACCAGGCGGTCGGCGGGAATGCCGTAGGACCGGCAAATGCTGACCGTCGTCCGGGAACCGAAGACCTCGGCCCCCGTCTCGGCCGCTACCACGTGGGTGTCGGCCAGATGGTCCCAATGGCTATGGGAGACCACCACCGCCGTCGCCTCGGGAACGTACCGCCTGACCGTCTCGGGATCACAGAGCGGGTTCCGCTGACGGCTGACATAGGGGTCCAGCAGGATGGTGCGGCCCCGGTTTCTGAACCGGAAGGCATTGATCCCCAGCCACTGTAGATCCATCGGCGGTTCTCCTCGGGTACCGAGTCAGCAAGGCTATCCCGTCTCCGACCAGCCGACCAGAACCGCGGGCCGGTCGCAGGGACACCCCCGACCCTACTCCTGCCAGACGATCGGCTTCGTTTTCTTCTCGGCCTCGGCCTTGGAGTTGCGCGGCCGGTAGTTCCAGACGAAGGTCTCGGCCTCCAGCATGGAGCCCGGCTTCAGACCGAGGCTTTGCATCTCGTAGAGGGCCTTCTGGTTCGACCAGCCCTCGTACTCCATGCGGTACACCGCGGAATAGACTCCGGACCGCTCCTTGCCTCTGGCGCAGTGGACCAGCACCGGCCAGTTCGACTTGTCGTCCAAAACGGCGAGGAACCGCTCGACGGACTGCGCGATCTCCTCGGTGGTGCTTCCGGCCGGGATGTTGTAGTGCGCGATGCCATGTTTGGCGGCAAAGGCCTCCTCCTCCGCCACTCCGGAGCCATCTGGGCTACGCAGATTGATGATGGTATGGATGCCGCGCAGACGGAGAGCCAGCAGCCCCAGGCCGCGAGGCTGGCCGCTCCGGTACAGCACATGGCGGTCAACCGTGCGGAAATGGGGCAGCGAAACCTGTCGGAAATAGTAGCCGAAACCGGCCAGCAGGAGAAGCACCCCGCCGGAGATCGCCAACAGGACTTTGCGGTTTTTCGCCATGCTGCAATTCCTATCTGATAACGCTCCGAGTGGGATTTGGAAGATACACGGGATGCGGGAGAGTACAAACAGCGCCAGGGGACCGACGGTGGCTCGCCCTAACTGGGCACCCGTTTCGGCGGGGAGTATGGTACCGGGGAAACAGCCTCCAGCACCGGAAGGGCACCGATGAATCCAGCCGATGGACTGCCGCTTGCCGTGGACTGCCCCGGGGCAAACAGCAGACGGACACCCCAGGGAAACCACCTTATTCTCCTTGCGCTCCTCTTCGCCGTAATGGCGACGGCGAGGATCGCGGCCCCCGAGAATCTCTTCCAGGGGGACCAGGAGAAGCAGGTGGGCTATGTCATGGATATCCTCCACAACGGCAACTGGGTCACCCAGTACGAGGTGAATGGCAAAATCGCCACGAAGCCCCCGTTCTACAACTGGTGCGCGGCCATCCTGTGCCGGGCAACGCACAGCACCCGGCCCGGCGTGATGAAACTGCCCGGTCTGGTGGCGGGGGCTGGCCTGATGGCGCTGTTGTATCTGCTGGGGCGGAAACTGCTGGACCCGCAGGCGGCCTTCTGGGCCACGGTGGCCGCCATCTCCTCGCATCACATCATGAAGCTGATGTGGTTTGCGCGGACCGACATGCTGATGACCTTCACTCTCTATGCCGCCATCGCCTTGACGGTGCTGGTCCGCGCCTACTGGTGGCGAGCGGCGGCGATAGGGGCGATCCTCGGCGTCAGCTTCCTGACCAAGGGGCCGGTCGGCCCGGCCCTGTACGCCATCTGGCTGCTGGGATGGGCCATCGCGAATGGCAGGATGCGGGACCGGCGGGGCTGGCTCCAGGTGCTGGCCGGGACCGCGATTGCCGCCCTGATTGCGGGCTGGTGGCTCTGGGCCGTCTGGGACATGCCAGGTTTCCGCAACACCGTGGTCGAGGGGGAACTGGGCAGCCGGTTCCAGGCCTCCGGGCAACGCGCCAAACCAATCTGGTACTATCTGCCGCTGATCATCGGTCGCATTGCGCCCTGGTCGTTACTCGCGATTGCTGGCGCAAAGCTCGGCTGGGCCCGGGAACGCGAGCACTGGGGCAGACGGATCGCCTGGTGGGCGTTCGTCTTCCTCGCGTTCTTCAGCCTTCTTCCCGCCAAGCGGCACGATCTCCTGTTGCCCGTATACCCTCCGGTCATGCTGCTGGCGGGAATCGGGATGCGGGAGCTCCTGCGGCGTCTGTCGCCGCGTTGGCTCGGGCGGGCCACCAGGCTGGCAGCGGTCGGCCTGGCAACGGTCGTGGCAATAATGGCCGTCAAGATCGGGGGAGCGCCGGCAGGGATCTTCGCGGCGGCGACCGTCCTGGCGGCCGTGTCGGCCGTCGCCCTGTCCCGCCGAGGGCAACAGGAACTGGGGTTCCTCTGCCTGGCAGCGATGCTGGTGTTCGCGGTCGGGTTGGAGTCCTGGAAGAGCGACGAAGAGTCGACGGCGTACCAGCATCTGCACGCCGCCCTGCTCCCAATCATGGACGAGGCTCAGGCCGGACGGGTCGTTGTCATGGATGCCCATCCGTTGGTGTCCTACCTGCTGGGGCTGCACACACACGATGCGCACTTGCCCGACGCCGCCCAGGAGCAGATCCTGCTGCTGAGTGGGAGCCCGAGAGCGGCGGCGGACTTCGCGGAGACCGCCTGGACCCCCATTGCGGAGGCGCAATTGAGCGGAAAGAAGGACGACGGCATCGATCTCTACTCCTACCGCCTCGTCCCCCGCCAGCAGGAAGGCACGTCCACCGGCGTCGAATAGTGGTCTGCGCCCGTCTGCTGGCGGTCATTGGCCCTTGCGCAAAGGGACCATGGGAAGGAATGCATTTGGCGAATGTGAAGCCATATTAACAGATATTCATGTGGCTTTCACCGACGCTTCAGGGGGCGTGGGTACCCTATATGCCTGTCGCTCCGGGTTCCGGCACATCTGCCGGGGAGTTGTCATTGTCTCTCCGCACACTGAGCCCAAATCACGGAATCTGGATGTGTCCTCTCCCGATCAGCCATCCCCCCAAACGGCCGCGCGTTTCGCCCGGCTGGGAACCGTCCCGAACAGCTCCACATCTGCTCTAGTCCTGCTCGTCGTGCTGGGACTGGTCATGCTGGTAACCGGTACCGTGACGGCTCCGCCCTACGGGAAGCCCGAGCGGCGGAACAGCGAGATATCCGAGACCATGTACACGAGCGGCGACCTGCTCGTTCCCCGGCTGGACGGGGTTCCCCACCTCACCAAGCCGCCTCTGTTCCATTGGCTCACCTATGCGGTGTCTTGCGTGCGCGGCCAGGGCGGACTGGTTTCGGCCCGCGTGGTCGCCATCGGCGGAGCCCTTGCCACCCTCCTGCTTGCCTATCTGCTGGGACGCGAGCTTTTCGGCCATGCCCAGGGATGGTGCGGCGCACTGCTGCTGCTCACCTGCATACCCCTCTTCGTCCATCACGGGCACCGGGGAACCTTCGACACCACCCTGGGCGCCTTCCTGTGCCTAAGCCTGTATGGCTACGTCTCCCTGACCGGCCCCCACCCGCGACGGGCCCAGATCCTCCTGGTGCTCGGACTGGTTGGCGGCTTCATGGTGAAGGGACCAGTCGCCTGGATATTCCCCGCCGTGCCTTGTCTGATCGACAGCGTGCGGCGCCGGGGAGGACGGCGGACGACGCTAGGGGCTCTGAAGCTGGCCGGGGCCGTGCTGGCTCTCTCCCTCGCGTGGTATGTCGTCGTGATGATCCGGATGCCGGAGACCGTTGCCATCTTCAACGACGCGATCTGGGTCAATTTCGGTCGCGAGGCCGAGTCCTATGGCATGGCGTTCCATCCCCAGCCCTTCTATTTCTACTTTGGGCTCTTTCCGGCCGTGATGATGCCGTGGATCCTCTTCCTCGGCGCCTTCCGCCCCAGCTACGTGCGGCAGCCCGACGCAACCACCGGCCACTCGGGGGTGCTGCTCGCCCACTACGTCGTCTGGAGCCTGCTCTTCCTCACTCTGATTCCCGCCAAGGCGGACCGCTATCTGGTGCCTCTCGCCCCGGCGGTGTGCCTGCTGGTTGGGCGCTGGTTCGCCGACCACCGGGAGGACGCCCCCGGCAGCATGGTCTGGCTGAAGCGGCTGTGGCTGGGGTTTGCCGCCGTCTTCACGGTCGCGGTTTTCGGCCTGCCGATCTGGCTCTGGGCCCGGATCGGCGAGCCGGTCGGCGTTGCCGTCGGTATCGCTGGCATCCTCGCCCTCGCGACAGTATTCGTATGGCGTTGGCGGAACCTCGCGTCCCCCCCCTTGTTCCTGGCCGTGGTCCTGACCACGTCCCTGTTTTTCGTTCCGGTCGCCTACCGGCGTTGGATTCCCATGAGTTACTACCTCCACCAGGTCAAGGACTCGCCCGAACGGCAGGCCTACAAACAGCGTATGGCCAGCCTGCGTGAGCTTTTCGGCAAGTCCAAGTAGGAGTTCTTCCATGCCCGAAGTCAGCATCATTGTCCCGGTCATGAACGAGGAGGAATCGATTCCGCCTCTGGCCCAGGAGGTATCCCAGGCGCTCGACAGCACCCAGTGGGACTGGGAATGTCTCTGGATCGACGATGCTTCCACCGACCGCACCCCCGAGGTGCTCCGTTCCCTCGCCGCCGCCTCGCCCCGCCATCGCTGGGTGCGGGCCACCAAGAACCGCGGCCAGTCCGCCGCCCTGGCCGCCGGTTTCCGCCTGGCCGGGGGCACCATCCTGGGCACGCTCGACGGCGATGGGCAGAATAACCCCGCCGACTTCCCCGCCCTGCTCGAACGCCTCGCCAAGAACGACGTGGACATGGTCAACGGCATCCGCGCCAAGCGCCAGGACACGTGGGTCCGCAAGCTCAGCTCGAAGATCGGCAACGGATTCCGCAACGGCCTGACCCATGAGTCGGTGAGCGACGTGGGCTGCGCCATCCGCGTCTTCCGCCGGGAATGCGTGGAGCGCATCCCCGTCTTCCGGGGCATGCACCGCTTCCTGCCGACCCTCGTGCGGATGCAGGGATACCGCATCACCGAGCAGCCCGTCGATCACCGCCCCCGCGAACGGGGCACCACCAAGTACGGTATCGGCAACCGGCTGTGGGTGGGAATCGGCGATACTCTGGCCGTGCGCTGGATGCTGCGCCGCATGGTGTGGGACCTCTCCACCACTGCCGACGGCCAGGAGGGGAAGTGATGGGAGCAACCCCTCCTCCCTCGGAGATGACCGTAGTCGAAATGCTCTGGATTGGCTTCGGCCTGATTGCCCAGACCGTATTCGCCGCGCGTTTCATCGTGCAATGGCTGGCCAGCGAGCGGGCCGGTCGCAGTGTCATCCCCCTGGCATTCTGGTTCCTCAGTCTCATCGGCTCCGCCATGCTGCTGGTCTATGCCATCTACCGGAGAGACCCCGTGTTCATTCTCGGCCAGGCCCCCAACCTGGTGATCTACATGCGCAACCTCCACCTTCGCTACCGGGAGAGGCGCGAAGGGAGCGAACAGGCTTGAGCGGTTCGCCTGCCATGGCCCCCGACGCGACCGTGGCGGAGCCGCCCGCGCCACGGGCACCCCGTCGGCACCGGCATGGGCACCGCTCCTACGGCCCGGTCCGCCGCTGGTTGATGTTCCGCCTTTCCTACCTCGCCCTCCGGACCTCGGTGGCCGTGGTCCGCTGTCTGCCCCGGCGCCTCGTGCTCTGGGTCGGCGAGCAACTTGGAGCGGGTGCCCGGTTACTGGGCATCCGCCGCCGGATCGTGCGCTGCAATCTGGCCTTCGTCGGCTATCCCCCGGACGAGCAATCCCGGATCGAGCGGCGGCTCTATCGTCTCACCGGCCGCTACTTCGCCGACATGGTGCGCGGCGGGGACCTGCCCTTCGCCTTCGATGCGGCCAGCACGGAGGTCTTGGATGGCCTAACTCGCCAATCGGCCGGGGTCCTGTTCCTCTTCTCCCACCTCGGGAACTGGGAGGTGCTGGTATCCTCGCTGATCGACCGCTTTCCGGTCGCCGTGATCGTCGCCAAACCGCTCCGCAATCCGCTCGTCAACCGCTGGCTGGAACGCCTGCGCCAGCGACGGAACCCCACCGTCCGCTTCGTCCCCCCCGTCAACGCCTTGCGGCAGACCCTGCGCAGCCTGCACAATGGCGGCTGCGCTGCCTTCGCGATCGACCAGTACGGCGGCAGCAGCGGCCTGCTCTCCCCCTTCCTCGGCAAGCCGACGAGCACCGTGCGTTCGACGGCAGGCATCGAGGGGCGGACCGGGTGTCCGGTGATGGGCACGTACGCCCTGCTCGGGCCCGACAATGCCTACCGGGTCGTGGTGGAACCGCTGCCGGCAAGCGCCCCCGGCACCAGTGTCCAGGACCTGCTTGACCGGCACAACGCGCTGATCTCCGCCTGGATTCGCCAGCATCCGGAGCATTGGTTCGGCTGGTTCCACCGCCGCTTCAAGGATGTGGTAGAGTACGTCTAGTCCAGACGTTCGGCCCGCCCTTTGGAGAGACCGTGAACATCTTCATCAGTACCTGGATCAAGTTCTTCTTCCTGCTGACGCCGTTCTTTGTGCTCAGCATGTTCCTTTCGCTTACCCGGGAAATGGACGCACTCCAACGGCGGCGGCTGGCGGTGCGGGTCACCTGGGCCATCGTCGGGGTGAGCCTGGGGCTCTTCCTCTTCGGCAATGCCCTGTTCCGGGTGCTCGGCATCACGGTCGATGCCTTCCGCGTGGGGGCGGGCATCCTGCTCTTCCTCTCCGCCGTGGACCTCGTGCGCGGGGACACCTCGTCCCGGACGGTGCCGACCGACGGAGACATCGCGGTGGTTCCCCTGGCCGTGCCCATCACCATCGGCCCAGCCACCACCGGTGCCCTGCTCGTCATGGGTTCGGAGGCCTACACCGGCCCCATGACGACCGGCCTGTTGAGCTGCGCGGGGCTCCTGGCCGCCCTCTTCTGCGTCTCGGCCATGCTCTTCGCGGCGGCCCCGGTGGAACGTCTGATCGGTCGCCAGGGTCTGGTGATTCTCAGCAAACTC
>QKCY01000040.1 GCA_003245525.1 Victivallales bacterium | reverse complement strand
CGAAGAGCACCTGAAGAACCGCCTGGCCGGGCACCAGCGCTACGGGAGCGATCTCTCGGTGGTCATGGTGGATCTGGACAACTTCAAGGAGATCAACGACAGTTTCGGCCACCCGGTCGGGGACCGGTTGCTCTGCGAGTTCGCCCAGTTGCTGGACGAGGTCTCCCGCGATTCGGACATGGTGGCCCGCTATGGCGGGGACGAGTTCGTGGTGGTGCTGGACAACACCGGTTCGGAAGGAGCCGCCATCTTCACGCTGCGCCTGTTGCAGGACACCTATGCCCGTACCTTCGCGAGCGGGATCGAGGGCGTGGACCTGAGCGTCTCGGCGGGGGTTACCACGGTGCCAAAGGCGGTGCCCTCCGAGTTGTTGACCACCGACCGCCTGCTGAGCCAGGCCGACACCGCCCTCTATGCCGCCAAAGCCGCCGGGCGCAACCGCGCCGCCGTGTGGCCGGGCATGACCATCCTCACGGTCGACGAGATGCAGGCCAGGGGGACCGAGGCGGCCGGCGACGCCCCCGCGCCCAAGGCCGAGGCGGAGGAACTGACCAAGGAAACCGCCCGCCTGATGGTGGTGGACGACCAGCCCGACGTGCTGACGGTCGTGGCCCGGGTGCTGGACAAGGCCGGCTACCGGGTGGACCGCGCGACGGGCGGGGAGAGCTGCCTGGAGAAGTTCAAGCAGGCGACGGAGCCCTACGATCTGCTGATCACGGACCTGACCATGCCCGGCATGGACGGCCTGCAGTTGCTGAAGCGGGTGCGCCACCTCAGTCCCGATACGGCGGGCATCGTCCTCACCGGCTATGCCACCATCGAGAATGCCGTGTCCAGCTTCCAAAGCGGGGTCCGGGCCTTCCTGCGCAAACCGGTGGACCGCATGGAACTGCTGGGTGCCGTCCAGGGAGCGTTGCGGGTCCAGACCCTGGAGAACGAGAACCGGCGCTACCGGGAGCAGCTGGAACGGATGGTGATGGCGAAGAGCTCGCAGTTGCGCCAGGCACTGGCCGAGACCCGGCAGGCCTTCGATTTCGCAGTGGACGGCTTTGCGACGCTGGTGGATATGCGGGAGCGCTCCGCCGGTCGCCACGTCCTGCGGGTGCAGGCCATGTCCCTGATTCTGGGGCGCAAGCTCGGTTTCTCGTCGCGCCAGCTCGAACGGCTGGCCCGGGGCGCCGTGCTGCACGACATCGGCAAGGTGGCGGTTCCCGACCACATCCTGCTGAAGCCCGGGCCGCTGGACGAGGACGAGTGGCGCACCATGCGCAGCCATGTGGCCACCGGCTATGAGATCCTGCGCAAGGCCCCCTGGCTGGAGGATGTGGCCGAGACCGTGCATTCGCACCACGAACGCTACGATGGCAGCGGCTACCCCCGGGGACTCAAAGGCGAGGAGATCTGCCAGGAGGCGCGGGTCTTCGCCGTGGCGGACTCGTACGATGCCATGCGGGCCGACCGGGTATACCGGCGGGCTTTGCCGCAGGAGGTCGCCGTGAACGAGATCGTGCGCAACTCCGGAATCCTCTACGATCCCCGGGTGGTGGCGGTCTTCGAGGAAGCCATTGGCGAACTGGAAGAGGTGATCGAGCGGTTCGGAGAAGGGGAGGAGACGACGGAATGAGCGACCCGATCGAGACCCGGCTGGACGACATCCTGGGTGACGCCGTTGGGATGGGGGCTTCGGATGTGCATTTCACGGTCGGGTTGCCGCCGCAGGTGCGCATCGGCGGCAAGTGGCAGCCGTTGCCCGGCGAACGGTTGCGGCGGGCCGAGTGCGAGAGCCTGGCGCGCGTTTTCGTGCGCGACGACCACGAGTGGGAGGTGTTCCGGGCCGACTGGGAGTACGACACCTCGTACAGCGTGCCGGGCGCAGGCCGTTTCCGGGTGAACCTGTTTCTGCAACGCGGCAGCCCCGGCATCGCCTGCCGGGTTCTTCCCTTCGAGATTCCCCAGTTCGAGGACCTGGGCCTACCCGAAGCCCTGCTCCAGGAGCTCTGCGAACTCTCCTCCGGGTTGGTGCTGGTCTGTGGTCCCACGGGCAGTGGCAAATCCACCACCCTGGCGGCCATGGTCGGCCACATCAACCGCACCCGCCCCGCCCACATCGTCACGATGGAGGACCCCATCGAGTTCCTCCACCAGCACCAGATGTCGATTGTCGACCAGCGGGAGGTGGGGTTGGACACGAAGAGCTTCCTCAGCGCCATGCGCCATGTGCTCCGCCAGAGTCCGGACGTGGTGCTGGTCGGGGAGATCCGCGACCAGGAGACCGTGCGCACCGCGATCATGCTGGCCGAGACGGGGCATCTGGTGCTTTCCACCATCCATTCGGCCGAAGTGGTGCAGGGGCTGAGCCGCCTGACGGACATGTTCCCCGCCGACCAGCAGGAGGAGGTGAAGGTGAGCCTGGCCGCCGTGCTCAGGGCCATGCTGGTGCAGCAACTGGTCCCGCGCCGGGGGCACGAGGGCGAACGGGTCCTCGCCTACGAGATCATGGTGACCAACCCGGCCGTCCAGAACCAGATCCGCAACGGCAAGTTCGAGCAGATCTACTCGCAGCTCCAGACTCGTCACGAGGCCGGCATGAGGACGCTGAACGACTCCCTCCTGACGCTGTTCCGGCAGGGGGATATCGAGGCGGACGCCGCCTGCGCCAAGAGCGCCCGCCCCGACGAGATGCAGCGGGCTCTGGGGCTGCGCATGTAGCCCGTGCCTATTCGGCGCTCCCCGCCGCGACCCAGTAGTGGCGCAAGGGGTATTCGGTCAGGTCGATCGGCGGCACCACCCGGCTCAGGGCCGCGTCGTAGTGGATGCTCGAACTGCCGCTGATCGTCACGGAGGAGGCCACCACCGCCCCGAACAACTGGCTGCTGCCGGTGATGGTGAAATCCGCCGACGGCGTGTAGATGGCTCCGGCCACCGTGGCGTCACCGCTGATGGAGACGCTCTCCACCCCGTCGCCACCGAAGACCACGAAACGGTCGGTGGTGGTGGAGTCGTTGATGATGACCGAGGCGAAGGAGATATCGCCCGAGTCCACGTAGATCTGGACCGAAGCGTTCTCGCCGAGAACGATGGGGAGGGAGCTGGTGATGGACAGGCCGTCCGCCACATGGATGATGACGGTGCCATCGACGACGAGCTTCGCCCCGCCGGTGATGCTGAACGAGCCGCCCACGTCGATGTAGGCATCGCCCTTCACGTAGAGGGATGTATCGCCGGAGAGGCTGAAGTCGCCCGCCACATCCAGGTCCAGGTCGCCCTCCACGACGACGCTCTGCGAACTGGTGATGCTGAAGTTGCGCCCGACCTCCAAGTCCGCGTCGCCTTCCACCGTGAGGCCGCTGCCCCAACTGGTCAGGTTCGCGTCGCGCTCGATCCAGGCCGAGAGATCGCCCTCCACCGTGAGGGAGCTGCCTCCCAGGTCGAGGTCCTTGCCGACCTCGAGGGCCAGATCGTCGTCCACGGTCAGGTCGGCGCTGCCGATGTTGAAGTTGTCGCTGGTCGAGTAGCTGCCCCCGGAGATGGTCGAGCTGCCCGAGGTCGCGAAGCTCGGGACGGGGTCCCAGGAGATGGGCATGGTGGCTTCCGGGTCCTCGGCCGGCACCGCGATGGTGGTCAGGGCCTCGGTGTCCGCCGTCGTGACCACCGGTATCTGGCCCTCGGTGTAGTATCCGGGGACGCTGACGAGATCGGAGACGTCGGAGGTGTCGGCGTCGGTCGGCACGCTGATGCTGCCGTAGACAAAGCTGGTGCCGGTGAGCTTGAGGACATCCTCGGTGCCGACGGAACGGATGACCGCGTCCGACTCGGCCCCCTCCGCAATCCAGTCGGCGACAGCGGAATCGTAGCTGTCCACGTAGGAGGAGCCGGTGAGCGTGGTGGTGTCGGGGCTGGTCGTCTGGATGGCGAAGGTGAAGGAGGTGGGCAGACTCACATAGTCGTCATACTTCGGCACCTCGACCTGGTAGCCGTTGACGTTTTGCCGCTGGGTGCCGCCACTGGTGCTCACGAACCCGGTGGAATCGATGCTGAAAATGTAGGTGGCACCGGTGTCGGTCGTGTCGATCTTCAGGTCGAAGCCCCAACCGTTGTCGAGGGTGAAGGTCTGTCCGTCCAGTTCGCCGAGGGCGTCGATCCGGTCGGTCCGCAGGCGGTTGATCGCGTAGCGGGCGCCGGACTCTGCCATGTAGAAGGCCTGGTTGCCGATCTGCTGGATCTGCCGGGTTTGGCCGGTGCTGGCAACCAGACTCGTCAATGCCGCCGCCAGGAGCCCCATGGCGAGGATGCCCAGTAGCGTCACCATCAGAACCGCCCCCGTTTCGGCCGGGCGCGGGGCCTGCTGAGCATTGGATTTCATCGGGGACTCCTACGGATAGATGGAGGTGGCGAAATCGCCCAACTCCGCAACGTTCACGGTTATCGAGACCTCGCCGGTGGTCGGCTCGTAGCCGACGGCGAACTCGTTCACTTGGTCGATGAGGACATGTCCGTCAAGATGCACTTCGGTATCCACCTTTGCCAACACGTGCAGTTCCTCGTCCCGTTTGGAGCGGAACGTGACCGTCATTCCGTCGTCGCTGGTGGTCAAATCGAGGTCGCCGTTGGTTTGGTCCAAGGCGACGAAGCGGAGTTCCAGGATCATGCGCTGCATAGCCACTTGGACCTGCTGGGCCAACGCAAGGTTGCTTCGCCCGAGGACGAACCCCTTGGTCCCGGTGCCGATGCCGACCACCAGAGCGCTGCCGACGATGCCCAGAATGATGATGACCATCACGGCCTCGATCAGCGTGAATCCGCGCCTATGGGAGGAGAGGGCGGGAGTTGCCGTGGGGGCGCTCATCATTCCGTCCTCTTCGGGAATAGCTGGATCAACACGGAATTCGTGTTGCCGATCACGACTTTCAGGATATCGTCGGGACCGCCCGGTGCCTCGGTGCCGTCCTCGAGTCTGATGTAGTCGCAAGCCACGACCTCGAATCCGGTGCCGTAGGGAGAGGGGTCCTCCAGGATGCGCTCCCGGAAAAGGGCGAGGTCGGCGCGCAACTCGGCGTCGCTGTCGTAGTCGTGGGCGATGCGCTCCATGACGGTGAGCAGATCGATGGAAGCTTCGGTCTCGGCGGAGGCGGTGTTGGTCTGCTGCAGAATGCCGTGCAGGAAGGGAACCAGAAGCGCGCCGAGCAAGGAGACCAGAACGAGCGTGATGATGAGCTCGATCAGGCTCAGGCGGCGGGAGACTCGGTGATTGGCGGTCGGTGACGGCATGGTTTTCCACGCGGGTGCTACAGGTTCGGCAAATCAGCGGACAAAGCCGGTGACGCCTATGACCGTGATGGAAAGGGATTCGGTTCCCTTGGCGAGGGTGATGGTCCAGTCATCGGTGCCGGGGTTCCCCCAGGCGTTGTACGTGATCGTGCCCGTGCCAGCCGTAGCCCGCACGGTGTCCGGGAAGAGATGGGTGGCGGAGGTCTCGTCCGGCCAGGGCTGGTCGGCAAGGACGCCGTCGCGCAGCAGGGAGTAGCCAGCTTCGGTGATCTGGACCGACCAGACCGCCTCCGTGGCGGCCATGGCGCGGGTCTGGGCGAACCGCAAGTTCGAACCCAGGGCCGCCGCCTCGGTTTCCAGGGAGAGCCGACTGGTGTTGGCAACTCCCGCCACCACGGCCGCGAGGACCACGAGCACGATCAGGATCGCGACGATCTCGACGAGCGAGAAGGCAAGGCCACGGCAGTTGGG
This sequence comes from Victivallales bacterium, assembly GCA_003245525.1. Taxonomy (GTDB): domain Bacteria; phylum Verrucomicrobiota; class Lentisphaeria; order Oligosphaerales; family Lenti-02; genus Lenti-02. The sequence goes on along the minus strand of QKCY01000040.1, from coordinate 15,850 downwards.
GGTGGAGGGATGCATGGGCGCATGCGCTGGTGGTGGGAGGGGCGGAAAGAAACGGCGGGAGCAACCGCTTGGTCGCCCCCGCCGCCCATTGTTTTTCAGCCTACGTCAAGAGGATTCTGGGAACGAGAGCGTCCCGAATTACTGCACCGGAACATTCCAGTTGCCGTTGGCAGTCTTGCTGTCGTAGGTCCCGATGAGGGTGATCTGAGTCTCGTTGCTGGTGTTGAAGGCAACGGACACATCGCCGAAGGTCACGGGGCTGGTGAAGCCGGTGGCGGTGAAGACCTCCGCGCTGTTCACGGCACCGTCGCCACCGTTCTTGATGTCAGCCAGGTAGGCCTTGGCGTAGGCGACGGACAGAGAAGCCTTGGCCTCGTTCACGCCAGCCTGGGCGACGCCTTCGCGGGCCTGGTCGGCAATGCTGACGAACTTCGGGGCGGCCACGGCGGCGAGGATGGCGATCACGAGCAGGACGGCGATGATTTCGACGAGGGTGAAGTTGCTACTGCGCTTCATGACTGGGACTCCTTCGGGTTGTTGCCGGCCGCTACTGCGGCCATGTTGATTGGGAAACTCTGGGTTTGTTGATTCCGGCGCTTGTTGCGTTCGCCGATTCTCATTTTTTTTATAGCTTACACCGTGCCAAGTTCTGGTTCAAGGGGCCGAAAGGTCCAGGAAAAGACATTTCGGGGTTCCGGGCATCCGTTTGTGTTTCCTACCTGATATACGGGCGCGCGCGTAGGGGAATGAGTTGGCAGAAAAAAGGCAGGAACAGGGCCAGGGAAAACGTGGGCAGGAGGGTTGGGATAGCTCTATTCTTCCTCCAAAAAATGGAGGAACGCGGGGAAACCAGGCATCAGAATGTGGAGGAACAGGCTCCGGGAGGGGGCGGCGTGCCGGATTCGGTCGTGATGTCCCGGCCGACCCGAGAGGGGGACGGCCCCGGTCAGTCTGCGTGGTTCCCGCGCCGTCGGAACGGCTCGGGATCGATGCTGTGCTTCTTGATCCGGTGCCAGAGACTCCGCTCCTTGATGCCGAGCAGCCGGGCGGCTTCCACCTGGACGCCTGCGGCCTGGGTGAGGGCATCGATGAGCATCCGCCGTTCGAAGGCCGCCACCGCATCGTCGATACTGGTCCCCTGTTCGAGTTGGACGGGCACGGGCGGATCGACTGGGGGCAGCGGAGCTTCGGCCAGGGCCTCGGCGGGAAGGGCGCGGGGATCGTCGAGACCGGGAGGGCAGGGGGGAAGGGCGCGGGGATCGGGCGCGATGCGCGGCGACAGATGCTCCGGACGGATGATGTCCTCCGCCAAAACCAGTGCGGCCTCGATGGCGTTCTCCAGTTCGCGGACATTGCCGGGCCAGGAATGGGCGATGAGGAAGCGCATCGCCTCGGGGCTCACCCGGATCTCCTGGTCGGAGAACCGCCGCAGAAACGCCTGGACGAGGACGGGGATCTCTTCGCGGCGTTCGCGGAGGGGGGGCAGCCGCACGGGTAGGACACTGAGGCGGAAGAAGAGGTCCTGGCGGAAGGTGCCCGCCTCCACCATGCTCTCCAGGTTGCGGTTGGTGGCGGCCACCATGCGCACGTCCACCGGCACCGTGCGGTTGCCGCCCACCGGGGTCACCACCCGTTCCTGGAGGACGCGGAGGAGCTTGGCCTGCATGTCGAGGGGCATCTCGCCGATCTCGTCCAGGAAGACGGTGCCGCCCTCCGCTGCCTCGAAGCGGCCGAGCCGGCGCTGGACGGCGCCGGTAAAGGCCCCCTTCTCGTGGCCGAACAGCTCGCTTTCCAGAAGAGTGGCGGGGATGGCGGCGCAGTTGATCGGCATGAAAGGGCGTTCGTGCCGGTCGCTATGGCGGTGGATGCTGCGGGCGACCAGTTCCTTGCCGGTGCCGCTCTCGCCATGGATGAGGACGGTGGTGCCGGTATGGGCGGCGCGTTCGATTACGGTGAGAACCTGCAACATGGCGCGGGAGCTACAGACAATCTCGGGGAAGAGTTGGCGGGCCTGCACGACCGGCAGAGCCCGGGTGATGCGGTTGCAGATGTCGACCATCTCCCCCAGTTCGTCCATGTGGGGGCGGAGGCTGGGGACGCTGGGACGCTCCACCTCGTCCTCGGCCAACCCCCTGGCGCGGGCTTGGTCCACCAGGTTGCGGATGGGAACGGCAAGGCGGGAGGTGACCCAGAACACGAAGACCGCATTGCCCAGCACCGCGACCCACGCCAGGATGCGCAGAAGCTCGGCCAGACCGGTCCATTTCTCCGGCAGTCCATCCGCCCCCTGGGCCAGGACAATCGCCAGAGCGCTGGCGGCGGCGGCTACGAAGGCACTCTTCCAGGTGGATTTGAAGATGATTTTCAGCATGGGAGAATAGGGATACTCAAGGTATCGTATTCGTTCGGGGCCGGTGGTGCAACCGGGCGGCGACCATCGCGCTACTGCGCGATCTTGTAGAGGTCCCACATGGGAAGGAAGATGGCCAGGGCGAAGAAGCCGACGACTCCCGCCAGGCCGACAGTGAGCAGCGGAGCCAGAGCGTCGGAGAGTCCCTTGGTGGCGTATTGGACTTCGATGTCGTAGTGCTCGGCCACTTCCCGGAGGAGTTCGTCGAGCGCACCGGATTCCTCGCCCACGGCCGTCATGTTGACGACCATGGGGGGGAAATAGCGGGCCGAACGGAGCGGGGCGGCAATCCCGCGGCCCTCCACGAGTTGGTCGGAAATCTGGTCGAGTTCCCGGGAGATGGCCTCGTTGCCAATGGTGGTGCGGAGGATGGAGAGGGCGTCGAGAGCGTTGACGCCGCTGGCCTGGAGAATGGCGAAGATACTGGCGAAGCGGGACATGGCGGCCTTGATGAAGAGCGGGCCCAGGATGGGGAGCCCGAGCAGTACCCGGTCGCGCACATAGCGCCCGGTCTTCGTGCGCATGACGAAGGAGAAGCCGAGGACAGCCAGGCCGCAGAGGGCGGCCAGGGGAACCCAGTTGTCCCGCAGAAAATGGTGCAGGCCCAGGCAGATCCGCGTGGGCAGGGGCAGTTCCACACCGCCTCGCTCGAAGAGCTTGACGAACTTGGGGATGACGAAGGTGAGCAGGACGAAGAAGGCGATGGCCAGCATCGCCACGACGATCAGCGGATAGCGGCAGGCCGACCGGACGTCCGACCGGACCATGTCCTCGTGCTGGAGGATGTGGGTGAGGCGTTCGAGCACCTCGGGCAGCGCACCGCTTGCCTCGCCGGCGTTGATCATGTTCGCGTAGAGCGGGGAGAACACCTCCGGATGGTCGGCAAAGGCCCGGTGCAGCGCCTCGCCGCGCTGGACCCGCTCCAGAATGTCGTGGGTCACCTGGCGCAGGCGGGGGCTGTCGGTCTGCTGCTCCAATACCTGTAGCAGGCGCAGGACCGACATGCCGGCACGCAGCATGGTGGAGAACTGCTTGGTGAAGAGGATGACGTCGCGGGCCTTGATCCCCCGCAGGGCGGCCTGGACCCATGTCAGGCTGGGGAGATGAAGCAGCGACCGGGCCGGATTGAGCTCGATGGGGGTGAGCCCGCGGCCAAGCAGCAACTGCCCCGCCTCCTCGATCGTCTCGGCGTCGATCGAGCCGACGACCGAGCGGCCGTTGCGGGTGATGGCGTTGTAGTGGAAGGAACCCATCGCGAATCCGATTCTGGCTGGGAATCACGGAGGCGGGCAAGGGTGCCCGTCAAATCCTAGAACATAACCGCTGACGCCGCTTCTTCGATGGTGGTAACGCCTTCCTGCACCTTCCTGGCGGCGTCCTCGCGCAGCGTGCGCAGGAGCCCGCGCTCGATCGCGGTCTGGGTCAGTTGGCTCGCGTCGCTGCCGCGCGACACATGGCGGCGGAGCTCCTCGTCGAAACGCAGGGTCTCGAACAGGGCGCAACGACCGACGAAGCCGGTCTCCATGCAGACGTTGCAGCCTGCTCCGTGCCGGTAGGTGCCCGGAACCGAGGGGTCGATCCCCAACCAGTCGAGCATCTCGGGTTTGGGGGGCTCGCCGACGGTGCTGCACGACCGGCAGACGCGGCGCACCAGCCGCTGGCTGATGGCGAGCTGCATGACCGAACCCACCAGGAAGGGGGGAACCCCCATATCGACCAGACGGGTGACGGCCCCGACCGAATCGTTGGTGTGGATGGTGCTGAGCACCAGGTGCCCGGTGAGGGCGGCCTGGACGGCGATGTGGGCGGTCTCGGAGTCGCGGATCTCGCCGACCATGATGATGTCGGGATCCTGGCGCAGCATGGAGCGGAGGCCTTGGGCGAAGGTCATGCCCGCCCGGTGGTTCACCTGCACCTGGCGGACCCGCGGCAGGCGGTATTCGGCAGGGTCCTCGAGGGCCATGATGTTGACGTCGGGACCACTGAGCTCGCGGAGCATGGTGTAGAGCGTGGTGGTCTTGCCGCTGCCGGTCGGGCCGCAGGCCAGGACCAGGCCCCAGGGGCGCCGGATGAGGGTGCGGACCTCGTGGAGCATCTCGTCCCCCAGGCCCATGCCTTCGAGCGAAGCGGGGCCGGAATCGGGATCCAGGAGGCGCAGGACCACGTTCTCGCCGTAGACCGTGGGCAGAGTCGAGGCGCGGATGCTGTATTCGTGGTTGTTCTGGCGGATGGTGAAGCGGCCGTCCTGGGGAATACGCGAGACCGCGATGTCCATCCGGGCCAGGAGCTTGATGCGGGAGACCATGGGCAGGAACAGGGCGAGCGGAGGGGAAGGCATGTCGCGGAGCTGCCCGTCGATGCGGAAGCGGAGCTGCACGAAGTCCTTCTCGGGACTCAGATGGATGTCGCTGGCGCGGGTGTGGATGGCCTGGTTGAGGAGCCACTGGACCATGCGGACCACCGGGGCCGCCTTGGCCTGGTTGGCCAGCGTTCCGGCCTGCATCTCGTGCGCGGTATCCTCCTCGGGCACCGGCCGCTCAAGGTCCTCGATATCCGCCAGGATCTGGTCGAAGTCGCCGGTCACGCCGTAGAGGGCGCTGCTGAGCTGGGACAGGGCGGTCTCGGAGCAGATCACCGGCTCCACTTCGCTGCCGGTGAGCCGCTCGACTTGCTCCAGGGCGTCGATGTCCGTGGGATTGGGCATGGCGACCAGCAGCATGGAGCCCTTCATGCGCAGCGGCACGAGCTGGAGGCGCTGGGCCTGGGCGGCCGAGAGCACGTCGGACATGGAGAGTTCGAGGGGGTAGCGGTCGGGGGAGTAGCGGTCGATGTCGAGCTGTCGGGCCAGGCAGTCCATCAGCGCGTCCTCGGTGACGGCCTCGAGGCGCACCAGGATTCGCCCCAGTTTCTCGTCCGTGCGCTGCTGCTCGTCGAGAGCCTTCTGGAGCGTCTGCTGGGAGATGAGCTTGGCGTCGACCAGGATGTCTCCGATGCGGCGGCGAATGATCACGGTGTCTGGGTCTCCGGGGCCGGTTCCTGGGGTGCCTCGGCGGCGCCCGGCGTGTCCTTCTGCCCGGTCTCGCCAGCCGGCGAGGCGGGGGCGTCCGCAGAGTCGGAACCCCGGTCGCCCAGGATGTGGGGGGTGATGAAGATGAGCATCTCCTCGTCGCGCTTCTCCCGGTCGGTGGAGCGGAAGAAACGGCCGATCCAGGGGAGGTTCATCAGCACGGGGACGCCGCTGACCGAATCGCTGCCGTAGAGCCGCGAGAGCCCGCCGATCACGGTGGTCTCGCCATCGTGCAGCAGAAGGCTGGTCTCCGCCGAGCGGCGGGAGATGGACGGCTCGGTGGTGATGCCGGTGTCCACGCGGCTGTAGTCGGGTTCGTCGTTGCTGGCGAGCAGCTTGATCTTGACCATCCGGCCGGCGATGATGTGCGGGGTGACGGTCAGTTCGAGCAAGGCCTCCTTGAACTGGACGTCGGTCCCCTGGTTGTCGGAGTAGCTCTGGTAGGGGATCTCGTCGCCGCTCTTCAGGGTAGCCTCCTCGTTGTCCAGCACCGTGATCGAGGGGGTCGCCAGAATCTCGGCCTTGCCGTCGGTCTCGAGGGCGGTGAGCTGGGCGGTGAGGATGACGTCGCCCAGATTCTGGTAGGCATAGCCGAGGCTGAGGCCGGTGGCCCCGGCCAGCGAGTTGGTGGCGGTGTCGGTGGTGGTGGTTCCGGTCGTGCCGGTGGTCGTGGAGGTGAAGGCGTTGGAGGGGAAGTTGGAGATGTTGCCGCCGACTGGGCTCATCGGGGTGTCCACCCCCTGGCCGAGGACGCCGGTGGTGTCCGTGCCGGGGAAGATGGCGGAGTGCCCGCCCTGGTAGAGCCCGCCCCACTGGAAGCCGAGCTCGCGGGCGGTGTCGCGGTTGGCGATGATGATCTTGGCCTCGATCAGGACCTGGTCCTTGGGCTGGTCGAGCACGCCGACCACCTCGATCATCTTCAGGATGTCGTCGCGCAGGGCGTTGATCACCAGGGCGTTGTTCTCCTCGTCGACCGCCACGGAGCCGCGGCGGTGGCGGTTCGTGCGCCCTTCCGAGGTGGTGCCGCCGGAGGTGCCATAGTCGTCCATGGAGGTCAGGAGCTCTTCGAGGATGGGCTGGAGCTTGGTGGCGGTGGCGTAGTGGACGGGGATGGTCTGCAGGAGCAGGGGCTCGACCCGGCGGCGATCATGGCGCAACTGCTCCCGGTCCTTCTCGATCTTCTCGATGTCCACCTCCTTCTGGAGGCCTTCGGGGGTCATGACGCGAAGGATGGTGCCCATCCACTTGTAGTGGAGCCCCAGGTTGGCCAGGAGACCGGTGAAGGCCTGGTCCCAGGGCACGTCCCGCAGTTCGACGGTGGTGACTCCCGCCACGTCGGGCGAGACCAGGATGTTCAGGTCCACGGCGCGGGCTAGCGCCTGGAGGACATCGGGGACCTGGGCGTCCCGCATGACGAGGGACACCTGCGTCTGGGGCAGTTGCGGCTCGCTGCCGGGGAGGACGGGAGGCGGCTCCGCCTCGGCGGCCGCCTCCACGGCGGGGGCCGGGGCCACGGGTGGCCGGACGGTGGCACCCCGGTGGGCCCGGGAGGACTGGGCGAGGTCGGTCCAGTAGGTCATGAACTCCTCGTCGCCGACGGTGGGCGGGGTCTGTGTCCAGACGGCCGACTCCCTCGTCTCGGGCAGGTCGCCGGGATAGGCGTTCTCCGTCTCGGTCACGCAGCCGGCCAGCAGGAGGACGGCGCACAGCACTCCCGGCAGCCAGGCCCCCGGCTGGAGGATGGCGCGGCGGGCGGACGGTGCAGCGGCGCTAGCGGGAAACGGGTATGTGGACTTCAATGCCTTGCTCCGGGGAAACGATGACGACTTCGTCGGCGGTGATGGACTTGACCTCATAGGGGCTGCCCTCGAGTGTTTCGCCGGCCTTGTAGACGATGTTGTTGATGACCGCGCACAGCGTGCCGGTTTCCGCTCCCTCCAGATAGGCGTATCCGGAGTAGACGAACCGTTTGCTTAGCTCCAACTGGGAACGTCTGCGGCGCTCCTCTTCCTCCCGCTTGAGCTGCGCCTGCTTCTCCTGGGCGTCGGCGGCGGCGCGCAGGGCTTTCTGCCGGGCCTCCTCGGCGGCGAGAAGGTCGGCGGGCAGGGGAGACCGGAGGATCAGCGTGTCGGGCCAGGGTTCGAGGGCGCGGCCGACGACCTCGTGCTGGAGCGGCGTGATGGCGGCGTTCTTCAGCGTTCCTTGGATCGTCACCAGCCACTGCACGAACTCGGTCTGCTTGCCGTCGCTGTCCTCGCCGTTCCCCCCCGGTTTGGCCGACTTGGGTTGCAGCAGCAGCACGTAAGCGCCATAGAGCACGCTCAGGAGGGCAAGCCCGATCAGGATTGTCTCACGTTTGCTGCGCATGGCCGCCTTGCGGCGCTCCTTATGGTCTGCTAGTTCTGTACGCTCAACATGGCGGATACGACCATCTGCACATGGTCGGGGGTGGTTCGGCGGATCGTCACCCGGCGCAGTTCGGCCAGGCAGGGGAGACGGCAGAGCGAGAGAAGGTAGTGGTGGAAGCCGCTGCAGGGGCCGCTGACGGTCACCGTCACCGCCATCTGCCGGTAGCCGTCGAGGGGCAGGGCCTGCACGTCGGGGGATATCTGGTCGAGGGTGAGGCCCGCTCGCCGGGCCGGTTCCCGGAAGAGCTCGGGGAGGCTCCCCAACTCCCGGCTGCGCAGCGGGGCGCGTGTCTTGGTCTCCAGGCCTTCCGGCAGTTGCTGGACGGCGATCCGGGCCAGTTCGGCCTGCAGGGGGCGGATCATCTCCTGGTCGCGGAGGGTCGCCTGATAGTCCTTGATCTCGCTCTCCACCTGCCTGAGCCGGAGACAGAGCGGCACCAGGAAGGCGACGCTGGCGATGACGAGCGAAGCGCCCAGGGCGAGGATGATGCGGGTGTAGAGGCGGTTCATCCCTTGGGCTTCTCCTCTTTCGCCTTGGCCGGAATCTGGGACTGCAGCCTGGCTTCGAGCGTGAAGAAGAGCAGGTGGTCCGTCTTCGCCTCGCCAAAGACCAAGTAGCTGGGATCCACCTGTTCCAGCTTGCGTTCCGTCACCTGGGGAGTGGCGAAGAAGGGCGAACGTTGGAGCCTGAACACGTATTCGGCCAACAGGGCGTCCAGGCGCTCGCGGGGGGCGCACACCACTCCTTCGAGCCGGATGGTGTCGGGCTGCTCGGGCACGTCGGCCTGGCCGGCCGGGGGCTTCTTGCGTTCGCGGACCAGCTTGGCGGCCAGAGTCCGCTCCAGTTCGCTCCCGAGCGGGAGATGGCTGGCGGACGCGAAGTCGACCCGGATTTCGAGAAGGGAGATAGGGGTCGGGGTGAGCGAGGAGATCTCGGCGATCACGGCCGGCGCGAAATAGGCCTCCGCCAGTGCCTTGGTGGTCACCTGGCGGCCGATGGCTCGCTCCGACAGCTCCATGATGTGCTTCTTGTCGAATTCCTGCGCGCCCGTGGCGACCGTGGAGCGGAGATGGTCGCAGTGCTGGCTGCGGGTGCGCAGGTAGTAGCGGAGGGCGACGGTCGAGCAGACCAGCACGACCAGCAGCACGGCGATCGTCACCCGCAGGGCGCGGGTGACGGTCATCCGCTTGCGCAGTTTCAGCCGGTCCTCGTAGGTGAAGAGCAGGTTGGGCGTGTGGTAGGCATCGGCCAGGGCCAAGCCCACCGCCAGCGACATGCCGCTGGCTTCGGGGAGCGCCGGCTCCTCGCCGTTCCCCTGGAGTTGCCGGAGGTACTCGCTTCCGGCCGGGGTGAACGGAACGAGTTCGAGGCCGATCTGGTCGCCCAGGAACTGGACGAGCCGCGGGTAGCGGGTGATGGTCCCTGCGACCAGGAAGACGGGAGGAGTCCCGGTCCCGTTCTCGAGGACGTCCTCGAAGGCGTGCAGGGTACGCTGGATGTTGCGGGCCAGGCGGCGGGCGACCGGGCGGCCCCAGCCGAAGACATCCTCGACGCTCGGCGCCGCCTCCTCGCCGAACACGGCGGGGTCCACGTCCTTGTCGGCCAGCAGGGCGAGGCAGGCGTCCACCCGGGGGTCCGCCGCATCGATGTCCAGCGTCTGGACGATGGTGTCGCGCAGGCTGTCCAGGCCCGTGCGCAGGGTCCGCACGGCCAGTACCTGTCCCGCGTCGAACACGAACACGTCCGAACTCGCGTCGTTGACGAAGAGGATGGCGCAGGGGCTGCGGTGGAGTTCGGGATAGCCCAGGCGGAGGAAGTTGCGGAAGGCAAATACCGCGGAAGTCACGCCGACGGCCTGGGTGCCCAGTTCGGCGTTGAACTGCTGGTGGTCGTCCAGCTCCTCCTTGGGCACGGCCACCGCCAGGAGTTCGAGTCGGGCGATACCTTCCTCCTCCACGGTGCGCAGCAGCTCGATGTCGAACACGGTGTCGTCCGTGTGCAGGCTGCGCTCCTTCTTGAGGGTCCAGAAAGCGGCGGAAACCATGGCGGAGGGACGGACCCGGGGGATGCGCAGGGACTGCAGCACCATGCCCGGGCTCTGGATGCAGGTCCAGAGCCGCCGGGGCATCCGCCCGCCGCCAAGGTCGAGCAGGTGGTCGCGCAACTGGCTGGTGGCGGTGGCCTGGCGCGAGTCAAGGGTCAGGGTAAGGAGCTGCGACACCACCGGCAGGCGGCCGCGCGAGGAACGGACCCGGGCCAGGAACGCCAGATTCCCGGAGAGGTAGAGCCCGACGCTCTCCGCCGCTTCGTCGGCCGCCTGGAGATTGCTCGGCCGCGCCGCCCGGCGAAAGCCGCGGAAGAGGGCACTACCGGTGATGTTGGGGGCGTCGTCAGCCATGGTACTGGGGGTCCGCGAGGGTCCCGAAGGGGCAATTCCCGGTCTTCTCCGGCCTGTTCGCGAACATTCTCTCTGGAGCTTCCGGGTCGTTCGGAAAGAACAAACAGCAGAGAATCACCGACCTCGGGATACACCGAACCGCGCGGTCAAACCCGGGGGTTGCGCCGCGATCTCTATCCCTGCCTTGTTCCGACCGCTTCCCATCGACCCATCTGGGTACGGCCCGGTCTCGTCCGCCCGGCACCTGCCCCGGCAGCCGCCGACGAACGTCGATACTCTCACGGGGTATGGCATACAGCGATACAATACCTCGCCTGCTCACAATATCGGGCCTGGCGCGGGCGAATTCAAGGCTCCGGAGACGAAGCCGTTACCGGGGATAGAGACGGAAAACGACCGTGCCGTTGGTGTGGGGATGGACCGCCCGGAACCGGATGCGCCACAGGCCCCCGGGCCAGGAACGGGCCAGTCGGGGGTCCTCCAGGGGGATGGCCTCCACGGCCGGGGCCAGTTCCTGTCCGGTATAGGTAAGCAGACCGCATTGGGTCCGGGATGCCGTGGGAGTGTCGGCGGGGGCCAGCAGCCGGACGCCGTCCTCCCGAAGCACGGGTTCGCAGGCGGTCACAAAGGACCATTCCAGCTCGCCCGGTTGGCGACCGAACTCCTGCTTGTCGCGGATTTCCACCCGTTCGCCCCGGACCAGGGTCACGGTGCGGGTCCAGGAGCTGATCCCCGCCTCGGCGGGATAGGCCGGGGCGATGTCCATGGCGAGCTCGGCGCGTTCCGCGTCGGCCCGGCGGGACAGGCGCTTGGCGCAGGCGCGGTGCCCCGGGTACTGCTGCTTGCCGTCGATGGTGGGCAGATTGTGGTAGGCGGACTGCATGGTCCAGATCTCGTACCGTTGCGCGCTGAAGGTCTTGGCCGAGTAGGTCCCGACGCCTGCATCCACCAGGACCGGCAGGCCGTCGCGGTAGACGACCACGTTGCCCACGTCGTTGTGGTTGTGGCTCTCCGCGTTGTGCCCGCCCTTGACGGCCAGGAAGAAGCCGGCGTTGGTCCCCGCCTGGCACCGGGCGGTCATCACCTGGGTGTCCGGGAACCAGGCGTCGGCCACGTGGGGCGGGGCGACGCTGGCATCCGCCGCGGGCGTCGCGAAGAGGGCGGGCAGGGCACGACTGAGGTCGCGGCGGGGAGCCTGGTCCCCCCGCTGCTCGAAGTAGCGGCCCAGGGCCGCCAGTTCGGGATTGCCGGTGGCCAGGCCAAAGCGGACGCAGAGCGGGCCGTTCGGCTGGGTGGTGGGGGAAGCGTCCGCGAAGTTGACGAAACGGTCTTCGTCGATATGGACGGCAGTCAGGTACGCTCCCATGTTGCGCAACAGGGGCAGTTCGGAGAGGTTCACGGCACCCGCAGTGGCCCAGGCGAGAATCTCGCTGCAATCGAAGGTGGAGGCCCCCGCCCGGCCCCAGTAGCCCGGCCCCTCGTCGCAGCCGCCGTCGGCAGGATGGGCGGAGAGGTAGTTGTCCAGGCAGCGGGTGGCCTTCAGCACCCCGGCGGTGCGCGCCTCGGAATCGGTCTCCAGGAGGAGGGCCGTGGTGAGCCAGTTGGAGCAGATCCAGGGGGTCCAGTTGTTGAGGGGGCGGCTGGAGTCGATCCCCATCCACCAGAAATCGTCGCGGGCCAGGCAGGGCACCAGAATCCGTTGTTTGGCCTCGCGGTGGATGCGGGGCACGATCTGCGGGGACAGCGCGGCCAGGGCATCGCCCAGCAGGTAGGCCGTCCAGGCCATCAGGGCGCCGGTCTCGGCGGCGAAGAGGTCCACCACGGGTGCCGCCGTGTCCGGCAACCCCCGCCCCAGGCTGGTCTCCACATGGGCCGAGATGCCCCAGAAAGACTCCTCGCAGATGGCCCAGGCGGCATTGAGGATCGCGTCCAGGAAGCGGCCTTCGCCCTCGGCGCATTCCGCCAGCACCAGGGCGGTCAGGATGTCGCGCCGGGGGAAACAGTGGCGCTCGTAGACCAGGCGGTTGCCGGTGCGGACGAATTCCAGGAACAGCGTGGCGGGGAGGGCGGGCCAGTCCTCGCCCAGCGCGCTCTCGCCCGTTGCCACCAGTCGGCGGCGCTGCTCGGCGGGCAGGGCCAGCCAGGCGGCGCGGTCGGCCCGGGGAGGGAAGGGACGCAGTTGTTCGCGGGAGAGGAGACTCTCGCCGAGGAGGGAAGCGGGAAACCGTTCGGGAATCATGGGGTGCCCCATCACCAGTTGTCGTTGTCATGCCCAGCGGTACCGAAAGGCCGGAACATAATCCTCCATCCCGCCTTTGCGACGGTGGCGGCTGGCGCTGCGGTGGCATTGGGCGCATGGTATTAGTATCCTATTGGAACCAATTGGAGGTGCCGATGAAGCCCGAACGGCCCAATATCGTTCTCGTCAACGTGGACCAGTGGCGGGGGGACTGCCTGGGATTTGCGGGGCATCCGACGGTGGAGACGCCCCACCTGGACCGCATGGCTGCCGACGGGGTGAACTTCTCCCGGGCCTACGCCGGCGTGCCCTCCTGTATCGCGGCGCGCGCCTCGCTGCATACCGGGTTGCGCCAGGCTACCCATGGTCGGGTCGGCTATCAGGACCGGGTGCCATGGAACTACTCGACGACTCTGGCCGGCTTGCTGGCCGGGGCGGGCTACCACACCCAAGCCGTGGGCAAGATGCACGTGTTCCCCGAGCGTTCGTTGCTGGGCTTCCACAATGTGGTGCTGCACGACGGCTACCTGCACAACGCCCGCCTCAACGAGCCCCAGATCGAGCAGGTGGATGACTACCTTCCCCAGCTCCGGGCCAAGTACGGCCCGACCGCCGACTACGTGGATACGGGCCTCGGCTGCAATGGCTATGTGGTCCGGCCCTGGGTCTACGACGATCTGGACCATCCTAGTGCTTGGGTCACTTCCCAGGGCATCGATTTTCTGCGTCGGCGCGATCCGCGCTGCCCCTTCTTCCTCTTCCTCTCCTACCACCGGCCCCATCCGCCCTTCGACCCGCCCCGCGACTACCTCCATTTCTACGAGAACAAGCACCTGCCGCCGCTCCTCCACGGCGACTGGAACGACACGGTGGGCAAGAACGGGCGCGGGCTCGACAGCCCCGTTCCCTGGGACGACTGGCAGATCGATCGTGCCCGGCGGGCCTACCTTGCCCAGATGACGTTCATCGACCACCAGCTCAACCGGTTCATCCACGCCCTCTATGCGGCGGGGTGCCAGGAGAACACCTGCATCCTGTTCTGCTCCGACCACGGGGACATGCTCTACGACCATGGCCAGGTGGCCAAATCGCTGCCCTATGAGGGATCGGCCCGCATCCCCTTCTTCCTGCGCTTCCCCCGGTCCTGGGGCTTCTCCGCCGGACAGACCGTGGACGCTCCGGTCGAATTGCGCGACGTGCTGCCCACCCTCTGCGACGTGGCCAACGTGCCGGTGCCGGACAGCATCGAGGGGAAGAGCGTGCTGCCCTTCTGCCGGGGCGAGACGACCGAGTGGCGCGAATACGTCCACGGCGAACACACGGCGGGCAACCTCTCCAACCACTGGATCGTGGACCGGGAATGGAAATACATCTGGTACTCGCAGACGGGCCTGGAACAGCTCTTCCATTTGGCCGAGGATCCGAAGGAGGAGCACGAGCTCTCCACCAAGCGCCCGGCCAAGCTGGCGGAATACCGCACCCGGCTGGTCAACGAACTGTGGGAACGGGAGGAGGGCTTCGTGATCGACGGCGCGCTGGAATCGGGCGTCCCGGTCAGCCCGATCCTCAGCCACCTTCGTCCCTGAGTATCTCAGAGCAGTTGCTGGCCGCAACTGAGTCCCTCTTTCGGCCTGAAAGGCCATGGTAGCAGAGCCCGGGGCAGAGCGAAGCGCCGCCCCGGGTTGGCATCCGCTCCGATTGGCAGGCCAGCGGCCTGCGGCTTCCGGGGACGGTGGCCCCGCAAGCTCCCCTGCCGCAGACCTTCAGCCTGCTGGTCGGGGAGGAACGTCTTCCTGGGGCGTTGCCCCAGGCTCTGTTCCTCCGCCCCTCTGGGGCGCAAGGCATTCCTCCCGATGATAGTGTACGGATTGTTCTGCAAAAAGAAGTAGTTGGGCCATGGTGCTTCTCCGGTGTAGTAGCTGACACAACAAAGGAGACTCATCCATGGCCCGGAAACAAGGTAGCGTATCTGTCGAGGAACTGAAGGATCTGATGAGCGGCGACTGCGACTTTCTTCGCTCCCTGGTGGAGTCGGTGGTGCAGGAGGCGCTGGAAGCGGAGATGGAGGAGCTTCTGGGCGCGTCGAAGGGCCAGCGTACGGCGACTCGTTCGGGCTACCGGAGCGGGTACTACTCGCGGAGCCTGGTCACGCGGGTCGGGAAGCTGGAGCTTCGCGTTCCGCAGGACCGCCAGGGGCGCTTCAGCACGGAGGTGTTCGAGCGGTACCAGCGCAGCGAGAAGGCGCTGGTCTCGACGCTTGCGGAGATGTACATCCAGGGCGTCTCCACGCGGAAGGTGAAGGCGATCACCGAGGAGCTGTGCGGACATGCGTTCAGCGCCTCCACGGTGAGCTCGATCAACCGGAAGCTGGACGAGGAACTGAAGCAGTTCGCGAACCGGGCCCTGGGCACCCCGTACCCGTATCTGGTGCTGGACGCGCGGTACGAGAAGGTGCGGGTGGCCGGGGTGATCCGCAGCCAGGCCGTGCTGGTGGCGATCGGGGTGAACTGGGAAGGCCGTCGCGAGGTGCTGGGCGTGGAACTGGCGGACCGGGAGAGCGCGAACAGCTGGCGCGAGTTCCTGAACGGACTCGTCCGCCGCGGGCTGCACGGGGTGGAGCTGGCGATCACCGACGACCACTCTGGCCTCCGCGCGGCCCTGCGCGAAGTGCTGCCGGGGGCGGCGTGGCAGCGCTGCTACGTGCATTTCCTGCGCAACGCGATCAGCCATCTGCCGTCGAAGTGCGACCCCGACTGCCTGCGCGAACTGCGCTGGCTCTACGAGCGGCGCGACGCGGCGGAGGCGCGCAAGGACCTGGGAGCCTGGCTGGAGAAGTGGCAGTCGGTCTGCCCGAAGCTCTGCGACTGGGTCGAGGAGAACATCGAGGAGACGTTCACCTTCTACGGCTGGCCGGAGGGCCACCACAAGCACCTGAAGTCCACCAACATGCTGGAGCGCATCAACCAGGAACTCAAGCGACGGACCAACGTCGTGCGCATCTTCCCCAACGCAGACAGCTGCCTCAGGCTGGTCCGCGCCCTCGCCGTCGAGCTGCACGAGAACTGGATCGAGCAGCACCGATATCTGGACATGAACTTACTCAGGGAACACCGGAAGCAACGGATGCTGGCCGGACTCAAGGCGGGAGACACCAAGCCCGCCGCGTAGAACAGGCGCTCGGGGCGGAGGCGGACGGTTACCCACAGGGCCCGTCTCCGCTCCGACGAGCTCTGGACCGCTTCGCTGCCCATTCTCGCGGAGACGGTCCCTATGGATAACCTAGGCGGAGAGCACCATAGCCTTTTGCAGAACTTGACGCACACAACT
>QKCY01000078.1 GCA_003245525.1 Victivallales bacterium | reverse complement strand
GTCAGGGATCTTCGCCAGCCGGGTTGCTTCCGGCAGGTTGTGGTAGGCCCGGGTCACCACATCGCCCTTCACGCAGATCTCCCCAATGGTCCCGTCCGGCACCACCAGACTCTCGTCCCAGGCAGTAATCGGCTGGTCCGTGATACGGATGATCCGGCAGGTCACATTGGGCAACGGCCTCCCGACACACATGCCCTGCCCGGCCCGGGTCAGCGCCGCCGTTTCGGCCAACATCTCCCGCCCGGTGAAGTTGGCGACCGGGAGCGACTCCGTGGCCCCGTAGGGCGTGTAGGTCTGGGCGCCGTCGGGCAATACGTGGTTCAGCAGGCAATCGTGTACGTAGTCGGGTACGGGGGCGCCAGCCATGATGACCCGAGTCAGAGTCGGGAAGTGGATGCCCCGGTCCGCGCAATACCTCCCAACCCGCGCCCACAGGGTCGGCGACCCGAAGGAGTAGGTCACGCCCTGGTTCAGGATCGGCTCGATGATCCGTTCGGGATCCACTTGGGCTGGTTTCGACGGGTCCATATCCGGAATCACCGCCGTGGCCCCGAGGGCCGTGCTGAACAGGGCGAACAGCGGGAAACAGGGCAGATCGATGTCGCCGGGCCCGATCCCGTACTGCTCGCGCAGGATCTCCGTCTGGGTGGTGAAGATGCGGTGGCTGTAGACCACGCCCTTGGCCGGTCCCGTGCTGCCCGTGGTGAAGAGCACCGCCGCCATGTCGTCCGGCTCCACGGCCTGGACCGGAAAAGGCTCCTCCCGTTCCGGCATCTCCGCAACCGACAAGCCCCCCCAGAACCAGCGTCTGCCCAGTGTGACCGGGATGCGCACACTGCGGAAGAACCGACGACGCACCAGCCGCAACACATGGGCCGCCGGAATCCCGAGGAACGCCTCGGGGGCGACCTGTTCCACACAGCGCATGAAACTGCCGCAGCCCATGCCTGGATCGATCAGGATCGGCACCGCGCCGAGCTTGAAGATGGCGAAGGTCAGGGCGAAGAAATCCAGCGAGGGGCGCACCATGAGCAGAGTCTTCGTCCCCTGCTTCACTCCGGCCTCCTGAAGTCCCCAGGCATAGCGGTCGCACAGCCGGTCCAACTGGGCGAAGGTCAAGTGGGTATAGGCCACCCGACCGGTCCGGTCGCGCCCCTCGGGGAAAACCACCGCGCGCTGGAAGGGGTATTCGCGCGCAATCGCCGGAAGGTAGTGCGCGATGTTGTGGCTGGAGTCGGGCATGGGCATCCTGGGGAAAGCGACGGACAGCAAAGCGGTATACCCTAGCCGACAACCCCTTTCCTGCCACCAAGCAGACCGTCCAGGAAGAGTCCCGTTGCCGTGCAGGCCCGTTCCTTCTCCGGTTCTTCCAGCTCGATATCGATGGGGCCGGAGAAGCCGATCCCGGCCAGACCCCGGAAGGTGGCCGGGAAATCGATCGCCCCGTCCACTACGCTGCGATGGTCCCGCCAGTCCGCAACCCGCACATTGTGGACGTGCAAGGCGACCACCCTCTCGCCCAGCGCCTGGAGAACTGACCGGATGGTCTCGTTCAGCCGAACCGCGCGGCGGTCGAGGTCCGTTTCGGCCATGACCTCGGCGAAATAGGCGCAGTGGCCCAGATCCACCGTGGCCCCCACGGCCGGATGGCCGATCCGGTCCAGCAGGCGCAGGTAGGTGTCGCGGGGACCGCCCTCGTTTTCCACTCCCAGGCGAATCCCGCGTTCGAGGGCATAATCTCCCACTTGCCGCCAGTGGCGGGCGCGGGATTCCAGCCAGGCCTCGGGATCGCCCTGGCAGAGCCCCGCGTGGACGGTGACCACACCTGCGCCAACCAGAGCCGCGCAGTCGATCCAGTCCCGCCACTCCGCGTTCCAGGCCTGGTGAATGGAAACCCGCGCAAAGGGAGCCAGAAGCTCCGGCAGCCGCTCCCGCATCACCGGATCGTCGTAGCCCAAGGTGGGGAAAGGCCCCATCGAATGCTGGGCATTGGGACCGCTCGGCAGGGCCATGACCGACTGGAACCCCAACTCCTGCGCCTTGGCCAAAGCATCCGGCAGACCGTAGCCAGCCAAGGAGGGCAGACCGAGGCAGATGCGTTCGTGAAACATGGGCGGTACCCCCAACCTGTAATCCCATAGGCTACCGCGCCACGCGCCGAAGTCACCTTGAGACCGTACATTATCGGCAACAACGATTCACCCCGGACTCCGACTATGGAATTGCTCGCCCCCGCCGGTGGCCCCGAAGCCGCCTATGCCGCCTTCGCCTACGGTGCCGATGCCGTCTACTGCGGCATGCGCCAGTTCTCGGCCCGCGCCGAAGCCGAGAACTTCGACCGCGACGAACTCTCCGAGCTGGTGGACTTCGCCCACCGGTCCGAGCAGCCGCGCAAGGTCTACGTCACGGTCAACACCGTCGTTCTCGAACGGGAACTACCCGACCTGCTCCGGATTCTCGACACCCTGGCCGAACTGGCGGTGGACGCCGTCATCGTCCAAGATCTCGGGGCTGCCCGCCTGGCCCGGCAGCATGTGCCCAGCCTGGAACTGCACGCCAGTACCCAGTTGGCCATCCACAGCGCCGCCGGTGCCCGCCAGTTGGGACCGCTGGGTTTCCGCCGGGTCATTCCCGCCCGGGAACTGGGGTTGGACGAGATCCAGGCGATCTGCGCCGTTCCCGCCCTGGATGTGGAAGTCTTCGTCCACGGGGCGCTATGCTACAGCTACAGCGGGCTCTGCCTGCTCTCCTCCCATCTGCGCGGGACCAGCGGCAACCGGGGCGAGTGTTCCTATCTCTGCCGCAACGGTCTCTTCCGCGCGGGGGAAAATGGCCACTGCGCCGCCATGTCCATGTGCGACCTCGCCCTGCCCGACCAACTCGACGCCCTGCGCCGGGCCGGGGTGGCCTCCCTCAAGATCGAGGGGCGCAAGAAGTCGCCACTCTACGTCTCGGTGGTCACCGACTACTACCGCCGCCTGCTCGACGGCACCCTCACCGCCGCCGACCAGCGCGAACTGGAATTTGGCCTGAAGACCGTCTTCAGCCGCCCCTGGACCCCGCTCTTCGTCGAGCGCGACGTGCAGCAGGGGCTCACCGACACCTCTACTGTCGGCCATCGCGGCGCGCCCGTGGGCACCATCGACTCGGTCGCGCCCGGCCAGCCGGACCGGTTGCGCTTCCACCTCACCGAACACGGCATCGAACGCTACGACGGCCTCCAGATCGACCTGCCCGAACGGGAACGCCCCTTCGGTTTCGGGATCGACCAGTTGTGGGTGAAGGGGCGTCCCACCTTCGAGGCACAGCGCGGGGAAACGGTGGAGGTCGCCCTGCCTGCCAGCCATCCCCACCTGCCGGAGGGAGCCACGGTCTACTGTGGTTCGTCCCAGGCAGTGAAACGCAGCTACCATTGGGCGCGCCCCCGGCCCGGTCAGTACCGGGTCCGCCTGCCCCTGGCAGTGGCGGTGACCTTCGCGGCCGACGGTCTGCGCGCGACTGGTACCTGCCAGGGGGTGACCGCCGAGGTCTCCCTGGCCGAGGCCCTCTCTCCGGCCCGGACGCCCGAGGGCGTGGTCCGCGCCGTCGAGACCGCCTTTGGCAAACTGGGCGATACGGAGTTCGCCCTGGCCAGCCTGGAGGTACTCAACCCCGCTTCCCTCTTCGCCCCGGCTTCGGTGCTCAACGAACTGCGCCGGGCTCTCGCCGAGCGACTGGACGAGGAACTCGCCACCGCCCGCGAGGACCGGCTGCAACGCTGGCTCTCGCCCATCTCCTTCCCGGCAGCGACTGCCCAGGAGCACTGGTCGCTGATGACCGATCAGCCCGCCCTGCTGGCCGGGAGCTGGGACGGGCTCGACGAGATCGTGCTCGACATTTCCCGCGCCGAATGGGTGGAGGTCGAGCAAGCCGTCTCCCAGTTGCCCGCCGACCAGTTGCGCCTGGCCCTGCCCGCTCTGGTCCGCCAGGCGGACGAGGCGGAACTGGCCCAGCGCATCCAGACCCTGCGCGACCGGGGCTGCCGCCGCTGGCAAGTCGGCAACCTCGCCGGGCTCGGTTTGTTGACACCTCACACCGACCTCGATCTGGTGGCCGATTGGCCGCTCTACGCCCTGAACACTCCCGCCATGCAGGGCCTCGATTCCCTGGGCCTCGCCGCCTGGACCCTCTCGCCCGAGGATGGGTGCCGGAACCTGGCCGATCTCCTGGCCGCCGCGCCGGACCGCTCGACGGTGGTGCTCTATCAGGATACGCCCCTGGCCATCTCCGCCACCTGCCTCTTCGCCAGCGCCAACGGCTTCTGTCCCGGCAGACGCAACTGCCACGCCCACAGCCAGGAGTGGACCACCCGCACCGGCGACCGGCTCCTCGCCATCAACGACCGTTGCCGTTCCGTCGTCCTCAATGCCGATCCCTTCAGCCTCTCCGGGCATTTGGCCGAGCTTCGCGCCGCCGGTGCCCGCCGGTTCCGGATCGACTTCCTCTGGCGCGACTATTCGCTCGCCGAAGCCCAGTACGTCTGGACCGAGCTCCGCGCCAACCACACCCTCCCCGGCACCCACCCCGGCAACTTCCTCCGCGAACTCGACCACTCCCGACAATGACCCCGGGACTGGGTCCCTCTAGCTTCACAACCCAACAGAGAGTAGGTTGTGGCGTGCCTTCCGGTCAGCTACGAGGAGTCTGCCCATGTCCCGATCCCTCCTGTTTGTCGCGGGGTGCCTGGCGGCTACCGCTGCCCTGGCGGATCTGACGGTTTCCACGCCTCGCCTGAGCAGCCAGTGGCGGCTGGGTTCGCCGGTCCGGTTGGAGAACCGGTTGACGGGCGAAGTGCTGGAGTTGGCACCGCCGACCGACTCGCCAGCGGTGAACGTGCTCAAGGGACGGTTCTCCGCCGCCAAGGCCAATACTGCCGACGACAGCCAGTTTGCGGTGGACGAACGGCTGCAATGCCGAACGGAGTTGGCAGCGGCTCCCGACGGGGACGTGGTACTCACCCAGTCGGCCCATACGAACGAACCGGGCTTGGTGGATGTGGGCTGGGGAATGGCCGGCCTCCCCAAGGAACAGGTGCAGGTGGTGATTCCGGGGGCCAGCGGCACGGCCTTCGGTCGCGACCGCGAAGCGCCGTTCCGGGAACTCACCTTCACTTGGCCTTCGGGCTGGGAGGCGGGATTCGTCCTGCTCCAGATGGAGAAAGGCGGTTTCCTGATCTGGGCCAGGGATTCTGACTGGCGCTTCAAACGCTGCCGATTGAGCCATGAGCGGGGCATGTTCTCCCTGCGCTTCGAATCCGAGGCGGAAGCACCCTTCGAGCAGGTCGCCGAACTGACTTCCGTGCCCTGGCACATCACCGCCTATCAGGGTGACTGGCGGGAGGGAGCGAAGATCTACCGCGACTGGCTGCGCCAGCGCCTGAATCCGCCCCTGTTGGCCGAGCGCAAGCCCGCCTGGATCGGGGGCATTACCGGCATGGCCATCGTGGGCATGGATGTGGAGACGATCCAGGAACTGGCCAAGCACGTCGTGCCCGAACGCACGGTTCTCTATGTGCCCAGTTGGCGGAAGGACGGCTACGACCGCAACTACCCGGACTACACCCCCTTCCCCGAGTTCGCCCCCTTCGTGGCCGAGGCCCATCGGCTGGGCTTCCGGGTCATGGCCCATGTGAACTACTTCGGCTGCGATCCGAAAAACCCCCTCTACGAGACCTATGCCCCCTACCAGCTGCGCAGTCCGCGCAGCGACGCCCTGCAATGGTGGACCTGGCCCCACGAACTGCCCAAGGGGGAGGAGCCATCCATCAAGTTCGCCTACATCCATCCCGGTTGCCGGGCTTGGCGGCAGGAGTTGGTACTGCGTTTCGCCCAGTTGGTGCAGGAGACGGGGGTGGATGCCCTCCACCTCGACCAGACCCTGTGTATCGTCAACCACAACCGGGGCCGGGTGGACGGGATGACCGTGCCAGAAGGCAATCTGGCGCTCCATGCCGAGCTTCGGGAGGCCCTCCCCCAGGTCGCCCTGTCGGGCGAGGGGTTGGACGAGGTGACCTATCTACACGAGGCCTTCGCCCAACGCCATGCGGCCCATGCCGTGAACCACAGCAAGGGGACCTGGGACGACCGTTTTGTCCGCTGCACTCATCCCGTGTCCTCCTACCTGTTCTCGCCCCATACCACGATCAATGGCTACCTCGGCATGTGCAATCCGAACACCGGTGGCCTGTGGGATGCCTGGACCCAGGCCTACGAGCCGTGGGGGGTGATTCCCACTTTCTCCCGGCCCAGCTTGGCCCAACTGCGTACGCCGGGCATCCGCGATGGCTTGGCCCTTACCCAGCTTCAGCTTGGGACCCAGTACGCTTTGCTCCCCGACTACGACAATCCGGAAACCACCGCCAACCGTCTGGTCTGGCGCGGCAACGGGGCCACCGCCTATGTCGACCATCAGCCCACGGGCTGTTCCGAATTGCAGGTGAAGACCGATCAGGGCGAGCGGATGATCTACCGCTATGTGGCCGGGGCAAACTCCATCGCGACCACGGGCAGCATTCCCAATTGGCTGGCTTATCGGGACGATACCTTGCTGGGGCTTTCGTCCAACCAGACCTACCTCGTGCTACCCGACGCTCCCCGCGCGGCGGGAGCCCATTTCACCGCCCTCCCCGGCTCGCTCGCGTTGCATGGCAGCCGGTCGAACGAGTTGCTCCTCGCCGCTGATTTCGTGGACGCCCAGGCCGGGTTGGTGCAGGATTTGGCCGAGACGGTGGACCAAGCCGAGGCGATGCTGGTCGGTCCCGGAGGCCCTCTACCATTGGGCGATGGCGGGGCCTTCGAGCCGGTGACCGTCACCGACGACACGGGGGTTCATCGGGGCATCTTCGCCCATCCGCCCTGGAAGAACCGGGGGCCGGACACCGAGTTGCCCGACACCACCTGCGGCCGTTTCCGCCTGCATCTGCCCGACATCGCGCCCGCCACCCTCTCCGTAGGGCTGGCCCTGCGCGGCAATGCGGAGGCCCAGAGTGACGGCGTCACCTTCCAGATTCTGGCCAATGGCGATACCGTGCTCGACCGGCATTGGGGCAAGGCCGCCTGGGACCGGCACGAGATCAGCCTCGCCGCCTACCGAGGCAAGGACGTGGTGCTGGAGTTCCGCACCTCGCCCGGTCCCGACCACAACGTGCAGTTCGACTGGGCGTTGTGGGGCAATCCCGTCATCCGCCTGAGAGCCGAACCCCAGCGCCAGTCCATCGGGATCGCTTCTCCCACTCCCTTGACCGCCCTGCTGGATCAGCAAGGCAACGCGCCACTGCAATCCCTGCCCGCCGCCACCGGCTACGCCTACCGGGCCGAACCTCTGCTGCCGGGGCCGGTCTTCGCCTGCCATCAGGCCATCGAGCCGGTGGTCTTGCCTGTGGACCTCACCAAGCAGCCGTTCCAGGTCTCCATCCTGGATGCCAATGGCGGACCGAGCGCGGGAGCACCGAGTTTCGTCGGGTTCCGCCCCGCCACCGGGACCTGCGGCGGGGTGGAACGCAGCGGATTCAGCGCCCATCCCCCCAGCGCCGGACAGACCCTGGCCGACTTCGCCCTGCAACTGCCCGCCGGGGAACCCCGCCTCCGCTTTGCCGTCGGCATCCGAGACGGGGCCCAGTCGGGCGGCTGCCAGTTCCAGATTCTGGCCAACGGCAAGCCGGTCTGGCAGAGTCTGGTGCCCAGTGCCGGGGAATGGCACGAGGCGGATGTGGATCTGAGCGGCTACGCGAAACAGGCGCTAATCCTGTCTTTCGTGGTCGATCCCGCCGGTGCCTACAACTACGATTGGGCCTTCTGGGCCGAACCCCGGATCGAATAGGTGTTCCCATGACCTTCCGCGCCACCCTCGCCACTCTCGTCGGATGCACTGCCATGACCCTCGCCGCCGAACCCAAGCTCGTTTTCGCCCATTACATGGTCTGCATTCCGACCCATGGCGGCAGTTCGACCCTGTCAGACTACCAGCGGGAGATGCGCGAGGCCCAGGCGCGCGGCATCGACGGCTTCGCCCTCAACTGCGGCGGCTGGACGGCCCGCGAGCCCCACTACAAACAGCGCACGCTCCTGCTGTACCAGGCCGCCAAGGAGCTAGACACTGGCTTCAAGCTCTTCATCTCCGCCGACTACGCCAGCGGCCTGACCCTGGACGAGACGCGAGACATGATCGAGACCTTCCGCGACCACCCGAACCAGTTCCGCTGGCAGGGCAAGCCGGTCCTCTCCACCTTCGGCGGCCAGGGGCGGAACATCACCGAGTTCGTCAAGGGACCGGAGTTCCAGGGCGAGAAGGCCGTCTGTTTCGTCCCCTTCTACTATCCGAAACCCGCCGCCGAAATGCCGAACCAGGCCCAGGCCGAGCAGGTGCTCCGGGACAATCCGCAGCTTGACGGGTTCTTCCACTTCGGAGCGGCGGGCACGCCCGAACAGATCGCCCGCAGCAACCGGATTCTGGCCGACACCTGGCACGGGGCGGGCAAGCTCTTCATGGCCCCCGTCACCCCCTTCTACCGGGGCTTCGGCGGCAATTACCGGGTCTACGAATGCCAGGGCTACGAAGGCATCGCGACCCAGTGGGAAAGCGCCATCGCGACCAACGCGGACTGGGTCGAGATCGTCACCTGGAACGATTGGGGCGAGGCCAGCTACCTCTCGCCCTTCGGCCCGCCCGAGAAGACGGAGTTCTGGGGAGGCCATTGGGGACCCATGCTCTCGCACCAGGGTTTCCTCGACCTCAGCGCCTACTACATCCAGTGGTACAAGCAGGGCGAGCCGCCCGCCATCGCCAAGGACCGTCTCTTCTACGCCTACCAACTCCACCCGAAGAGTGCCGAGGGCATCATCAAGCCGGGCAAGGAGGAGCGCGGCCGTCCCAGCCACGCCGATCAGTTGGCCGACCGGGTGTTTGCCACCGTCCTGCTCACGGCTCCGGCGGAACTGACCATCGAGCTTGGCGACCAACGCCAAACCTTCCCCCTCGCAGCAGGCGTCCACCACGTTTCCCTCCCCTTTGCCATTGGCACGCCCCGTTTCATTCTCCTCCGCGATGGCCAGACAGTGATCGACAAGACCGGCGAACACACCATCTCCCCGGCCAATGCCTGGGCCGACTTCAACGTCTTCGCCGGTTCGGCGGAATAGGGCCTGGGAACGGGAAAAGGCCCCCTTTTCGTCCAATAGAGGAGAAAAACCATATCAGATGATCGGATGGTAATGTCCGCGTCAGCTTCCGTTCATCTCCACCACGCATGGTAATTCCCAAAGCAGCATTCCCATGGACTGCAATGGAGAACTGGCCATGCAAACCAGAACGCCAACCAACCGAACCGGGTGGAGCTTCGCCCTTCTGCTAGGGCTGGGTACCTTGGTCACCGCCGGGGAATGGCCCGAATGGGGCGGCTCACCCGAACGGAACATGGTCTCGCCGGAAACCCATCTGCCCACGGAATTCGTCCTTCCCGACCGCGGTGCCCCTCCGGTGCCCGACGAATCGGATGGCTTTGTGGTATGGGAGGTACCACTCGGCACCCAGAGCTACGGAAATCCGGTGGTGGCCGACGGACTGGTCTTCGTGGGCACCAACAACGGGCATCCGCGCGATTCCCGCTATCCCGGCGACCGGGGCGTATTGATGTGCCTCCGGGCCAGCGACGGCACCATGCCGTGGGAGTTGGTCGTGCCCAAGATCAGCCGGACCGATCTGTTCAACGGCGACCGGGCGCAGATCGGCATCTGTTCGAGCCCGGTGGTGGAAGGCAACCGGCTCTACGTGGTCAGCAACCGCGGCGAGGTCCTCTGCCTGGACACCCACGGGATGTATAACGGGAACAACGGCCCTTTCCTCGCGGAGGACCAGTTCCTGGCCGCGCCTCTGATCCACCGTCTCCAGGCTGGCAAGGATGGCCCGTTGGTCGAGTTCCAAGCCGGAACCCCGGTTACCCCAGACCGGAAGGATGCCGATATCCTCTGGCGCTTCGACATGATCGCTGCCGTCAACACCTGGCCCCAAGACGCCTGCAGCAGCTCGCCACTCATCGTGGGTAACGCCGTCTTCGTCGGCACCTCCAACGGCATCTGCGACTCCAATCGACGGCATGCCCTCTACCCGAACGCCCCCAGTCTGATCGCGTTGGACAAGCACACCGGGCAACTCCTGGCGGTGGACCGGGAAGCGATCGGCGGACGGACGTGGCACGGGCAGTGGTCCTCCTCCTCGGCAGGAGTGGTCAACGGCCAGCCGCTGGTCTTCTACGGCGGCGGCGACGGGGTCTGCTACGCCTTCGCTGCCGAAGTCGGGCCGCAACCCTCGGGCCGGTTCGCCTACCTCCGCAAGGTATGGTCCTACGACTGCAACCCTGCCGAACTCAAGCTGGCGAACGGCGAACCGATCCGCTACAAGACACCCGGCGACGGCCCCAGCGAAATCATCGCCACCCCGGTGTTCCACGATGGACATGTCTACGTCGCGGTCGGGCAGGATCCCACCCATGGCCCCGGCAAGGGCTGTCTCTCCTGCATCGATGCCTCGGGCAAGGGCGACATTACCGAGACTGGCCGGTGTTGGTCCTATCTGGGCATCGGTCGCTCCATCTCCACGGTCGCCGTGGCCGATGGGCGGGTCTACGCGGCCGACTACAGCGGCCGACTCCATTGCCTCTCGGCGGCAACAGGGGCTCCCTTGTGGGTACACGACACCAAAGCCCACATTTGGGGATCGCCCCTGGTGGCCGACGGCAAGGTCTATATCGGCACGGACCGTGGCGACCTCTGGGTCTTCGCCGCCGCCGACACAGAACAGGTTCTCGGCCGGGTCCATCTGCACCATCCCATCTATTCGACGCCGGTGGCGGCGGATGGCGTGCTCTACATTGCCTGTCACGACCGCCTCTACGCCGTGAAGGCGAAGGGCACTGGAGCACATGACCAGTTCGCAGAGAACGACTCATCGCCGTACCGCGCCACCTACACACCCTAGTCTATCACCGACAGCGGAACGTACTTGGGGATTTGCTCCTGCTGGGTCGGGGAGTATGCTTTGAGCTGCGCGAGGTATGTGCATTCCCCCCAACGAGGAGTTCCGGTATGACGACTGGCAAGGACGCTCTGCAATGGTGGCGCGAGGCGCGCTTCGGCCTGTTCATCCACTGGGGTCTCTACGCCGTGCCGGCGGGAACCTGGCAGGACGAGCAGGTCCGGGGCCTCGGTGAATGGATCATGTACAATGGCCGCATCCCGATCGCGGACTACGAGGCGCTGACGCCCCAGTTCAACCCCGTGAAGTTCGACGCGGACGCCTGGGTGAAGCTGGCCGCCGAGGCGGGGATGAAGTACCTCGTCATCACCAGCAAGCACCACGATGGCTTCTGCATGTTCCGCTCGGCCAGCAATCCCTTCAACATCGTGGACGCCACCCCCTTCGGCCGCGACCCCATGGCTGAACTGGCCGCTGCCTGCCACAAGTACGGGCTGCGGATGTGCTTCTACTACTCCCAGGCCCAGGACTGGCATGCGCCAGGCGGAGCCGGCCATTGGGAGGAGTCCAACGGCAAGGGCTGGCACAACCCGGACGCCTATAGCCGTCCCCACGAGGATTTCGCCGCCTACCTGCAGAACGTGGTGAAGCCCAATCTCCACGAACTGCTCACCCAGTACGGGGACATCGGCCTGATCTGGTTCGACACCCCGGTCATCATCACCCGCGAGCAGAGCGAGGATCTGCGCGACTTCGTCCACAGCCTCCAGCCGAACTGCCTGGTCAGCGGGCGCGTCGGCCACGATGTGGGCGACTACGGCAGCATGGGCGACAACCAGATCCCCGTCGGCCGCGTGAAGGGCGCGTGGGAAACCCCCGCCACCCTCAACGACACCTGGGGCTACAAGAGCTACGACCACAACTGGAAGAGCGCCGACAAACTCCTCTACCTGCTCGTGGACCTGGCCAGCAAGGGGGTCAACTACCTGCTGAACGTGGGGCCCACCGGCGAGGGCCTGATTCCCCAGCCCAGCATCGATCTGCTCCAGGAGATTGGCCGCTGGATGCAGGTGAACGGCGAGGCCATCCACGGGAGCGAAGCCAGCCCGTACCCCTACGAGTTCGATTGGGGCCGCATCACCCGCAAGGGCAAGTCCCTCTACCTGATGGTCACCCGCTGGCCCGCCGACGGCAAGCTCCGCCTGCCCGGTCTGCGCAGCCGGGTGCTCGCGGCCTCCCTGCTGGCGGCCCCCAATGCCACGGTCAAGGTGAAGCAGAGCCACACGGCCGACTGGCACGAGCTCGACCTCACCCTTCCCGCCGAGGCCCCCGATCCCTGCGTGTCCGTCCTCCGCTTGGATATGGCCAAAGCGGTGGACGTGGACGAATCCCCCTTGCAGCAGGCCAATGGCCGCATTATCCTGCCCGCCCACATGGCCGCCACCAGTGGCGAAGTGAAAGTGGACAAGGGCGGCATGACCGCCGGTTGGCGCGCGGCGGAGGACGCCCTGGCCTGGCCGCTCCGGGTCAAGCACGGCGGCACGTTCCGGGTGGAGTTCATCAGCGCCAGCGCTGGCCACGGTGCCGCCTGGAAGGGCGGACACGAGGTCAGCTTCACCGTGGCGGGGCAGACCGTGTCCACCGCTCTGGTCAAGGACCGGGATAGCGACAGTCCGCGCGCCCAGCACCACCCCGAGGCCGTGAGCGTGCTCGGCGAGGTGGACCTGCCGGACGCAGGCAGCTACGAGGCCATCGTCCAGGCCAGCGCCTTCGCCCCCGATTCCCAACTCCGCCTGGCCGAAATCCAACTCGTGCCGGTGAAATAGATGCCCCGACCGGCGGCGCGGCATCCCCGCGCCGTCGGTTGCGGAAGGGGAAGATCAGAGAGGACGGTGTTTCACTGCTTTCCGCCCGGAGCGGGGAGGAAGAAACGATCGGTGTCGGGCAACTCCACCGGCCCTGCCAGCGGCTGGGAGTACAGGTAGGCCTTGGCACTGGTATACCCGTCCAGGTTGCGCAAGGCTACGAGCCGACGGCGTTGCTCGGTCGTGAGCGTCCGGTTGATGGCGGCGAAGGCACTGGCATACTGTTCCGACATCTGGCCGTCCAACTCCCCATAGCGGCGACCGAGGGCCTCGACCGCCTCCTTGTCGGGGGTCTCTCCAGCCAGAAACTCCCGCAGGTTCGTACTGATCTGCCGCCGGATGGCGACAATCTCCGCCAGGACCGTCTGCTGATCCGCCATCAGCCCGGTGAGATGCTGGCGTTGCCCGGGAGTGAGCACCGCCAGGAAAGCCTGGCCGCTGTCGCCGGTAACCGTCATGCTGATGTCGAAGTCGCGCTTGCCCATGGCGGGCATGTCTTTCATGTAGAACCCGCCGAAGTAGGTGCCGTGCCGTTCCGGACAGAAGTACACATCCGCGTCGGTGGAACCTGCATACCAACTGAAGAACTCGCTGGCGTAGGTCATGTAGGCCACGTTTTCCAGATGGGGCATGCCCCGGCGCATGAAGGCCCGGGGATCCGTGTTGGGCCAGGTGGTGAAGTCGCCGAACTTCATTTTCCCGAACTCCGCCTTCTGGCTGGCGGAGAGAGCAGTGGCAATGTGGCCAAAGACCTCGGCGCGGCGGTAGCTGAGCCGGGCGTCGAAGGCGAACACCCCGCCGATGTAGTCGCGCACCGCCTCGGGACTGAGACCCGAACTGCCAGCGGGCCGGTCTCCGTCGAGTTCCCGCTGGAACGCCTGGATGACAGGCAGCCGCATCAGGGCGAGTTGGCGCAGCGGTTCCGCCTGCTCCTTCGCCAGGGCTGCGAGCTCCTGGCGCTGGGTCTCGGTCAGGATGCGCAGCGCATTGCCTGCAACCCGGTCGAGGAACATGGGATTGTGTCCCTTGCCAGTCGCGTCGATGTCGCGCATATACTGGAAACCGAAGTAGTCGCAGACCTTGCCGGGAGGCAGGAAGGTGGCGGCCCCGAAGTCCCCGGTGATGAAGGCCAAGCCGCTGAACGCGGCGGTATGGAGCTGCGCTTCGGGCGAAGTTGCCTGGGCAATCGAGTAGGGTTGCCGACCGCCGGGAGCAGCCCCAGCAGCCAGGGGCAAGCCTGCAGCAAGAACCAGTGCCAGGCAGTTGGCGAGCAACAGCGGCGGAGTCTTCATGATCGCTCTCCTTTCCATTGGGAACTACCCGGTTGCACGCCAAGCCGAAGTCGGAATCTCGTAGCGAAAATGTCTTGCCCGTTCGAGTCTGCCAGGGGGTACATGCAGGCAGAGACCGGGGACAGAATGCGGAGCGGGTGGAGAAGAGGACTCATGCGACCCCCAAGTCTATTCATGCCAGCTACCCGTGCAACGGAAGCCGACTGCCAGTATTGTAGGGCACCCGTCCACAAAGGAGTCCGCCTTGCTCGCTGTGCCGGTCGCTGACAATTCGGCGAGAGCTCTCCGCCTGCTACTGGCTGGCGTCCTGGTCCTGGTCGCGGGATGCCGTTCGCTGACCCCGCCCGATCTGGCCCGGCAGCGGGCGCAGATCCTGACCGAGGTCATCCAGCGGGACTTCTGGGACCCGGCCAAGCCAGCCTATCTGGAAGTCTCGCCCCGGCGGACCAAGGGCTTGCCCTATGCCATGATGTGGGCCAACGGGGTGCAGTTCACGGTCCTGGCCGGGGCGGTCCGCCATGGGGCCACCGAGTACACGCCCCAGATGGCCACGTTCCGGACGGCTTTGGAAGCCTACTCGAATCCCCGGCGGCAGCTCTACTCCGCCTATCTCGGCGGCACCGAAGACGTCTACTACGACGACAATCAGTGGCTGATCCTGGCCTACGTGGAGGCCTTTGAAGCCACCGGCGACCAAGCCTATCTGGGCCAGGCCACAGCCATCGCCGAAGGCTGCCTCGCGGGCATCGACGATGTGCGGGGGGGCGGTTCCTACTGGCATGTGGACCGGGCGGACTACCCCACCAAGAACACCTGCTCCAACGCCCCCCTCGCCACCGCCCTCCTCCGTCTCCGCAAGCATCTGAGCGATGGGAACCAGCGCAGCCACTACCTGGAGTTGGCCGAGAAGCTTCTCGTCTGGACCCGCGACACTCTCCAGGACGAGCGGGGGCTGATGCTGGACAACATCGATGTGGAGACGGGGAAGATCACCCGCTGGACCTTCACCTACAACACCGCCCTGATGATCGAGGGCTGGCTGGAGCTCTACGCCGTCACCCGGAATCCCGCGCACCTCGCCGAAGCCGAACGCCTGGCCGCGGCTAGCGACCATTGGTTCAAACCCTACAGCCCCACCGAGGGCCACTTCGACGATCCCCCGTTCTTCGTGGTCCATCTGGTGGAAGCCCTGCTCCAGCTCCATGCCGTAACCGGAGAGCAGCGCTGGCTGGACCGTTGTCGGCAGAGCGCCGACTTCTCCTGGCACCGGTGGCGGCAGGAGACCCCCAACAAGCTCCTGGACCTGGCCGCCATCGCCCGGATGCAGTGGCTCCTGGCCAGCCCCAAACCAGTCCCTCCCCCCGGCCCCGGCGTCTGCTATGTGCGCATCGAGGCAGCCAGCAGGAGACATTCGTTGGTCCTCGGCGAAGTGGCGGTTATCAGCCAGGGCCGGAACGTTGCCCTCGCTGGCCGCGCCTTCCAGAGTTCAACCGTAGGTTCGGACTACGCCGGGTGCGCCGCGGATGGCCGGTCCAACACCTCCAGCCGCACCTTGGCCGACCGGTACAGCCCGTGGTGGGAGATCGAACTGCCAGCCCCGACGGTGGTCGAGGAGGTCCGTATCAGTCCTCCGGTGCCGGATGGCCTGACCGTGCTGCTGCTCGATGCCACCCGCCGCGTGGTTCGTCCGGCAAGCGCCAATTCCCCATAGGGGGCGGCCGTTTTCACTACCGAACCACAGGCTCGGAGACACCCCCTCCGCTTCGGGGAACCGGATGGCCCGGAGGATGACTTTCGCGGGGGCCGTGCTTTATTACTGGCCCGATTCATCGCCGACGGAGAGGCCATGTGATGGCCTGTGGAATACCTACCCTATGGAGTCCGAGCCGATGAAGTTTTCCTTCATGAGTTTCTCCTGTCCCGATCTGGATCTGGACGGGATGCTGCGGATCGCCGCCGAGTATGGCTACGAGGGGGTCGAACCGCGGGTCGAAAGCAACCATTGTCACGGCATCGAGCTCGACGCCACGCCCGCGTACCGGGCTGAGGCCAAGGCAAAGGCCGAGGCCAGCGGCATCGCCTTCTCCTGCGTGGCCACGTCCTGCCGCTACGCCGACCCCGCGAACTGCCAGAAGCATGTGGACGACACCTTGCGCTACATCGATCTGGCCAGCGACATCGGCGCTCCCGCCCTGCGTGTCTTTGGTGGCTCCATCCCTGGCTGGATCAAACGCGAAGCCGCCATCGAGGCCGTGGTGGCGGCGCTCCGCCAAGTGGCGGACCACGCGGCGGCCCGCCAAGTCAAGGTCTGCCTCGAAACCCACGACCACTGGTGCCTGCCCCAGCATGTGGCCGAGGTCATGCGGCGGGTCGACCACCCCGCCATCCGGGTAAACTGGGACATCATGCATCCGGTGCGGGTCGAGAAGGCGACCATGGCCCAGGCCTATGCAACCCTCAAGCCCTGGATCAGCCACTGCCACTTCCACGATGGCATGACCGTCGACGGCAAGCTGCTCATGGTCCCCATCGGCGAGGGCGATATCGATCACGCCGCCGCGGTGCGCCTATTGGCTGCCGACGGCTATGCAGGCTACCTGAGCGGCGAGTGGATCAACTGGCAGCCCTATGCCCAGCATCTGCCCCGCGAGTTGGCGGCAATGAAGGGGTACTATGCCTGACGAACCGTATCTGGCGCATCGCCGGCTGCGGTGCTTCTGGCTGGTTCTTGCCCTAGTGGCGACCCTGGCGACGATGACCAGTTGCCAGACCGCGCCGGAGCCGCCTCCGGCCCCGTCGCCGGTTGCCGTGGACCCCATGCTCCCCGCTGCCGTCGAGCAGTCGCCGGGAGTGTACCGGATCATGGCCGACGTTCCGGCGGCCCCACGGTTGCTGCTCTTCGCCTGGTTCGGCGAGCGGTTTGCCGCCGTCGCCGTCCGTGCCGTGGACCAAGCCAAGGCCGGAGCCCAACAGGCCGCCCAGGAGGTGGCCGCTGCCGCCCGCCAGAGCTGGATCGACCGGGGAGGAGGCCTGGTGACGGCCCGTCCCGATGGGCGGTTGACCGTGTCGGGCCAGGCCGTCGCCGCCCAACAGTCCCAACCGGGCTTCACCACCCGGCTGCAAGCCCTGCTCGACGCTGGCGACGCCTCTCCCGAAGCGGCTCCCAGTCTGGCCGAATGCCTGGACGGCCGCCTGTGGCCCGAACCAATGCGGGGGTTCCGGGACGATTTTGCGGCCTGGTACAAGAGGCACGACGGCCGCTTGCGCCTCGCCCCGCTGCCCGGCCTCGATGTGGTCCGGCGCGACGTGCAGCAACTGCTGGCTGCCGCCGAAGTCCGGGAGAAGCTCTGGAACCGGTTGGTGGCCGTGGAGGAACTGGAGCGCCGACGCAAGTTCACCAGCGCCATGAAGGAACTGGACGGAATCCTGGTCGACCGGGACGCCAGCGACGCCTTGCGGACGCTGCGCGACACCGACACTCCGCAACGCCTGGCGGACAAGCGCCTCTTTCTGCCCCAGATGGTGGTGTCCGCCGAATGCGAGTACCTGCGGACCTACCATGGCGACCCGCTGGGCCCAGCAACCGCCGACCTGTCGGGCGCCAGCCAGCAGCAACTGGCGGACGTCGAGCGCCGGGTGCGTCTCCTGGAAACCCGGCTTTCGCTGCGTCTGACCCAGTGGCAGGCCGACGCGCGCTTCTCCGGTGCCCTCCATCGCTATGCGGACGAGGTCGAGGCGCTGATCCAGACGGCTCTGGCCGGACGGCTGGCGCTGTGGGAAGCCCAGTTGCGGGCGGTGCAGGAACCCCTGCGCTCCTGGCAGCAGTACGAACTGCTCCAGCCCTGGCTAGCCAGCCTGCGCGACTACAGCGGGCCCGGCGGCGTGGCCTACCGCTACCTCGATGCCGGAAGCGAGCGGGTCAACCCCCTCCCGTACCGGGTACTACAGACGGCGGAGGAACGCCTGCTCCCCATCTACGGAGCGACCTTGGCCGACACCTTCGCGGGCTGGCGGCAGTTTGCCGAACGGCAGGTGAGCCTGCATCTGCGCCACGGCTTGGACCTCGCCTTGGCCGACCGGATGCAGGAGATGGTGTTGCTGTTCCGCTCCGACGCTCTGCCCGTAGGCGTCCAGGACCATCTGCGCTGGGCCCGGGAACGGACGGCAGCCTCGCTGGAACGGTTCCGGGCCAACCAGGCGGGCTGCACCCTCCGGATCGAGCCCTTCGCCTCCGTCACGGCAGGTCTGGGCCAGACCTGGGCGCGTGACCTGGAAACCCGGTTGCGGGACATGCTGGCCCAGACCGGGCAGCAGGCTTTCGCCCAGGTGGTCGCGACCGGGGCGACCGGGGACCCCTTGCCCCGCAGCCTGACGGTGGCCCATGGCCGCATCGCCGACTTTGGCGCCGACGAGACCACCGAAAAGGCCTCGATGCGCGAGGTGACCGAGACGAGCCAGCCCCAGCCCTTCGACAACGGGCATCTGGTGGCGGGCTACACCCAAACGGTGTCTCGCCGGGCCATCCACGTGGTCACCATCGAGCGGGTGGCCCACGTCCGCATCGGCTTCCAGATCGTGCTGGGCGACGACGCCGAGGACATGGAGGTGAACCACTTCTTCCGCAAGCAGTTCGTGCAGGAAAGCAGCCACCCGTTCCTCGACGCCGCCGTGGTCGAGACCCGGAAGGTGGACCAGCGTTCGGAACTGCCGCCTGCCAGCGAGCCGCTGACGCTGCGGTCGGATCGGGTATGGACCCCGAGCGAGATGCTCGATTGGTCCCGGCGCATCGTGCTGGACGAGATGGCGCTCCGGGTCAACTACCGGCTGACTGCCTTCCCGCTGGAACTGGTGCGGCGCGCCCAGGTGGCGACCCAGCGCGAGGACTGGCTCGCGGCGGCGGATGCCTGGGGCTATGCGGTGGCCTACCTCTCCCGCGTACACCCTCCCCGTCCGCCCCAGCCCGACGCCCCCGAACTGCCCGCCGAAATCGCCGCCCGCCAGGCGGAAGTCGAGACGTGGCAAGCCGAAGCGCGGCGGCAACTCGCCGACGTGCTGCGCCACGCCCTCGCCGCCCAGAGCAAACCAGAGGTGGGACCGTGAGGCGGCTGCTTGCGGCACCGACGCTGGCCCGGGGCGTGCCGCTGGGTTTGGCGGCCGCTGTGACCTGTTTCCCCTATATCTGGCATGCCACTCCGGCCTCGACCCTGCGCACCATGCAGCTCTGGTATCTGCCGGTGGTGACCGTGATCCTGGCTCTGGTCACGGTCGCCTGGGGAAAGCAGGAACGGCCCTGGCGCGAGCAAGCCCGCCTGGCCCTCCGCCTCGCCGTGCCATTGGGCGTGGTGCTGGCGGCAGTCTGCGCTGTCTGCCAGGATCGCCTGTTGCGGCAATACCTGCCGGAACGCTATCCGAACAACGTCTGGGCCGTGCTGCTGGCCTTGCCGTGGGTGGGATGTTTCCAGACCCTCGTCGCGGTCACGGGTCCCTATGCGTTTGCCGTCCGGCTGAGTCGCCGGCAGACCGTGGGGCTGGTGGCGGTGATTCTGGCCCACCAGGGCCTGTTGCTGCTCCAATTGCGCGAGTATCTGCCCCTGGAGGTGCTGGCGCTGGCCATCGTGCTCACGGGTTTGCATGGTCTGGTCTTGGGCTGGAGCTATATTTCCGTTGGTTTCACCGGTCCCGTAGTGGTGGCGATGGTCTGCCACCTGCGCCATCTGGTGCGCATTCTCCTGACCTAGACGGACAGCGCCATGAGTTCCAAGACAAGAGTCCCGGTCACCCCGGCTACCCGCCTGCTGCGGCAGGAAGGCGTTCCCTACGAGGAATGCCTCTACGACTATGTCGAACACGGGGGTACCGCCGTCTCGTCGCAGACCCTCGGCGTGGACGAGCATGCCGTGGTCAAAACGCTGGTCATGGAGGACGACACGGGCAGCCCGCTCATCGTCCTGATGCACGGCGACCATTCCGTCTCCACCAAGAATCTCGCCCGGATCATCGGCGTCAAGCAGGTGAAGCCCTGCGATCCCGCCGTGGCCGAGAAGCATTCCGGCTACCGGGTGGGCGGCACCTCGCCCTTCGGCACCCGCAAGCGGATGCCCGTCTATATGCAGGAAACCATCGCCGGGCTCGACCGCATCTACATCAACGGCGGACATCGCGGCTTCCTGGTCGCCATCTCCCCGGCGGATCTGATCCGGGTCCTCCAACCGGTCGCGGTCGACGTGGCCAACTAAGGAACAGCGTACCGTGATCGAGAACAAGACTGGCGTGAACTCCTTGACCGTGGGCCTGATGTGGGCCGGTATCGCGGTGTCGGTGGGCGAAATCTGGGCCGGCCAGCAGTTGGGCCTGGCGGGTCTGGGCTGGGGCCTGCTCATCATCCTGGTCGGCCATGTGCTTGGCGGCCTGGTTACCAGCGCCGCCGGGGTGATCGGCACCCAGCACCGGGTCATGGCCATGACCAGTACGCGGCTGGCCCTGGGCAATCGCGGCTCGGCGATTCCCAGCCTGCTGAACGTGCTCCAGCTCGTCGGCTGGGCAACCATCATGCTGGCCCTCAGCGGCGACATCGGAGCCGAAGTCGGGAAGAAGTTCGGCGGCATCCTCGCCCGTCGCGAGTTCTGGATCATCCTGATCGGCGGCGGGACCCTGGCGTGGTCTCTGCTCGTCGGCGAACGACGGTCGCAGGCGGTGCGCAACGGGGTGGTGATCGCCCTGCTCATCCTGACCGCCGGAATGGTCTACATTCTCCTCACCCGCCCGGAGTACCGGGGCTTCGCCAAGGGTGCCAGCGAGGGGTTCTCCTTTCCCACTGGCATGCGGCTCATGGACCTGGTCATCGTCATGCCCATCTCCTGGGCCCCGCTGATCGCCGACTATTCGCGGATGGCCGACAGTACCAAGGGAGCCTTCTGGGCCAGCTTCATCGGCTACGGCATCATGTCGAGCCTGATGTACCTGATCGGCCTGATGGTCTACCTGGCCACAGGCAACACCGATCCCGCCCTAAGTCTGCTGACCGTGATGGGAGCCGCCGGGCTGGCGCTGCCTGCCATGCTGCTGGTCATCGCCTCGACGGTCACCAGCGATTTCCCGGACATCTATTCCTCGGCCTGTTCCCTGTTCAACATCCACCCGAAGATCAAGCCGGTCTACACGGTCTGGGCCACCGGCCTGGGCACCATCGTTCTCGCCTTCTGCGTGGACCTGAGCCAGTACGAGAGCTTCCTGCTGATCATCGGCGGGATATTCGTGCCGCTCTTCGCCGTCCTGCTCACCGACTACTTCTTCACCCGGCGCGGGAACCTGACCGGGGTGGATTTCGAGACCGGGGCCGGACTCGTCTACTACAAGGGGTTCCGCTTCGTCGGCCTCGTGGTCTGGGCCGTGGGCACGGCGGCCTACTTCCTGGCCAAGACGAAGGACTTCTTCCTGGGGGCTTCGCTGACC
>QKCY01000577.1 GCA_003245525.1 Victivallales bacterium | reverse complement strand
CCCAGTAGATGATCGGTACTTCGGTCTGCTTCTCCGGCTGGGTGAGATAGGTCAGACTCCCGGCCAGGAGGAGCACAGCGGCACAGATGACGAAGAAAATGCGCATGGGCTAAGGAATGGAATGGTGGAATGGTGGAAAATGTAGCGCAGGCGTCCCGCCTGCTGAGAGAAATGGTGGCAGAGCTTTCGTGCTGCTTTCCGCTATCGAGCTAGTCCTTTCGGTCCCTTGCGTCCTTTGCGTCCTTTGCGTCCTTCCCAGTCCTACTCCCAATGAACCGTGGAGGCTTTGAACACCGGACCGTTGAGGCAGGTGCGGACGTATTCCCAACCGTCGGGGTTGGCGGCTTTGAGCTTCACGACGCAGGCAAAACAGGCCCCCACGCCGCAGCACATGGCGTGGTCGAGGCTCACTTCGCCGTCCAGGCCCCGTTCGGCCAGAATCCGGGCCACCGCGTAGAGCATGGGGTTGGGGCCGCAGGAAACGACAAAGGGGGAGGAAACGCGGTCCAAAGCCTGCTCCAGCAGGGCCGTGACGAACCCGGCATGTCCCTGGCTGCCGTCGTTGGTGGAGATGCGGACTTCGCAACCGAGCGCCGCGAATTCCCGCTGTAGCAGGATGTCGCCCGCCGACCGGCCGCCGATGAGTACCAGCGGCGGCACCGGACTGCGCTTGGCGAAAAGGTAGGTGGCTGCGCACCCGTAACCGCCTGCAACCACGATGGGCTGGGTGCCAGCCGGGGGAGCCGAGAAACCGACACCAAGCGGACCAAGCAGGTTCATCACCGTGCCGGTGGGCAGGGAGGCTAGGTGGGCAGTCCCTTCGCCGACCGTCTTGTAGATGACGCTCAGCCGTCCCGTCTTCGCATCCACGTCGTAGATGCTGAAGGGGCGGCGCAGGACCCGGTGCTCGAAGCCGGGCAATTGCACGTGGACGAATTGGCCGGGCTGGGTGGCCGCCGCGATACCAGGGGCGTGGAGGTCCACCTGGAAATAGTCGCCTTGCAGGCGGTGGTTGCGTTGGATCGGGGCGTCTTCCTGGATACGTGCCATGCGTCTGCTTTCGACTGAACAGGAGCGTCACGGAGACCGGCTCGGGCAAACCCTAACCATGATTCCGCAACCCGTCTCCCGCAAGTCGTGCAGGCTACCGAATCAGCCCCCTTTCCCGGTGATGTTGCGCTCATAGCCGCTGTTCTACGACTGCCGCCTCCGGGTTCTCCCCACTGCGCGTGGTAGGTTGCGGAATGCGCGAACACCCATAGGTTAGCATCCGCATTGCGCCCTGCCTGCCTCCTTCGAGGGGAACCCACATGAACTGTTGGCGTTGGCTCGCGTTCCCGGTAGTAATCCTGTCCTGGACTGTCCAGGCAGATAACCTGTTGCCCGATGGTGGGTTCGAGGCCGGGTTGGGGGCTTGGCAACTCAGTTTCGGGGCCGCGACCTGTGTCCAGGTGGTGGACCAGGGCGCTCATGGCGGCACCCACTGTGTGCAGGTGACGTGTCGCGAGCAGATTGGCGGCGTGGATTCGCCCCGCTTGCCATTGGGCGAGGACCTGCCACGCCAGGGCACGTACCGCCTACGCGCCGCCCTGCGCAACGGCGGCATTGCGGTCGGTGACTTTGGCCTGCGCCTTTATTTCTACTCGGCGACCGGCGAGTTCCTGGCCATGCATGGCGGCATCGTGGTCCGCGGAACCCAGCCGGGCGACTGGCAGGAAGGCGAGATCGCCTTTGGGCGCGGTACCGACCGGCCGATTCCCCCGGCCGCCGCCACCATGTTGGTCCGCTTCTCCCTATGGGCCCCGGCACCGGGGGCGACGGGCACGGCATGGCTGGACGATGTGACGCTGGAGCGACTGGCGGGCGATCCGGTGATCCAGCGCGCCCCGCTGGCTTGGCTCTGGCAGGAGAAGGGGCTGCCGGACGTGCCCGCCAACCTGGGCGCTGCCATCCAGAGCGGCGGCTTCCAGGCCGATCCGAAGACTGCCGCTGAACTGGTCGCGTCCGGGGCCTTGCGGGCCGAGAACACGGACTTGCTGGTGTTGCCCTATGGCGAGTCCTATCCGGTGGAACTGGCCTCCCTGCTTCCGGATTTCTGCCTCGGCGGCGGCGCGGTGCTGACGCTCGGCGGCGCGCCGTTTCGGCAGCCCTTGTACCAGACGGCCCAGGGCCTGCGCGCCCTGGCGGCGGGAGACGAGGTGCTGGCGGCTCTTCCCGCCGATGTCGCGTGGGAGCCGACGAACTGCGGGCCGGAGGACGCTGTGACGGCGGAGGCGTCGCGGCAGGGCTGGCAGTTGTCCTTCGAGCTGCAATCCTATGCCTACGGCAAAACGGCGATTGCCCCATTGTCAGCCAAGGATGCGGTGCTGGAACTGACGCTGCGCGGTGACGAGGCGACGCCACGGGTCTGCCTGGAGTTCCACGAGCAGGACGGCTCGCGCTGGAAACGGATCCTGCCTCTGACTACCACCTGGTCCACCCATCGCTTCCATCTGGCGGAATGCGCCGCCTACGCGAGCAAGGAGCGGGGCGGAAGCGACGATTGGCTGCATCCCGAGCGCCTGGCCCAGGTGCTGGTCGGCACGACCAAGGCCATGGTTGGGCCGGGCGAGCACCGGGTGGAACTGCGCAATGTGCGGTTCCTGCGGGCGGAGGTCCCGAGTGTCGCCGTGTCTAGGGCACCGCGCTTTGTGCCCGAGGAGCTCACCGCAGCCCGCTGGTTCGGTGCCGAGCACACCCGCGAGCCGTGGGCGATTCCGCCCCCTGTCCGGATTGTCGGCGAGGAGTTGACCCGCTCCCGCCTGCGCCGGGTGGCGGATGGGACCTTGGCCAAAGGCGACTGGCGGGTCTGGCAGGTGGCGGACGTGACCCCCGCGGCCAGCGGGAAACGCCGTCCGCTGGCCCGGGTACTGGCCGAGCGGAATGCGGCCTTCAATGTGCCGTTGCTGACGGCAGGCAACCGGATCGGAAACGAGATTCCCTGCGCGGCGCTGACGGTACATCGGGAGGGTCCACTGGCAGGCAGCCGCTGGGCGACCTTTGCCTTTGCCAACGGACCCGGAGAGTTGCCGGAACCCATCGCGCAGACCGTGGCCGAGGCGGCTCGCGCCCTGGCGGGGGGCATCTGGCTACAGGGGCCGCAACCGGTGTTCCGGATCCAGGATGGCCAGGTGGTCATGGACGTGGTACTCCCGGTGGCGAATCCCTCGCCGTCGCCCGCCCGGCTGAGCGTGGCGTTGCGCCAGGGCGAGCGTTCCTTGGGGCAGCACCCGGTCACCTTGCCCGCCCGCCATGCCGCCAGCGTCACCGCAGTCCTGGCCCAGGGATTGCCCGTACCCAATCTGGAGGAGGAGGGGTTGGACTTGACGGTCGAAGTGGTCGAGGCGACGGGACCCGTCTCCGGGCCGCGCACGTTCACGCTGGATCTGGTCGGGCAGTTGCGGGCCATCTGCGATTTCATGGTGGAGCAGGCCAAGGACGACGGCAAGCTGCACGGTTTCTCCTTCATCGACAACCGGGGCATGCGCACGCTGCTTGGCGGCTACGAGATCCTCGGCGACCGGGAGTACCTGCGGACGGCGTTGCGCTGGGGCGAGTTGATGATGGCGGAACAGCGCGAGGATGGCGGCTACCGCATGGGGTACGGCATCACCCGCAAGGGGGAGGAATGCTACGTGGCCGACGGGGGCGAGATCGTGGTCGGCATTCTGCGCCTGGTATCCTATACCCATGGCGGGGAGCGCGCGCGCCTGCTGGAGAGCGCGGCCCGCTATATGGCCTACCGCGAGGAGTTCCGGGTGCCGACCGGGGGGATTGGGGTGGGCTGGTGCCTTCAGGACTACGGCAAGCGTCCCATCGTCCCGCTTGCTGCCCCCACCCGCATCTACTCGCCGGAGAACAACACCTACACCATCGGTTGCTCCCTGGCCGGTGCCTACGGCTATGCCGCGCTCCGGGGCAAACCCGAACTGGAGCGGCAAGCCGAAGCCGATGCCGATTGGCTGATGGCCCGGGCGAACCGGCTCCACGGGGCGTTCATCGAGAGCTATATCTTCGCCCACGCCTTCGCCACCACGCCGGAGCGCAGGCAGCTCTATGCCGACTACATCCAGCGGGCCTTCCTGGTCCCGATGGCATCGTCGTCCGCGAGTTGGTGGCTGGACGGTGGCGGGCGTTCGGCCCTGAATCTGGATGGTTTGGCCTATGGCGTGCATCGGCTCGGGGCCGGGCCGGAAGTCCGGGCCGAAATGTACCGCGCCCTCTGCGCCATGTATTCGCCGCAGTCGCCCCAGTCGGTCCCGAACGTGATCGGCCAGGGCGACTTCGACCACGATCGCTGGATCTACATCTGCTATGGTACGCTCGGTTTGGTGGACGTGCTCAAACCCATGGCCAGCATCGACGGCTGGCGCTAGGAGGCAGGACATGCAGCGGATTCTCGTGGCTCTCTTCGCGAGTTGCTTGACCTTGGCGGGCTGGGTGGAAGCGCAGACGTCGCGCTTGCCCGCCACCAAGAAGCTGATCGAGTACGGCTGGGATGTGCCGACGCCCGCCTTTGTGCGCGACCACATCCGCGAGATGGAGCAACGCCCCTTCGACGGCCTGATGATGCGGCTGGCCGGGGGCAACCGGGGCAATGTCTTCCGGGGCGGGCGGTACAAGGAGACGGATTTCGCCGATGATTTCGCGGCCCTGGCTACCATCGACTGGCAGCGGTTCCAGAGCAACTTCCTGATGATGTACTCGGCCTCCGACATGGATTGGTTCAGCGACGAGGACTGGGCCAACGTGCTCTTCAACGTGGGGCTCATGGCGCGGGCGGCCAAGGCGGGGAGATGCCATCTGACCTTCGATGCCGAACCCTATGGCGCCGATCCCTGGCACTACCCCACCCAGAAGCATGCGGCGACCAAGTCCTTTGCCGAGTACCGGGAGATCGCCCGGCAACGGGGCGCACAGTTCATGCAGGCGATCCAGCAGGAACTGCCCAACGCGGTGGTGCACACCTTCTTCACCTTCAGCTACGCCCGGTCCTTCGCGCAGGACGCCGATCCCTACGCCCGGCTCCAGGATCACCACTACGGGCTCTATTTCGACTTCCTCAACGGCATGCTATTGGCGGCGGGGCCGGGGGTCGCCCTCACCGACGGCAACGAGAGTTCCTACTACTACCAGAACAGCGAAAGCTTCTTCCGCAGCTACCACGCCATGCGGCAGACGGGGTTGCGGCTGGTGGCCCCGGACAATGTCAACACCTTCCTCCTGCAAACCCAGGCATCCCAGGCGCTCTATGTGGACCACCTGTTCGACCTGCGCTCCAAGACCTTTCTGAGCCATTATATGACGCCCGAGGAGCGCGCCCAGTGGTTCGAGCACAATGTCTATTGGGCCATGACCACCACCGACGAGTTCGTCTGGCTCTACAGCGAGAAGATGAACTGGTGGCAGAACAAGGTGCCGGAAGGGCTGGAGGCAGCCGTGGTCTCGGCCCGGACCAAGCTGGACAAGGGCCAGCCACTCGGGTTCACGATGGACGATGCCATCGCTCGCGCCAAAGTCCGCGAGAAAACCGAGATCGAGAAGGCTCTGACCACGCGCCAGGCCTCCGTGCGGCGGCTGCCCCAGGCTCCGGTGATCGACGGTACGCTTGGCGCGGAGGAATGGGCGGCGGCGACGCCGTTGCCCGCCTTCCTGCCCTATCTCGGGACCAAGGATGCCCCGAAGGTCGAGACCACCGGTTGGGTGGGCTACGACGACCAGTTCCTCTATGTCGCCGTCCGCTGCCCCGAGCCCCAGGCGAAGAAGATTGTATCTACCGGCGAGAGGCGGGATGACACCATCTGGCTGGGCGACAGCGTGGACCTGTTCGTCACCGACCAGGCGAGTGGACTACCCCATGCCCACTTCATCCTGGCACCGAACGGCACCCTCTGGGATGCCAAGGTGGGTGCCGAGACCGATACGAGCTGGAATCCCACATGGCAGGGGAAAACCGCGATCCAGGCCGATGGCTGGAGTGTCGAACTGGCGATTCCCTGGCAGGAACTGGGCATC
>QKCY01000401.1 GCA_003245525.1 Victivallales bacterium | reverse complement strand
ATCACGGAGATCGCCGCGCGCTACGGTCACCGGATCGGGATCTGGGATGTCTGCAACGAGGCCGTGGAGCACAACCCGTTCAGCGTGGAACACCGGGGCCCGGAACGGCATGTGGAGATCGCCTTCGAAGTCGCAACCCGGACCATGCCGCGCAGCGCGGTCCTCACCTACAACGACTACGCCTGCTGGCAGAATCACGGCGAATACACCGCCATGTACATGCTCTGTCGGCATCTGAAGAGCCTGTCGCACCTCAACTTCGGGGCGATCGGCCTGCAGTACCACCAGTTCACTCCCAACCCCGAGCACATGCGCGGCGAAGCCAACGGCCGCCTGAATCCCCGCTACGTCCTCGACCTGCTGGACCTCTACGGCAAACTCGGCCTGCCGGTGAACATCTCCGAGATCACCATCACCGGACGCGCCGAACTCGGCGACGGCTCAGCCTTCCAGAAAGAAGTGGTCGAACGGCTCTACCGGCTCTGGTTCAGCCATGCGTCGCTCAATGGCATCGTCTACTGGAATCTGGTCGACGACACCGCCTACGTGCGGGCAGGCAGCAACTGGAACGAGAACCAGTACAAGGGTGGCCTCCTCAACAACGACCTCTCCCCCAAACCCGCCTACGAGGCCCTGCAACGCCTGATCAAGCAGGAGTGGACCACCCGGGCCACCCTCGACTACACGGCTGGCGCTGCCAATCGCTTCCAGGGATTCTACGGCGACTACGAGGTGGAGGTGGCAACCGACCAGGGAGTGTCCCGCCACACGCTGAAACTGGCCAAGGGCTCGATCAACACCTTCACCCTCAAGCTCGGCTGATTTCGTATCCA
Organism: Victivallales bacterium; assembly: GCA_003245525.1. Classification (GTDB taxonomy): domain Bacteria; phylum Verrucomicrobiota; class Lentisphaeria; order Oligosphaerales; family Lenti-02; genus Lenti-02. The sequence goes on along the minus strand of QKCY01000401.1, from coordinate 5,236 downwards.
CCACGAAGGCACGAAGAACACGAAGTGAACACAAGAGAAGGAAGAACAATCCCGCGCAACGCCCGGAGTCTCCGGGCGCTGCGCGCAGTATTCCCTTCGTGCCCTCCGTGCCTTCTTGGCGATGTTCTCTTTCAGGTTGACCAGGAGGCGATTCTCCGATGACTGCATGGACCCAACTCTTTGATCTCACCGGGCGCACGGCGCTCGTGACCGGCTCCTCGCGGGGCATCGGCAAGGCCATCGCCCGCATTCTCGGCCAGGCCGGGGCGAAGGTCTTCGTGCATGGCAGCCGCCCGTCCGAGGCGCTGGACGCCACCCTTGCCGAGTTCCGCGCGGAGGGTCTGGACGTGGCTGGTTGCCATGCCGACATCGCCGACACAGCCGCGAACCGGCGGCTGGTCGAGGAGGTCGGGCAGACCGACATCCTCGTACTGAACGCCTCGCTCCAGTACAAGACCAAGTGGTCCGAGATCGACCCCGAGCAGTTCGCCGCCCAGGTCAACACCAACCTGCGTTCCAGCCTCGAACTGATCCAGGGCTTCGCGCCCGCGATGCTCGCCCAACAATGGGGGCGAATCCTCCTCATCGGCAGCGTCAACCAGAACCGGCAGCACCCGGACATGGCCATCTACGCCGCTACCAAGTCGGCCGCGCTCAACCTCTGCGAGAACCTGGCCCGCCAGTTCGCCCCGGCGCAGGTCACGGTCAACAATCTCGCCCCCGGCGTGATCGATACCGACCGCAACGTGGCGGCCCTATCCAACGAGGTCTACCGCCAGAAGGTCCTGGACAAGATCCCCTCCGGCACCATCGGCATGCCCGAGGACTGCGCCGGACTGGCCCTCACCCTCTGTTCCGAAGCCGGTCGCTACATCACTGGCCAGAACATCTTCGTCGACGGCGGCATGACGCTCTGAGAAATGCAGAATGCAGAAGTAAGAATGCAGAATGGTTTTGTGTAGCGCAGGCGTCCCGCCTGCTCTTCCGAAGCACGAACCCCAGAACTCACACCCAAATTCACCATGTCCATCATTCCCCGGCAGGCGAGACGCCTGCGCTACAACTGAGAACTCTGAACCCTGAACTTCGAACTCCCATGAAATTCACCCTCCTTCTTCCCGCGATTCCCGACGAGCGCTGGATCCTGGCCCGGCAGATCGGCGTGACCCACGCGGTCGTCAAAGCGGCCCCGCAACTGACCGGTCTGGCCGCGCCCTACGAGCTGGACGCCCTGCGCACGGTTCGGGACCGGTTCGTGGATGCGGGCTACACCGTGATTGGCCTGGAGGGCGATCAGTTCGACATGTCCCGCATCAAGCGCGGCGAGCCAGGACGGGACGAGGATATCGAGCGCTACCATCGCCTGCTGCGGAACATGGCCGAACTCGGCATCGACCTGATCTGCTACAACTTCATGCCCCGCGCCCGCAGCGCCGAACACGACTGGCACCGCACCTCCTGCGACATTCCCCTGCGCGGCGGGTCGCTGACGACGGCCTTCGATGTGGGCAAGCTGCCCCCTGCGCCCGAACTGGAGTTCTCCCCGGAACAGCTCTGGGACAACTACACCTACTTCCTCCAGGCCGTCATGCCCGAGGCGGAGCGGCTGGGCGTGCGCATGGGCTTGCACCCCGACGATCCGCCCTTGCCTGCCATGGGCGGCGTACCCCGTATCTTCCATTCGCCGGAGGCCGTCGAACGGGCGCTGGATCTGGTTCCCAGTCCCAGCAACGGCGTCACCTTCTGCCAGGCCAACTACCGGCTCATGGGGGCGGATCTGGAGCACTGGGCGCGCCGGTTCGCCGCCCGCAACAAGCTCTTCTTCGTCCACATCCGCGACGTGGAGGGCGACGCCCGGCATTTCACCGAAGTCTGGCACGACGAGGGCCCCACCGACCTCGCGGCCATGCTCAAACTCTACCACGAGATCGGCTTCACCGGCCCCATTCGCGACGACCATGTGCCCACCATGCATGGCGAACGACCGGACATTCCCGGCTACGCCATGCTCGGCCACCTGTTCGCCATCGGCTACCTCAAAGGCCTGCTCGACGCCCAGCACATCCCCTACCTCTAGAAGGAGTTCCGCCATGAGTCACAAGATGAATACCGACAAGCTGCGCGAGATCCGCGACACCGTCGAGATCGTCGATCTCGGCATGCCCCTGGAAGAGCTCTGCTCCCGTTTCGAGCGGCTCTACACCGGCGCGGTCAATGATGTGCTGCGCGAAATGTGCCTGCCCAACCAGGGCCTGCCGACCAACATCATGCCCCTGCGCGACGAGATGGTCGTCTGCGGCGAAGCCTTCACCGTCAAGGCCGTCAAGGACCCCACCATGGGCGGCGAGCTGGAAATCCGCGTGAAGATGCTCGACGAACTGCGCGCCGGCCACATCGTCATCTGGAACGCCAACGGCGACGACCACGCCTCGCACTGGGGCGGCGTCATGACCCGCGCCGCCATCAGCCGCGGCTGCCGCGGGGCCATCATCGACGGCGGCATCCGCGACACCAAGGACATCCTCGAACAGGGCTTCCCCATCTGGTACCGCTACCGCACCAGCAATGGTGCCCTCTCCCACACCAAGATCGTGGGCTATCAAGTCCCCATCTTCGTCGGCGACCTCATCATCCGCCCGGGCGACATCATCCTGGCCGACATCGACGGGGCCGTGCTCATCCCCCGCAAGATCGCCGTCGCCGTGCTCAAGCGCGCCGAGCAGATCGAGAGCAACGAGGACGAGATCAAGGAATGGGTCGAAGCTGGCCTTCCTGCCCAGGAAATCCATGATCGCGGCGGGTATTTCTAGGCCACAGGCGCTAGGTTTCCCACCTTTTGCCATACGGACAGGAATACCATCATGCAGTGGTTCGATGTACTGGACTGGGGAATCGAAGGCCAAGGTTGGCGCGACACCGAAGCGCCCTTCGACCGCTTGCCTGCGAAGGCGAAGGGCATGGTGCCGGAGCCGGTCTGGAACCTGAGCCATTCGGGCACCGGGATGTACGCCAGTTTCCGTACCGACGCCACGACGATCCACGCCCGCTGGCAACTGGGCTCGACCCAGATGGGCGAGGCGAACTTCCCGGTGGCGGCCTTCAGCGGCCTGGACCTCTACGCCGACGACAACGGCTCCTGGCGCTGGGCGGCGGCCACGCAGAAGCTGGAGTCCCAGACTCCTGAAGTCTGCGTGATCGAAGGCATGGCCGGTGACCTGCGGGATTTCCGGCTCTACCTGCCGATGCGGAATCCGGTGCTGAAGCTACAGATCGGGGTGCCGGACGGCAATGCGTTCACGCCCGTGCCCCCGAATCCGGCGAAGCCGCTGGTCTTCTATGGCACCTCCATTCTGCACGGGGCCTATGCGTCCCATGCGGGAATGGTCCATTCCTCCATCCTCGGCCGTCGCCTACGGCAGCCCGTCATCAACCTGGGGTTCTCGGGGAATGGCAAGATGGAGATTGCCCTCGCCGACCTCCTGGCCGAGATCGACGCGAGCGTCTATATCCTGGACACCTTGCCCAACATGGGGCTGGATCTCGTCGAGGAACGGGCGGAAGCCTTCGTCCGCCACCTGCGCACCCTCCGCCCCAACGTGCCCATTGTCCTGGTGGAGGACCGCCCCCTGGGCAACTACTGGATCAAACCCGCCGTGAAGCAGAGCCACGAAACCAAGTGGCGGCGGTTCCGCGAGATCTACGACGGGCTGGTCCGCGAGGGCATGGGCGATCTCTACTATGTCCCCGGCCGCGATCTCTTCGGCACGGATAGCGAAGGCTCGCTGGACGCCTCCCACCCCAGCGATCTGGGCTACATGCGGATGGCGGATTGCCTTGAGCCCGTCCTGCGCCCCTTGACGAAGCAAGCCTGATCCCGGACGGGTCGCGCTCGCCGCGAAGGGAACACCTTTCCCTTCGCCCGACCTCCGGGACCACCGCTGGCTTGCCAGGGGGTTGCCGACCGCTAGGTTAGCCAGTAGGCAAGCCCATCAGTCAAGGACGTCCCGTGCGTGATCTTCGCTTCGCCGCCATTCTGGTTCTGACCATGACCGGTGCCGTAGCCATTCCTGCTGCCGACCATCTGCCGGACATGGCCCGCTACCGGCAACCGCTGGTGGTGAGCATCGAGATGCCAGGCACGACCGGCGTCGTTCCGGCCAATCCCTACGGCAACGCGGTGCAGTTGGCCTATCCCGAACTGGGCGTGGCCCGGATTGGCGACGATCCGGCGCTGTTCGACGAGTTGGCGGCCATGCTCCGCTCCCTGCATATCCGGCTGATGCGCTTCCCAGGCGGCACCTGGTGCCACGCCTACAGCATTCACGGCCCGGAGACGATGGACGCGCTCCGCACCGTGCGCCGGGACTACATCCTCGACCGCACCCGGTTCCAGTGGACCGACACCCGCGTGTTCCTGAAGCTCTGCCGGACGGTGGGGTCCGACGCGCTGTACCAACTGAACATCGCGCACTGGGTGGACCCGGCGACCATGACCGCCTACCGGATCGCCGAGCAGGACTCCTCCTTCGGCACCGACCAGGCCAAAACCGCGCTCCAAGTCGCGCCGCGCCCCCTCGCCTATGCGCCCGAAAAGACGGCCGACGCCGTGCGCGACGCGCAGCAGGTGGCGCGCTGGGCGCAGGAGGCCGGGGTCCACGTGCTCTGGGAGTTCGGCAACGAGGACTACACGCTGCTCTCGCCCGAGACCTATCTGAAGCAGTGCCAGGCCTTCTACCGGGCCATCAAAGAAGTGGATGCCGAGGCCAAGTTCGTCATTACCGCCGACGGCTACAACTGGAGCGACTGGCGCTGGGGCAAGGCGGTGGTGGACGGACTGGCGGCGGCGGGACTACAGGATGTCGCCGATCTCTCCTGCCATGTCTACATGACCGGCGGTTGCCGGGTGAAGCCGCTGGACGGCGAGAGCGCGTTCCGGGGCCTGCTTGGCAGTTGGTACGAACTGCGCTTCTTGCATCACGGCCTGCGGCGGCAACTGGAGGGTCTGGGGCGAACGGATATCCGGATCGCCCTCACCGAGGGCAATATGGTGGGACCCGGCACGCCCATCATCGGCAAGCCCTACGAGCACGGCATGGGCCGCGCCCTGGCCGAGGCGGCCATCTTCCCCGAGCGTATCCAGGCCTACAGCATGGTGGTTCACCACGATCTGGTGCGCAGTGACCGCGACACCTGGTTTTGCCGGGTCTTGTACAACCCCGACGCCCCGCCCGGAGAG
>QKCY01000033.1 GCA_003245525.1 Victivallales bacterium | reverse complement strand
CAATGACTCGGCGCTTCTGCGCGAGGTCTTTCGCCAAACTGGGGCCCACATCTATCTCGAAGCCCCGGATGCCCTGATCGTGGGGGGGGGCTTGGTGACCGTGCATACGGTCGATGGTGGCCAACGGCAGATTCGGCTCCGCAATGGTACCGTCGTCGACCTGGACCTTCCGCCCATCTCCACGACCGTCCTCGACGCCGGGACCGGCGACGTCGTCCTCGGCTGATACCGGCGGCGGCAACACCCCACCTTCTCTGCGACGCTGCCCATTGGTCCTCGATACGGATACCGATGGTGTGGAGCAGGGCCTCTCGGGATCCCGCGACTCCACAGGACTCGCAGAAGGCGTGCAGCGGGTTGCCCTGTGGTTGCAGCACGCCTATGTTCTGCCCAAATCGGATCGGTATGCGAGGATTCCTTCCATGCGTGGACGTACGTTCCCCTTATTGGCTGCGGTTGCTTTTCTGGGAGTAGGCACGATGCATGCGGAAACCGTGAGGCTGGTTGGCGACGGATTGGCGGTCAGCGTGGAGACCGCGACGGGGCGTTGGGCGCTGGAGGACACGCGCTCCGGTGTGCGTTGGCCGACGACGGGGACTGCCTCGCCAGGCATGACGGAGACCTTTGCCAGCCATGAGGTGGCGACGAATCCGGCAGGACTGCCGATCCGCGTGCGGCTGGTGGCCACGAATGGGACGAGTCTGGCCTTCGGCCTGGTCCGCAAGGGGCGTTCGGTGGAGCTGGCCTACGGCGGCGAGGGGCTGGGCGATGTGCGTGTTTTCGGCGATGCGCTGGCGGTCACTGCGGCGGAACAGGGCTACGCGGTCGTTCCCTGCCGCGAGGGCCTGCTGATCCGGGCCGACAGCGGGGTCGCCTTCCAGCGGACCTTCGGCACCTCGGACTACGAGGGCTGCCACATGAACATGGTGGGGCTCGTGAAACGGGGCTCAGCTCTGGCGCTGGATTGGGACGATGCCTATGTCTTCCCCGAACTCCATTCGGTTCTCGCTCCCGAGGACGGGGTGAAGCAACGGCTGGTGACCTCCGTTGCCCTGCGCCGTTCCGCCCGCGTGATCCGGCTGACCCCTTTGGGACAAGGCGACTGGAATACCATCGCCACCGGCTATCGCGCCATTGCCGCCGACAAGGGCTTGGCCGTGACCTTGGCGGACAAAGTCCGTCGCGAACCGCACGCCGGACTCCTGCCGGGTGCCGCGAACGTGAAGCTGTGGACCTGTCTGGCCCGGCGGATGAACGAGGACAGTACCGCCGAGGAGTCGGTGACCGTGCGCTGGACCTTTGACGAGGCGGCCAGGATTGCCGAACACATCCACAATGATCTCGGCATCGGGCAATGCCTGTTCACCATTGGCGGCTGGACCGAGGGCGGCTATGACTGCCGTCACCCCGACGCCCTGCCTGCCAACCCCGAATGCGGCGGCAACGCGGCCCTCGCCGATGCCGTCCGCCGCATCCAGGCCCTGGGCTATGTCGCCGCCTTCCACGACAACTACCAAGACATGTACGCCGACGCCAAGAGCTGGGACCCCGCCTGCATCGAGCAGGACGCCAAGGGCAATGTGATCAAGGGCGGCCGCTGGCTGGGTGGCCGGGCCTACATGGTCTGCGCGCCGAAGCAGCTCGAACTGGCCCAGCGGCCCCAGAACCTGACCGAAATCGAGCGCCTGTTCGATCCCTGGTGCTACTTCATCGATACCACCTTCGCCGTCGGTCCCCGCGAATGCCACGATCCGGCCCATCCTCTTGACCGCAACAGCGACATCCTCTGGAAGAGCCGCCTGAGCGACTACTCCCGCGAGGTGTTCGGCCTCTTCGGCAGCGAATGTGGCCGCGAGTGGGCTCTGCCCCACAGCGACTGGTTCGAGGGGCTAGTCGGAGTCTCGGGCCGCTATTTCCACAACCTCGATCCCGCCACGCTCGGGGCCACGGTTGTGCCCTTCTGGGAAATGGTCTACCACGACTGCCAGATCGCCCACGGCAAGTACGGCTACGCGGCGGAGCAAGCGGCGGAATACGTGGTCCACCACGCGCTCTGCGCCCGCACCCTGAACTACCATTCGGTCCCCGACCATCTCTACTGGCAGAAGTCGGCAACCGTGAACCATCCAGTGGCGTGGAAGCCCAGTGTCGTCGAGTTCGAGCCGGTGGGGCCGCGTGCCTTCGACATCACCTACGAATGGGAGATTGGCGAGGCGTCGCCGGGCGACCGGCGGATCTTCATTCATTTCGCCGAGGGCGACAAGATCCTCTTCCAGGACGACCATGTGCCCACGCCGGGAACCTCCACCTGGCAGGCGGGCCAGCGGGTCCGGTTGGGGCCGCATCGGGTGACCGTGCCCGAGACGGTGAAGGCCGGTTCGGTGAAGGTCTTTGTCGGGCTCTTTGGTCCCGGCGTCAGCGACCGCATGCGGCTGGTCGGGGCGGACTCCCAGCGCCGGATTCTGCTGGGCGAGCTGAAGCTCGCGCCGACCCTGTCCTTCGCTCCAGGCAGCGCCGCCCCCGAGGTGGACCGCTCCTGCTTCACCCGCTGCGACCAGGGTTGGGGCGAAGGCCAGCATCCCATGGATGTGTACCTCAAGAACACCCAGGAGGTGCTCGGGCCGCTCAACGCCGCCACCTTCAACCAGCGGCTGGAACGCTTCGAGTTCCTGAATGCTACCGGGGCCCTGCGCCAGGCGGTCTACGGCAGCGGAGCCGATCAAGTCACGGTCACCGCGAACTTTGGTGCCGAAACCGCCACGGTGACCTCCGCCCTGGGCAGCGAGGTGACGCTGCCCCAGTGGGGCCTGCTCGTCGAGGCCCCCGGTTTCGTGGCCTTCCACGCCACCCGCTGGGGTGGTCGCGACTACCCCAAGGGCGCGCTTTTCACGGTTCATGCCGCCGACGACAAGCCGCTCGCCGAGAGCCGTAAACTCCGGGTCTTCCACGGTTTCGGCGCGCCGGAGCTGGCCTGGGGCGGCAAGCAATATGCCGTACCTCGCGAGGGAGTCGTCACGCTGGAGTAGGGGAGGCCGATCGGGTGATCGGCGTTCCCTATTTCTTCTCGGCGAGGACTAGGCGGGCGTAGTTGGCGTAGAAACCGCGCGGATCGTTGGCGTAGGCGGTCAGGATCGCGGCGGCCTTGCCATCCTTGTCGCCGATGCGGTAGAGGGCGGTGGCGAGGTTCACTTCGCGGATGAGGTCCGCCTTCTCCTTCTGGCTGTAGTCGCTCCGGCTATCGTAGCCAGGGACGGGGGGGACCTCCGCGCCATAGGCGAAGGCATGGCCGCTGACGCCAGGGCTGTCGAGCATCAGGGCGAGGGTGTCGGCCAGGGCCGGATCGCCGATGGCCTCGCACGTGAGGGACATGATCCGGCTGGTGAGGGCCGAGGGGGCCTTCTTGCCGCCGGCGCAGGTTTCCCGGCCCCGGGCGATGATGGCGGGAACGGCCTTGGTGGAATGAATCCGCCCCAGGGCCAGGATGTAGGAACTCATCCGGTTGGTGCCCGCATCGCGTCCCGGTGCCCACTTGTCGCCCCAGCCGTGGCTTTCGACCCAGGCGATGAGCTCGTCCTCGCCGGTGGGATCGCCGAGCATGGCCAGGAGATGGGCGTAGACCAGGCTCGCCTCCGGATCGCGCCCGCTGCTGTGGGTGGAGAGCTCGCGGTACTTGGCCAGCAGGAAGGGCTTGGCCCGCTCCGGATCGGCGAAGAGGAAGGGCAGACTACCGTAGTTGAACAGCGCGTCGTGGGAGGCCAGCCGGAGCATGGCGTCGGGGATCGGATAGGAATCCTCGTCGGTCAGCACGGTGGCGGGCACGTTCCCCTTCTCGACCAGTTGCTGCTGGAGCTTGCGCACGGGAATGGCGCGAAGCTCGCACCCTTCGGCGAAGGCGAGGCGCACGGCGCAGGCGGCGGCATAGCCCTGATTCTGTAGGTCGGGCTGCATGCGCAGGATGGCCATGGCGTCGCGGGTGGCGCTCATGCCCAGAGCCACGACCAGGAGGCCGTCCGTCGTTTTCGGCAGCAGGGCGCGGTAGGGGGCGTCGGCGTCGAGGGTGACGTGGTTAGTGCCCCGGATGTTCTTGGTGAGGAAGAAATCGCTGCTGGCCTGGCCGTGCAGGTCGAAGCGGCTGCGGTGCTGGTTGATGGTGTCGGGGAAGGTGCGTCCGGTCAGGTAGTCCATGACGGTCATCTGGTAGACCCCCACCAGCCGCCGCCGCTCGCGGGAGTTGACCAGTTGGGAGACGTCCCAACCGCCCTCGGTCCCCAGCCGCGTGCGCAGACCGAAGAAGCTCAGATCGGCGGCGTCGCGGTCGTCCACCATGGAATAGTCATTGTTGTGGCCGCCCGAACCGAGCCGCAGCACGGCCATGCCCACGCCCTGGCCGATCAGCTCCTGGGATTCGTAGAACTCGGTCGGTTCGCCCGCCGCAGCGGCGATGTCGGCGTTGCCGGTGGCGTCGATGGTGGCCTTGGCCAGAATGATGCCACGGCGGCCGTCGGGGGTGACTACCACCACCCCCTTGAGCTTGGTTCCCTCCAGGTACGCGCCGACCGCGAAGGAGCCGAACCAGATCTCGCCGCCACCCGCCCGGATGGATTTGCGGTACCACTCCGCCTTGGCTTGGGAACGCACCCAGCCGGTGGCCTTCACGCCCTCGTCGATCTCCTTGGTGAAACCCCGCTGGTTGCCGTAGTAGTAGCCGGTAATCATGCCGGCGGTCTGTACACCACCCAACTCGTAAAGGTACTCCACCAACAGGGTCTTCAGGCCGTTCTGGACTGCGCCCACGGCGGCAGGGGCACCGGTGGTGCCTCCGCCGACCACGAGCAGGTCGGTCTCGGCCAGGACGGGCAGTTCGTCTGCCTCGCAGGCAACCGTGCCGGTCGCCTCCACGTAGGGTCGGGTCAACATGCCCACCACCTCGCGGACATCGGCGGCCGTCGCCGTCGTGCCCCCATGCTTGACCGTGCCCACGGCCGGACGCGCCTTGGCCTCGGCGGCCACGGCTTGCCCCAGCCGCTGGCCAAGCTGGATCGCCGCCGCCGGTTGGGCCAGCCGGGTGGCTACCGCGCGCGGCATATCGGCCATCGGCCCCAGCACATGGAGATGGGCGAGATTCGCCGGTCGCAGCGCGTTGAGGTCAAGCGTTGCCGCCGTGGCGGCTTCGTCAGTCACCGTGGCGGCGGATTTGAGATGGTCCGGGGGAATGAAGAACAGACGGTCCGCCGCGTCCAACTGGGTCTTGACAAAGGTCCGGTCGCGGGCGATCTGCTCCGCTTCGGCGAAGGCGGCTTCGCTGCCGGCGGCAAAGGGAATCTCCATCTCGCACACGTAGAAGCCGGGCGTGATCTGGGTCTTCTTGGAGAGCTGGACGAGGTCCTTGTCGGGCGTCCAGTCGCTGCGCTGATTGGAGCCGGTGGGCGGCTCGCCCGCCAGGATCACGCGGGAGACGGTGTACTTCCCCGCCGGGAAGGGCGTCGCTTCGGCTCCGGCCCGTCGGGACAGGCCGGCACGGGGCGTGGCGTCGATCACCACCTTGGCTCGGATGGCCTGTCGCCCGCTGCGGTCCACGACCACCACGCCTGCCACTTGGCCAGCATCATCGGTGAGCACATCGGTAGCGTAGACGCCGGTGAGGAAACGGACGCCTGCTTTGAGCAGAGCTTGGTCCAGCGTGCGCTTCACCTGGATCGGGGTTGTATAGATCGTGGTTCCGGCGGCGGGCAGATTCTCCTTGGTCTGGCCGAACATGCCCAGCATCAGGTCCGAACTGCCCACCTCGGTGGCGTCCGCCCAGACGCGGAGGGTTCCGGCCACATCCTCGCCCAGGCACGCATAGCCAGTGACCAGGAAGACCGTGGCCCCGTTCTGGGCCGCCGCTTCGGCGGCAGCGACCGCGCCGCAACTGCCACCAACCACCACCACATCCACATCCTGAATCAGCGGAATCTGCCGGGCCGGTTCCACCACCCCCGCCGCGTGGAGGAGGGAAACCATGGCAAAGGCCGCATACCCTAACATCGCTCGCTTGGACATCATCGATTCAACCTTTCCCGCTCGGCGGTGGCTGCGGATTGCGGACTGCCTCTGAGGGCAGGGACTTGCGGAAGCCGTACTATACAGGCGACTCGGGAACGCCGCTCTCCCGAGCGGCTCTTGGGATGGCGTGGCAGGGAAAGAACGGCCAATCCGGAGATTGGCGTTCCTGATTCTCGGGAACGCCGCTCTCCCGAGCGGCTCTTGGGATGGCGTGGCAGGGAAAGAACGGCCAATCCGGAGATTGGCGTTCCTGAAACGGGCCAATCCGGAGATTGGCGTTCCTGAAACGGGCCAATCCGGAGATTGGCGTTCCTTTGGGCGGGAATCGGAGACCGGAGTATATTCGCCTCGGTTTCCACCAGCCAGAGGAACGGCACCATGAAGGTTTACATCTTCGTCGACATGGAAGGCATCAGCGGCATCTCGAACAGCGAGTTCGTGATGACGAACGGACGGCACTACGGGCTGGCAAGGCGCTATTACACGGACGATCTGAATGCCTGCGTGCGCGGCTGCTTCGCGGGCGGGGCGACCGCCGTGCTGGCGCGGGACGGACACGGCAGTGGCGACCATTTCCTCTGGGCCGAGCTTGATCCCCGGGTCGAGGTGGTGCAGGGCGGCACGGGCACGACGCGCTTGGTGGGGATCGAGGAATGCGGGGCCATGATCCTGCTCGGCTACCACGCCATGGCGGGCACGCCGGGGGCGTTGCTCGAACACACCTATTCCTCGGCGTCGATCCAGAACATGTGGCTGAACGGTCGTCCCGCTGGCGAGTTGGCCTTCGATGCGGCCATCGCTGGCGAGCAGGGCGTGCCCACGATCATGGTGAGCGGCGACGACTATGTCTGCCGTGAGGCCGAGGACTGGCTTCCCGGTGTGGTTACCTGCCAAGTCAAGCAGGGGCTGAACTGCCAAGCCGCCCGCCTGCTGCCCCGGCCCATGGCCCACGCGCTGATCGAGGAGCGGGCGGAGAAGGCCGTGCGCAAAGCGCTTCGGGGTGAGATTGCGCCCTTTGTCGTACCGCCGCCGGTGACCGTTCGCCACGAGATGATGGAGCGGAAGGGCATTCCCGCCGCCGGGAGCTCGCCCAATCTGAAGATCATCGACGGACGCACCTACGAGTACACCGCCGACACGGTCGAGAAAGCCTTTTTCGGGCTCTGCTAACCCAGGAGCGGAACCATGATGGTCCCGAGGACTCTGGTCTTTTCGTTGCTGTTTGCTGCCGCCGCCTGGAGCCAGGTCGGAATCCAGGAGGATGCCGATTGGTTGACGCTGCGCAGCGAGAGTATGACGGTGGTGCTGAGCAAGGCGCAGAAGGGGGCCATCCACTCGCTGGTGGACCAGTCCACGCAACGGGAGTTCGCCGCGGCGCGGACGGAGCCCAGTCTCTTCCGGTTGACCTTCTCGAAAGCCGGGGACAACTCCGGCTGCACCGAGGATTTCACCAGCCGTGACGCCCAGACAGTGGAATATACGGTGGAACGCACTGCCGAGGGGGCGACGGCCCATCTGCGCTATGCCTCCCTGGCCGGTCGTCGGATCGGTGTGCGGTGTTCGGTTTCGGTACACTTGGGCGATCCGCTGGTCCATTGGCGGATTGCGGTCGATGGCGAAGAGCCCTTGGTGGTGGAGTCGGTTCAGTTTCCTCTCCTCGTTATGACCGACACGCTCGGCGACAGCCGCGCCGACGATGTCTCCTTGGCCGGAGCCACCGAGGATGGGCAGTATCTGGCACCCGGCGACTGGCGGGTTGGCTACCGCCACCTCTACGCCCAGCCCGGTGCCCTCGCGGCGCAGTTCGCCTGCTACCACGATCCGGCGGGAGGGTTCTACACGGCCACGCAGGATGCCGTCGGCTACCCCAAGCAGCTGGTCATTGCCCGGGGCACCGAAGGGCTGGAATACACCTGGTCCCATCAGACCCATAGCGAACTGCCGAATGCCTACGGGTTGGCTTACGACGTGGTTTGCACCACCTTCCGGAGCCAGGATGGGGCGACTCCCACCGACTGGCGCGACGCCGCCGATCTCCACAAGCAGTGGGTGCTCAAGCAACCGTGGTGTGCGCGGACGGTGGCGGAGCGTCCCGATGTCCCGGACTGGCTGAAGCGCGGCACCGTGCGCGTGCAATGGGAACTGCGCTCCGACGGGTTGCCGGACGTGGCGCTGGCCTGGGTCGAGCGCCATTGGGCGCAGAGCTTCGCGGGGCTGCCGCCCTTTGTCACCTTCTTCGGCTTCGAGCACACTGCTACCTGGGTTGCGCCGGAATACACCCCGTTCTATCCCTCGGACGAAGCGTTCCGGTGGGCATCCCAGGGAATCCGGGCAATGGGGGGACATATCTGCCTCTTCCCGTCTACCTATCAGTGGTCGTTGACCTACGACCGTCAGGCCGACGGCAGTTTCGCGTGGGACGACCGCGCCAACTTCACGGCCATCGGTCTGCCCCATGCCATCCGGGACCGCGATGGCTCGGTCTTCAGAAAGAGCCCGTCATGGCTGCGCGGAGGCGAGACCGCCGCCCTCTGCCGGGGTGATGCCTGGACCCGGCAGTTCTTCGCCGATAGCGTGGCGAGGATGGTGGACCGGGGAGTGGATGTGGTGCAGCTGGATCAAGTGGTCGGGGGACGCTGGCCCACCGACACCAACGCCGTGTGCTTCAGCAGCGAGCACGGCCATCCTCCAGGCTACGGGGCCTGGGATGTGGCTGCCTATCACGAGCAGATGCGGCTCCTGCGCGAGCAGGGCGACCGGAGCTCTCCCCCGGTGGTGTACAGCATGGAGTCCCCCCAGGAGCTGTTCGTCCAGGACTTCGGGCTTTTCGACTACCGCCACTCGCGGTCGGTGGTCAACGTCCGGCCGTGGGATACGTACCCGCGGAAGCACGCCGCCGTCTTCCCCTACCTCTATCACGAGTTCGTGCCCGTCTTCCATATTCCCTCCCACACCGGGCCCATTCCTCTGATCCTGGCGACGGCCATGGTCAACGGGGAGATTCCTTCCTTCAAGCCCAGTCAGATCGAGTTTCCGGGCGAGCCGGTGGTCGCAAACGGCAGTTTCGAGACTTGGTCGGAGTCCCCGGCGGGCTGGCGGGTCTGGCGCAACCAGGCGCAGGGCACGGCCACGGTGGGGCCGGATACTGCCATGTCCCGGAACGGAGAGCATTCGCTGCGGATCGTCGGGGGGCAGGAGAACGAGACTACCCACGTCTACCAGATCGTTCCCGTGACCGGGAGTCCCCTGCGTGTTGGCGGCGACTACCGTCTGCGCTTCGGGATGAAGGCCGACCAACTGGTCGGCACGGGCGGGGTGACGGTGGAGGCCCTGGACAGTCCCGACTGGCAGGTGTGGAAACGCCTGGGAACCTGGGAGGCAGAGGCGGCAGAGGGAGATTGGCAGGGGAAGGAGATCGGTTTCCAAGTGCCGGATGGCACCCGCGCCCTGCGCCTGGTACTGCGGTTGACCGGCAAGGGCACGGTCTGGTTCGACGGGCTCCGGCTGGCCGAGGGTCGCGACGGTCCGGAACTGGTCCGGGACGGCAATATGGTCTTCCATCTGGCGTCCCAATGGGCTCGGCTGGTTGCCGCCGGGGCTGGCAAGTACCTCATGGAGGGAGCTACGCTCCACCCGCCGCCGTTGCAGACCGGCACGACCTCCTACACCGTTTCGGCCAATCGCGCCACCTCGCTGAACTTCCAGTTCTACACGCTGGACAAGAGCCAGACGAGCACCATCCGCAACGCCAGTTGCCCGCTGACGGTCTCCTCCGGCGAGGGCGTCTGGGAAGAGAAGACGCTGGAGCTCGCCGTGACGCCTGGCGCGGCCGAGTTCCATATCCCCATGAGCTTGCGCCAGAAGGGCGAATTGCTGTTCGACGACTTCGCGCTGACCGAGGTCGGCGGCGACGGCAAGAACCTGATGAGCAACCCGGATTTCGAGGATTGGCCCGACCCCTCCGCGCTACCGCCGGGGTGGATTCACATCGACCAGTACCGGGGCCGGGTCTTCGGCGGTACCTACCACCGGGAGGAGCAGGACGTGCATGGCGGGAAGTACGCCATCCGCCTCGCCAGTCCGGCGGACGACGACGCCGTCCATGTGAAGCAGGTGTTGCCCGTGGACGGCAAGCTGCTTGCGGTCGGCAAGACCTACCGGCTCCATTTCTGGGTGAAGGTCCGCAATGTGGCCCGCTGGCAGCCGGTCGTGGTGACGCACGAATTCCCCGCCATCCTGCACAACGCCTTCCGCGCCCCCGACGGCACTGCCGCCACCATCCTGGTCAACATCACCGAACAGCCGCAGACGGGCCGACTGACCTGGGGTGGCACCGCAACGGACCTGACCCTCGCGCCCTGGGAACTTCGGTTGGTGGAGGATGCCCAGGACCTGTAGAGTACAGGTAACGGGCGTTCCATCACCACAGGGCTATGCGTCATGATTCTGCGTACCTCTCAAGGAGATGTTTCCGTAATCAACGAGCCCGCATACACCTTCGGTTCTCCGGACAACGTTCGCTCCTACCCATTCGAAAGAAACTTATGTCTGGAGTACTCGCCAGTTTCTGTTCACGGCGTTCTGCTGAACGAAAAGCCAATTGCTGTGTTTGGTGCCACCGGTGGTGCGACCGGAGTGCACGAGCACTCAGCGCTATTCCTCAATGGTTGTCTGTATCTGGCTGTCTCCGACAGCGTCGTCTGCCTGGCACTGCAACCGTTTGAGTTCAGGTGGGCGCTATGCGTAGATGCAATAACCTGCTTCGGGATTCACTTTCACGAACCGACAGGTTCGCTCATTTCCCATGGCGAGCTGGAAATCACACGCTTTACCCAGAGCGGTGAGATCGTTTGGCAATCGTCTGGGCGAGACATTTTCACGGGTTCGTTGGTTCTCGGAGAAGAGTCGGCAGCAGTTACGGACTTCAATGGCGACGAATATGGTTTCCGCTACTCTGATGGTCACCATGACGTATAACCCTGCAGTCGAGCGGGCCTGCGCGAAAAGCCGCGCAGGCCGCTCACTTCCACGATCTCTGCTTCGAGCGCTGAGACTAGCGAGATACTCCCGACAATCTGGAAGGAACCGAAGGGGCTATGCTCCGTTGCCGGGATGGTAACTATGGGCGAAGAGTTGGCGCAGTTGCTTCAGGATATGCGAAGCA
Organism: Victivallales bacterium; assembly: GCA_003245525.1. GTDB lineage: Bacteria > Verrucomicrobiota > Lentisphaeria > Oligosphaerales > Lenti-02 > Lenti-02. The sequence continues at coordinate 10,546 of QKCY01000033.1, read as the reverse complement.
GTGAGTGGAAGACCATTCTCCGCGCGTCTGATATGCTTGCCATGGACTACCAGAAGGAATTGCTCCTGCATCTCATCCAGATGCTCGAAAGTGAATCCTCTCTGACGAGGGATGGTGCAGCCCTTGCGCTTCGCGAGATCGGGGATGGTTCGGCCGTTGAGCCTCTCTTCCGTGCCATTCTCAACCCGTGGAATCATGGACGCATATCTACTCTTGTATATGCACTAGAGAGACTGGACTGCCGGTGTCATTTCTTGGACATCATCAACCTTGTTCTTGCCGAGGCATGGGATGTCAAGACCTCCGCGTTTCAGGTTCTCTGCGACCAGGGGTTCATGGTGAGCGACGAGGAAGTGAAGCATGCCCAGCAGATGCTGGTGGAAGCGCAGGCCACAGGAAACGACGACGAGCGTCTCCGCGCTGCTTTGCTTCGGCTGCAGGATTTCCTGCCGGAAAGGAAAGAAGCAGAGGATGGCCGAGCGTAGAGGACAAGGCCAGAGGACGCAACGAGCTCAGATTCAGCGGCTAGTGGTATCCCCGAACGCGCATCGCGTCCATGATGAAGCCGGTGGTGATACTGAGGATGTCTGGCGCTAGCGTCTGGTTCAGAGGCTTCACCGGGTCGGCGAGTCAAGTGTCGATCTTGGCACCTATTCCGCTCTGTACAGGCTGCTGATGGAGGCTATGTGGGAAACGGTTCTGTACGGTTAGGCTATAGGATGTGGCCTGGCCGGGGGGGATGGGGTCGTTCGGGGTCGTACCTTTGCCAGTGTACGGCCTCTTCTAGATAGCGGGTTCGCGGGGGGCGGGATTCCGCCGGGTAGCCGAAATAGGCCAGTCCCACGGGCACGACGTGCTCGGGGATGTTGAGAATCTGGCGGATTCTGTCCCGCTTGAAGCTGCCGATCCAGACACTGCCCAACCCCATCGCGGTGGCGGCGAGCAGCATGTTCTCGATGGCGGCGCAGCAGTCCGCCATGCCGGTGTCCCCTTGCCAGGGAATCAGATCCGGGTAGCTACAGACCGCAATCAGCATCGGGGCGTTGTAGTTGCCGAACCGTTCGATGCTCTCCTTGACCTGGCGGACGAGATCGGGATCGGTCACGACAATGAAGTCCCATGGCTGGATGTTGCAGGCCGAGGGGGCTGCCATCGCCGCCTGGAGCAGCTTCATGATCTTCTCGGGCTCGACCTCTCTGCCCTCGACGTAGTTCCGGATGCTTCGCCGGCCGAAGATGCCCGCGAAGACGTGCTGTTCGAACAGATCCATGCCGCAGACTCCGTGGTGGGCTAGTGGTACCCCCGGACGCGCGTTGCGTCCATGGTGAAGTCGATGATCCAGGTGCTGATTTCGACACCCGACCGGTCGCAGTCGGCGACGAGCTCGGGGGCGAGCGTCTTGCGCATGGGGTTCCTCCCGTTCGGTGGACGCCCCGTTACTGTTCCGGACGGTGGGCGGCCTGTTCGGCGTGGTAGGAACTGCGGACAAGCGGCCCGCTGACCACGGCGGTGAAACCGTACTCGGTCCGGGCCACGCGGCCCCATTCGTCGAACTCCTCGGGGGTGAGATAGCGGTCGCGGGGCCAGTGTTCGGGGGAGGGGGGAAGGTACTGGCCGAGGGTCAGAATCTGAACGTTGGCCTGGCGCAGATCGGCCAAGGCCTCGCGCACTTCCTCGGCAGTCTCGCCAAGGCCGAGCATGAGGCCGGATTTGGTCTGGATGCCCTGGCTGTGGCCCCGCTTGGCGGCGTGGGCCAGCACGGCCAGGCTGCGCTCGTAGGTGGCGTGGCTGCGCACGAGCGGGGTGAGGCGGGCGACGGTCTCCAGATTGTGGTTGAAGACGTCGGGCCGGGCCGCCAGCACCGTGTCCACCGCCGCCAGATCGCCGCCGAAGTCAGAGGGAAGCACTTCGATGCCGACCGTGGGATCGGTCTCCCGGATGGCGCAGATGGTGGCGGCGATGTGGGCCGCGCCGCCGTCGGGGAGATCGTCGCGGGTGACGCAGGTGATGACCGCGAAGCGCAGACCGAGCCGCTGGACGGCCTCGGCCACGTGGGCGGGTTCCTCGGGGTCCACGGGCAGGGGTTGGCCATGGTTCACCGCGCAGAACTTGCAGTTGCGGGTGCAGGTGTCGCCCAGGACCATGAAGGTCGCCGCCTTGCGCTGCCAGCATTCGCAGAGGTTGGGGCAGCGCGCCCCCTCGCAGACGGTGTGCAGGTTCAGGCTGCGGAGCAGGTTGCGCACTTCGTTCCGGGGTCTGGGACCCTTGAGGTTCACCCGCATCCAGGGGGGGAGGCGGTCCTGCTTTGATTTGGGGTCTGGCGTGGCCATCGATAGTCCTTGGCTTACGGGCAAACCGCACTGTAATGGCTGGGAGGAACCGGTGCCACCGCAAGCCGAGGAAGGGGTGCCTCCCCGGCCCCCGCCAAGCGGTCACCGCGGTCAGACGAGGAATGCGGCCAGGCGCTGGGGCTGTGCTGCGATGGTGACCGATTACAAGGTCCGACCAGTCCGCCCGGCCTGACCAGCATTGACAGTGCCGTGCCGCCGCATCATATTCGGCGCACACCACGCGAGGAGTCCCATGCGACGTCGTATCCGCAGAATCACCCTGTACATGTTGCTGGCGGGCGGGTTGTGGACGTTCGCGGCAGATGCTCCCGACGGCGGCGGCGAACGGCCCAAGAACTGGGCGCAGCCCGTGCCGCTCAAGGGGGTGCCGAATCTGCACCAGCTTGACCTGGTGCTGTATCGCAGTGCCCAACCGACCGCCGAGGGCATGCGGAACCTGCGCGAACTGGGCATCGAAACCGTCGTCAATCTGCGGTCGATGCACTCCGACCGCGACGAGATCGGCGAGACGGGGCTGGCCTACGAGCACATCTACATGAAGGCTTGGCATCCCGAGGCCGAGGATATTGTGCGCTTCCTGCAGATCGTCTGCAATCCGAAACGGCAGCCGGTGCTGGTGCATTGCCAGCACGGCGCGGACCGCACGGGCACCATGTGTGCGCTCTACCGCATCATCGTCCAAGGGTGGACGAAGGAGGATGCGATCCGCGAGATGGAGCAGGGCGGCTATGGTTTCCACTCCGTGTTCGCCAATCTTCCCCGCTTCATCGATTCGCTGGACCTCGACGATATCCGCCGTCGAGCCGGGCTCGCACCCGTTCCCGAAGCGCCTGCCCCCCCGGAGCCCTAAGGGCTTCGCAAGGAGAGACCCATGACCGTTCTCGGTGTCGATCAGCTTCGTCCCGTGCCCATGCACGCTTGCTTCAAGTTGCCCGGTTGGTTGACCTGGGGCGGGTCGGTGGTCAAGGGGGACGATGGCCTCTACCACATGTTCGCTTCCCGCTGGCCCTACGCGAAGACGCACAGCGCCTGGGTGACCCATTCGGAGGTGGTCCATGCGGTTTCCTTCGCCCCGGAAGGACCCTACGAGTTCCGCGACGTGGCGCTGGGGCGGCACGAACGGGGAGCGTGGGACGCCGACGTGGCCCACAACCCGACCATCTTCCGCTGGCAGGGGAAGTACTACCTGTACTACACCGGCAACTACGGCGATGGAACCTACTGGGACCATCGCAACCACCAGCGGGTGGGGGTGGCGGTGGCCGATTCCCCGAACGGTCCCTGGCAACGCCGGGACCAGCCGCTGCTGGAGGTCACGCCTGGGGCCTGGGACTCGCTCATCACCACCAATCCGAGCTGCACGCCGACCCCGGACGGACGTTTCCTGCTGATGTACAAGGCGGCTGGGCACAAGCGCGAGCTGCCTATGGGCGGGCCGGTGCTCCATGGCGTCGCCTTCTCGGATTCGCCCACGGGGCCTTTCGTGAAACATCCCGACCCGATCTTCGTGTCGACGGACGCTTGGTTCCCCGGCGAGGATCCCTTTGTCTGGAGTCAGGATGGGCGGTTCTACGCGATCCTCAAGGACCAGGGCAGCAACTACTCGCCCGAGGAGAGGGCGCTGGTGCTGTTCGAGTCCGACAACGGCACGGACTGGGCGGCAGCGGCAGAACCGGTTGTAACTCCGCGCCGGATCGCGTGGGCCGATGGCTCCGTGGTGGAGTACCACCGCGTGGAACGTCCGCAGGTGTTGCTGGAGAACGGCGCGCCGCGTACCCTCTTCGTGGCCGTGAAGCCAACGAAGGAGGAGGACGACTCCTTCAACCTCCACATCCCGCTGGCCTAGGCACCGGTCCGTGGCACGCCCGAAGCCAACGCCGCCAGTTGGTCTGGCGGCATTGCAGTGTTGCCTGTCCTACTCCAGAGTCTTGAGCTGGATGCCGCGCACGTCGATGACGGGCCGGGACCAACCGCGGACCTCGGTCTTGTCGCCATAGAGCCGGACCTCGCGCAGTTCCCACTGGGAGAGATCGAGGCGGCTGCTACGCAGATAGCAGATGGGATAGCAGACGGTGCCTTCGCGGCGATAGAGGATATGGGATGCTTCCGGAACCGCCTGCTCCTTGAGCGGAAACACCACGCCTTCCAGCCAGGAGTGGTCGGCTTGGCCGGTGATCTGGGCGGCGGTGGCGCCCGCGATCTCGTTGGCCGAGACCGCAGGCACGACTTGTTCCTGGCCTGGGGTCGCTGCCGGTTCGGCAGGGGCGGGGAGTTCCGGCTTGGCAGGCTCCGGCTCGACGGCAGGCGGCGGGGTCACATTGGCAACGAAGACCGGGGCCTCGTAACGGGCTTTGGGGACCGTCGGGCGCGCGACTTCCGGAGCCTCGGGAGCCCGGACCGGCTCCTGGAGAGCGAGTTCGGGGGCGGTCGCGGCGACTGCGGCGGGTTTGGGCGCGACGCTCGCCTCGGGAGCCTTGGGCTGGGGCGCGGACTCCTTGCCCGACTGGGGAGGAACAAAGGAGACGGTCCTCCGGAACGCAGGCTTCTCGGCGGGTTCGGCTGGCGTCTCCGTCGGCTGGACTGGCTGGGCCTCCACGATGTCCACGGTTTTCTGCACGACCGGTGGCTCCGCGGCTGCGGGCTTCTCAACCGGTTGCGGCGAAACGACGGGCTTCGCGGCGGGCTTGGCCTCCACGATGTTCACGGTCTTCTGCGGGACGGGTGGGCTGGCGGCGGCCGGTTTCTCCGCCGGTCTCGGCTTCACTTCCGCGACCACTGCGGGTTTCGGCAGGAGGTCCACGGCTGTCGGCTGCCCGGCGGGTCTGGCCGTGTCGACGAGCTTCGGGGGCAGCATGGCCGTTTGCCCCGGGGTCGGCTTCTCCACCACGACTTCCGCCGGTTTGGGCTTCACCATGACGACCGGCGCCTCGGCGGGCTTCGGCTTCTCGACCACGACTTCCGCCGGCTTCTCGGCGGGCTTGGGCTGCTCCGCGGGTCTGGGCTTTGCCATGACGACGGGCGCCTCGGCGGGCTTCGGCTTCTCGATGGCCGCAGGCTTCTCCATCGGGGCGAGTGCCTCTGCCGGCTTTGGTTTCTCGACCACGACGGGCTGCGGTTGCTCCACCGGCTTGGGTTTCTCGACCACCGGGGGCTTCGCCACTGGCTTGGGCTGCTCCACGGGTTTGGGTTTCTCGACCGGCTTGGGCTCGGGAATCCGGCGCACAGTGGAGTTCTTGGCTTCGATCACCACTTCCACTCCCGTCTCGTCCTGCACCACCCGGCGGATGTACTCGGTAGCAGCCACGTCGGTCGAAACAGTCGCGGGCTCGACCGGGGCAGGCTTGGCGGCAGGTGCTGGCGGAGGAGCCGGTGCTGTTGGCTTCTCGGGCGGCTTGGGCAGTTCGGCGACCACAATCGGCTTCGCGGCCGGTTTCTCGACCGGCTTGGGCGGTTCTACCGGGATTGGCTTTTCCGCGGGCTTGGCTGGGGCGGGGGGCTTCTCCACCACGACCGGCGGGGCGGCGGGTTTGGGTGGTTCAGCCGGAGTCGGAGCGGCGGGGGGCGCAGCGGGTTTCGCGGCGGGGGCCTCGACTGCCGCTGGTTCCACCATGCGCACGTAGGCTCGGCTGACCCATCCGGTGGCCGCGGCCGGGGGCAGCACCTGCTGCCATTCGTCGAGCGGCGGGCCGACCAGCTTGAGTGCCGTGCCTTGCGGTACATCGGCGTAGGAGGTGAACACCACGCCGGGACCCGAACGGACTTGCAGCGAAGAGGCCGTGACGACCCCGTTGGCATCGATGAACTGACGGGCCACCCAGGCCTTGGCGTCGGGGGGCAGGATCACTTCGAGCCACTCATCGGTCTCGCTGACCACCTGCACGGTATCGCCGCGCTCGAACTTGCCGATCCGCTCGAAATGCCGGGCAGGTTTGGCCCGCACGTTGAGTACGCCCGCGCTGACGACGCCGGGGCGGGGAGCCGCCCAGCCAGCGCCAGCGGCAAACAGAAGGGCGAACGCGGCGCAGGCCGCATACCAGAGTCTGATCATGGTCTTGGTCCCTATCGGTCCAGTTGCCAATCGGTTCGCCATTGCCGACAGACGTATCTCTCGTACGCGCTGTGGCGAGAGCACAAGTAGTCTGAATATAGGTGGGCCGACAGGAGCTATCAAGCAGGCAGGAACGAGGCCCCGGTCGGGCTAGAGGCTGCCCAACTTGTCGCGCATGAATTGCTCGATGGCGGTCTTGGTGGCGGGGAGGACGGTGCAACGGGTGGGGAGATCGGCCAGGGCATCCAGGATGGGGTGGTGGGCCACATCCTGGCCCACCGCCTCCTGGATGGTGGCGGGGAACTTGGCGGGATGGGCGGTGGCCAGACAGACGGTGGGGGTGGCCGGATCGAGGAACCGCTCGCCGACCGCGACGCCGACCGCCGTGTGGGGGTCGAGCAGGTAGCCGTGGTCGCGGTAGTAGGTGGCGATGGTGGCCAGGGTCTGGGCCTGGTTGCCGGCATCAGCCACGATGGTGGTGTCGCCGGGTTCCAGGACGATGCGGCCCGTGCGGGCGAATTCGGCCATGAGTTCGCGCAGCCGGACGGGGTCCTGGCCTACGCGGTAGTAGAGATAGCGCTCGAAGTTGCTGGCCACCTGGATGTCCATGGAGGGACTGCTGGTGGCGAAAACCTGGCCGCGGGCGTAGACGCCGGTGTTGAAGAAGCGCGCGAGGATATCGTTCTCGTTGGTCGCCAGGATGAGGCGGGCGATGGGGGCACCCATGCGCATGGCCACGTAGCCGGCGAAGATGTCGCCGAAGTTGCCGGTGGGCACGCTGACCTGGATCTTGGCGCACCCGGTCTCGGCCTGGAGCCGGAAGGCGGCGTGGAAGTAGTAGACGACCTGGGCCAGCACCCGCGCCCAGTTCACCGAGTTCACCGCGCCCAGGGCATACTCCTGCTTGAAGGGCAGATCGTTGAAGATCTCCTTGAGCACGTGCTGGCCGTCGTCGAAGGTGCCCTCGATGGCGATGTTGTGGACATTGGCGTCCAGCACCGAGGTCATCTGCCGCTCCTGGAGGGGGCTGACCTTGCCGTTAGGGTGCATGATGAAGATGTGGATGCCCTGGCGGCCGCGCACGCCGGCGATGGCGGCGCTACCCGTGTCGCCGCTGGTGGCACCGAGGATGTTGAGCTTCTGGCCGGTCTTGGCGAGGACGTGCTCGAAGAGGTTGCCGAGCAGTTGCAGGGCCACGTCCTTGAAGGCCAGGGTGGGGCCGTGGAACAACTCCAGGATATGGACCGGTCCCGCTGCGACCAGGGGGGTAACCTCGGGATGGCGGAAGGTGGCGTAGCTGCGCTCGACCAGGACCCGAAGCTCGGCCTCGGTCAGCGATCCGGCCACGAAGGGTAGCATGACCTGGGTGGCCAGTTCGGGGTAGGGCAGGGCGGCGAGCCGGGGAAGCTGGCCGGAGAGATCGGGAATCTCGCGGGGAAGGAGCAGGCCGCCGTCCGTGGCCAAGCCCATCAGAACCGCATCCTGGAACGATACGGGATCAATCTGGCCGCGCGTGCTGATGTATTGGGCGTCGGGCTGCATGCCATGCTCCTGAACGTCGGTGTGGTCGAAAGCCCAAAATATAGCCTCGTTCGCGGGAACGGCACGGTTTGCCTGAACGGATACGGTTGACGGCGGGGCCGAAGCACGGTAGGCTGGGCACCAACTCCATGGCCCCGACAACCTGAAGGAATCGTCGATGAGACAAACCGGCTGGCTGCTGCTTTCCCTGCTTTCCTTCTCCCTGCTTGCCGCTAACGTGCGGGAGTCGGGTGCGGTCGGCGACGGCAAGGCGGACGATACCGCCGCCGTGCAAGCCATCCTCAACCGGGGACCAGGAACCGTGGTGTTTCCGGCCGGGACCTATCGGCTCGGTATGCTGCGGGTCGGATCGGGTCAGCGGTTGCGCTTCGAACCCGACGCGGTCTGGCTGGTGGAACCGGGTGAGGGCCCTGCCCAGGCCGCCGCGATTGCCGGGGGCGAGGTGGAGTTGCGGGACGTCCGGTTCGACCTGAGCAGGCTGGGCAAGCCCGAGGGCAAAGCGAAAGCCCATACTCTGTTCCAGGCCGAGAAGGTGCGGGGCCTGCGACTGACCGGCGCGGTGATCGTGCGCCCCCACGAAGGCCGGCAACCCGTCGGGAAGCACCAGGGCTGGCAGTCCGATGTGGTGGTGCTGTCCGCCACGGAGTGCCGGGATGTGGAGGTGGACCATTGCCGGGCGGAGAACGTGCGGACGTTGGTCCAGACGGAGTTCTGCGAGAACGTCTCGGTCCACGAGAACCGGGCCGAATGGTGCGAGCACATCTCCTTGTTCCGCAATGGGTCGCGGGAGGTGCGACACTACGCCAACTGGAGCCGGAACGTGGTATTCCAGTGCATGTGGTGGGGTGGTGACGCCAACGACATGCACAAGTGGATCAAGGACCATACCTCGAACGTGGTTCGTCCCGACCTGAAACCGGGCGACGAGGGCTACGATCCCAGCACCGCCGGGGTCTATGGCGTGAGCGTGCAGAACAACTACGCGGAATACGGCGTCACCCTCTCCTGGGGGGCCAAGGCCCGCAATGTGGTCGTCACCGGCAACACGGCGAAGTACATGGAGGACATGGCCTACGACAGCGAGGGCGACGAGAACGTGGTCATCGCCAACAATCTCTCCGTGAACAGCAAGTGCGCCGGGATCGGCTGCTATTTCTGGACCGACAAGGTGCTGATTGCCGGCAACCAACTGCTGGTCCTGGACGAGGACCAGGAACTGTACCAGGGGAACTTCATCCGCCTGCATTCGGGCGGCCAAGCCGGTCCCGACCGGTTCGGCACGGGCAAGTGCCTGGTGCAGGGCAATCTGCTGGTGGCCGAGGTGGCGAAGCCCCGCGCCTTGCTGATCGAGGCCTGCCGCGATGTGACGATCTCCGGCAACAAGTTCGTGAACGGGCGGATCAATACCAACCCGTGGGATCAAGGCCGACGGATCGTGGTGACCGACAACGAGTTCCAGTTCCACGGCGGCGAGGCGGTGAACGCCATCGAGGTGGTGAGCAAGGGCGTCATGGCCGTGGTCAAGGGCAACCTCCTGAACTGGGAACACGCCGGGACCCCGGAAGGCAAGGACGCCCCCGCCATCCTGGTCCGGGGCACTGGCGAGCGGGACCAGACCGTCCTGCAGAATCTGGCCCAAGGCTGGCCCACCGCTATCCAGTGCGAAGTGGCAGAGCCGACGGATGCAGGTCCCCGGTTCATCCTGCGCGACAACACCGTGGACGGAGCCGTTCTCCTGCCTCCCAGTCCCCCCGCCTGCCGGGTGGTGGAGCAGGGGACGCTGAATCTGTCGCGGCAGTCTGGGGAGTGATCCGCAGGATTCTGGCGTGGCAATAGAGTCCCCCGTCCTTTGGGCGGGGCCGAGGGGTTGGCCAGGCCAATTCCGAACGGGCTGGGTATCCGGCTGCGCCTTGCCCGGTCTGCTTGCTCCCTTCCTGAATCCCTGCATGCATGCCGACCGCAAAGTGGGAGCCGCCTCCGCGCGGCGACGGAGCGCTTTGCCTCTGGCTCTCGCCGCCGCCTGCCCGGAGCGGATCGCCGCATGGAAGCGGCTCCCAAACTTGCCCGGGAACACGGCGAACGGCGGGAAAGCCTGCCCTCCCTGGAGGGCGAACCAATGCCTCGTCCTCTGGGCGGGGGCTTCTACGGATCGTAGACGTATCCCGCGTAACGGCCTTCCGCATCGAGTCGCACGGTCAGAATGGACCAGCCGATGAGGCGAGTGTATGTCAGCTCCGTGCCTTCTGGTGTCCAACTCTCGTCACGTGGTTTGCCCAGAACGTCCAGCACCTTGCTGCGAGGCATGCCCGGTTCCAGTTCAGCCAGATGACGGTAGGAAGAAGGCGGCAGGAAGCTCTGCCAAGCGAGTACGAGAGACAGTCCGCCCCCGATGAGAAGGAGGGAGGACACACCTACCGTGATACGCGAGATTCGCCGGGGCAGGGACATTCTCCGATCCTCTGAAAGCGAGGCAACAACCCTTACGCCAAAGAAGATATCGGGGTTGCTTGAGGTGAACAACCCACCCAGCGACGAAAACGCCCGCCGGGAGGCCCGGCGGGCGTGGAGGAAACGGGAGAGGGGAGACCGCTAGATCTCCATCAAC
>QKCY01000126.1 GCA_003245525.1 Victivallales bacterium | reverse complement strand
CATCCTCCCCGGCCGTTTCTGGAAGGGAGTCGGGGCGCGGGCCCGGTATTTCCTCGAGGACGAACTCGCCCTTCTCGATGCGCCCGGCGAGTTCTATCTGGACCAAGCCACCCGGACGCTCTACTACCAGCCCTTGGGCGAAGGGCATCCGGACGCCCTGGGCATCGTTGCCCCGGTCCTCAGTCGGCTGGTCCAGATCCAGGGCGCTTCGCGTGAGCAGTGCGCCGCGAATATCGTCCTGGAGGGACTGGCACTGGCGGAGACCGACGACTCGCCGACCGGCAACTGGTGGGCCACCCAGTCCGGTGCCCGCGACGGGGCCCTGGTTTGGACCCGCAACACCGACCACATCGAGATCCGCGACTGTCATCTCCGCAACAGCGGACGCCACGGAGTCGTGATGGTCGGACACAACACCGACAACCTCGTCACCGGTTGTTGGATCGAGCACATGGGCGTGAACGGGGTCGTCCTCAGCAACCGCCTGTTCACCGCGGACAAGAAGGCCATTACCGAGGATCGCTGCGAAGGCAACCGTATTCTCAACTGCCGCTTCCAGTACATCGGCGAGATCCATTGCTACGCCAGTTGCGTGAACGTCTTCAACGTCAGCCACAACGAAGTGGGCTACTGCGAGATGTCCGATTCGGTGCGCTATGCGGTGACCCTGCGCGGCAACACCGGCGAGCAGTACGGCCCCCCGGTGACAGTCAACCTGCCTCCCACCATCGGCAACCGCATCCATCACCTGCGCATCGTCCGTTGCGGCCAGGACAGCGGCGACATGGGGGCGCTCCACTGCGCCGGGCTCAACAATCCGGGCGAGGACGCCGTCAACCTCTTCGAGCAGATCACGGTCGCGGACACCCGGGCCATCCCCTCCATGAAGGACGTCCCGCCGGACGGCATCTTCCTCGACTGGCCCAAGATGTCCATGGACCAGGTCTTCCGCAACGTCCACATCATCCGCTCCCAGGGCCTTCAGCTCCGCAGTAACGGCCCCGACAACGCGGCCTCGGCACAGACCGAGAACGTCAGTTGGAAAGCCGGGTTCCGGGAGACGGGTATGGACTACGCGACCATCGGCCTGACCGATGACTTCCCCGCCGAGTTCGGCGGCCGACCCCCGGTTCCCGTTTCCCTGCCCGCGCCGCGCGCCCTGAAGGCGACGGCAACCGCCCACGACACGGTGGCGCTCGCCTGGGAGGCCCCGGAATACGCTGGCGGTGACGCCGTCACCACCTTTGTGTTCCGCGACGGCCAACCCATCGGTAGCACCGAGACCAACCAGTTCGCCGACACGGCGCTGGCGGAATGCACCACCTACCGCTACCAGGTCGCCGCACGGGCTGGCGATTTCCGCCGACTCGGGACCAGTTCCGAGGAGGCTCCCGTCCAGACCCCGCCCGACCGGGTGCCTCCGGCTCTGGCCGGAGCCTGCCCCATGCCCGGTGGCCAGCAGGTCCGCGTGGCCTTCACCAAAGCGGTCGAACCGGCGGGAGCCCTGGACCCGACCAACTACCGCTTCGCGCCGCCGCTCGCGATCACTGCCGTCCGGCAGATCACTCCCGACTGCGTGGAACTGACGGTGGACGGGCTGAACGCCGACACCGTTCACTCGCTGACGGCGGCGGGTATCCGGGACACGACCCGGACGCACAACCCACTCGATCCGGCGCATTCCGTCAGACTCTCCGGGACCGATGCGATCGTTTCCTACACCCTCGACCAGCCCTTGGCAGACCGTCTCCGCGACACCTCGGGGCGGGGCGGCGACGCCGTGCTCCATGGCGGTGCCGCCGTGGACGCCCATGCGGGCCCCTTCGGCCGACCGGCTCTGGTACTGGACGGGGAGACCGGCTGGGCCGAAGCCCCCGCCGACCTTGATCTGGGCGAGGGGGATTTCACCATCATGTTCTGGGTCTACCGCGAGAACGCGGGCATTCTCATCTCGAAAGGAAACGGCTTCGGCGACCCCTGCCAGTGGTCCCTGGGCTGGCCGGGGCCGGGAGGCAGCGTGTCCCTGCGGGTCAACAACCAGTTCTTCACTACGGCCGAAGCGGCGGTTCCCTTCGAGCGCTGGATCCATCTGGCCGCGATCAAACGCGACGGCATCTGCCAGTTCTATGTGGACGGCGAACCCAGCGGCGAGGCCCACGACCTCTCCGCCCTCGGTCCCTTCGTCAACGACCAGCCCCTGCGCATCGGCCGTCGCGCCCACGAGCCCAACCCCGTCTTCTTCAAAGGCCGCCTGGCGGACCTCTTCCTCTTTCGGACTGCCATCTCCCCCGCCGCGCTGCGCGCCTACGCCCGGCAACCCGCGCCCTAGCGATCGGCTCTCCCGTCCTCCGACTCTCGCTTTTTCCGGCGGCGCGGGTATTTTTGCCTCACCGGCCGTCGGTTCTGGCCGGACCTTTCCCGCAGACGTTTTCCAGGACACGCCATGGCCGACCTCACGGTAGATCTCGGTTCCTTCACGTTGCGCAATCCGGTGGTGACTGCCTCCGGCACCTTTGGCTACGGCATCGAATACGCGGACCTCGTCCCCTTCGACCGGCTGGGGGCGATCACGGTGAAGGGCGTCGCCCCTTTCCCCTCCCACGGCAACCCCACGCCCCGCACGGCGGAGGTCTTCGGCGGCATGCTGAACGCCATTGGTCTCCAGGGCCCGGGGATCGAGAAGTTCATCCACCATCCCGACTATCTGCCCTGGCTGCGTACGGTGGACACCGCCGTGTTCGTCAACATCTGGGGCAAGAAGCTCGAAGACTACGTGGAAGTGGCCCAGCGGCTGGACGCCGAGCGCGAGGGCATCGCTGCTCTGGAGGTCAATATCTCCTGCCCCAACATCAAGGAAGGCGGCATCGCCTTCGGGACCAACCTGGAGATGGCCGCACGGGTGGTTGGCGCGGTCCGCCAAGCGACCACGCTGCCGCTCATCACCAAGCTGAGTCCGAACGTGACCCGCGTGGCGGACTTCGCCCGCTGCGTGGTGGATGCGGGCAGCGACATGATCTCCCTCATCAACACCATCCCCGCCATGGCCATCGATATCGAGACCCGCAAGCCGAAGATCGCCAACCTCACCGGCGGCCTCAGCGGCCCGGCCATCAAGCCCATCGCCATCCGCATGGTCTACGAGGCCCGGCAGGCGGTGAAGGTGCCGATCATCGGCATGGGCGGGATTAGCACGGCGGCGGACGCCATCGAGATGATCATCGCCGGCGCCAACGCGGTCGGCGTCGGTACCGCCATCTTCCGCGATCCCGGCTGCCTGGTCGACATCGTGGACGGCATCAAGGACTATCTGGACACGCACGGCTTCGCCCGCGTGGCCGATCTGGTGAACTCACTGGTGCGCTAAGGACAGCGGAAGGAATCAGACCATGCAACGGATGTGGACGACTCTCGGCGCGGCTCTGCTGGCAGGAAGCATGTTCCTCACGGGCTGCGGCAACAAGCCCGAAGCGGCGGGCGTGGAGAAAAAGCTGCGCATCGCGGTGATCCCCAAGGGCACCACCCATGTGTTCTGGAAGAGCATCCATGCCGGGGCCGTGAAGGCCGAGCGGGAACTCGGCGTGGAAGTCATCTGGAAGGGTCCCCAGAAGGAGGACGACCGCAAGCAGCAGATCGAGGTCGTGCAGAACTTCGTCACCCGCAAGATGGACGGCATCGTGCTGGCACCGCTCGACGACAGCGCCCTGGTCAACCCGGTCGAGGCCGCCACCGATGCGGGCGTGAAGGTGGTCATCATCGACTCCGACCTGAAGAGCGACAAGTTCGTGAGCTTCGTCGCCACCGACAACTTCGTGGGCGGCAAGTTGGGGGCCAAGCGCCTCTGCGAAGTGATGGGCGGCAAGGGCAAGGCCCTGATGCTGCGCTACGCGGAAGGCTCCGCCAGCACCGAGAAGCGCGAAGCCGGTTTCCTGGAAGGCATGAAGGAGTACGGCCCCGAGATCGAGCTGGTCTCCATCAACCAGTACGGCGGAGTCACCGCCGCGAGCGCCCAGGAGAAGGCCGACCAGCTCCTCACCAAGTTCAAGGACCTGGATGGCATCTTCTGTCCGAACGAGTCCACCACCTACGGCATGCTCCGCTCCCTCCAGACCGCTGGCCTGGCGGGCAAGGTGAAATTCGTCGGCTTCGACTCCAGCGAGGCCCTGGTCAAAGCCCTCAAGGCGGGCGAGATCAACGGCCTCAGCGTGCAGAACCCCTTCAACATGGGCTATCTCGGCGTCAAGACCGCCGTCGCCGCGATCAAGGGCGAACCGGTGGAGCAGCGGATCGACACCGGCGTCATCATGGTCACCCCCGAGAACATGGACCAGCCCGACATGGCCGGCATCCTCTCCCCCGACCTCGACCAGTGGCTGAAATAGAACCGGAGAAGGCAAAGAAGCGGAATACTGGAATGATGGAATGATGGATTGATGGAAAGGCAACGGACGGGCTGAGAGGAGGCAACGGCGGGTCCACTTTCCTGTCTTTCCACCATTCCGCCCCACGAGCAGGCGGGACGCCTGCGCTACGTCTTCCAGCATTCCATCCTTCCAGCATTCCATCCTTCCACCATTCCATCCTTCCGCCCCCCTCCCATGCCCACCGACAGCCAACCCATCTTCGAAGTACGCGGAGTCCGCAAGAGCTTCGGCGGCGTCCACGCTTTGCGTGGCGTGGATCTGGTCGTCCAACCGGGCGAAGTGCATGCGCTGGTGGGGGAAAACGGGGCAGGGAAGAGCACGTTGATGAAGGTGCTCTCGGGGGCGCACACCGCCGATGCGGGGGACGTCCGCATGGACGGGAAACCCTATGCGGTGACATCCCCGGTCCAGGCCCGGCAGCGGGGCGTGGCCATGATCTACCAGGAACTCAACCTGGCACTCGATCTGACCGTGGCCCAGAACCTGGTGCTCGGCATGGAGACCAGCCGTTGGGGTTTCGTCTTTGATCCCCGCCAGCAGATGCAGGAGAAGCTGGCGCTGCTCGATCACAGCCATCTCGATCTGGACACCCCGGTGCGCGAACTCTCCATCGGCACCCAGCAGGTGGTGGAGATCGCCCGGGCGCTGGTCAGCGAAGCCCGGCTAGTCATCATGGACGAGCCCACCAGTTCCCTCTCCACCGCCGACGCGGAAGCGTTGTTCCGGGTGGTGCGGAAGCTCGCGGATTCCGGCATCGCGGTGATCTACATCAGCCACTTCCTGGAGGAGATCCAGCGGCTGGCCGACCGCTACACCGTGTTGCGCGACGGCCAGACCGTGGGCACGGGTTCCATGCAGGGGACGTCCCTCCAGGAGATCGTCCGCCTCATGGTGGGGCGCGACCTCGACGAAATGTTTCCCTACACGCCCCACGAGATCGGCGAAACGGTGTTGGAGGTGGGCGGTCTCCAGGGCCGTCGGCTGCCGCAGGGCGTGACCCTGAACCTGCACCGGGGCGAGATTCTCGGCATCGCGGGGCTAGTCGGCTCGGGCCGGTCCGAGACCGTGCGCGGGCTCTTCGGCCTGGACCGGGCCAATGGCCAAGTACGAATTGGCGACCGGGAACTGCGCATCTCCTCCTACTCCCCCGGCAAGGCCCTGCGAGACGGCATGGACCTGCTCAGCGAGAACCGCAAGGAGGAGGGGCTGGCCACGGAACTCTCGATCCACCTGAACACCTGCCTGTCCAGCCTGGGCCGTCTGGCGACCTTCGGTCTCATCACGGACCGTCGCGAGCGCGAAGTCGCCGAAAAGGGGCGCCAGCAGCTTGCCATCAAGTGCAGTAGCACCGACCAACCGGTCAGCGCCCTCTCCGGCGGCAACCAGCAGAAGGTGGCCCTGGCCCGGATTCTCCACCACGACAGCGACATCCTCTTCCTCGACGAACCCACCCGTGGCATCGACGTGGGCAGCAAGGCCGAGATCTGCCGTCTGATCGGCCAGTTGGCCGCGCGCGGCAAGGCCGTCGTGGTCATCAGCTCCTACTTGCCCGAACTGATGGGCGTGTGCGACACCTTGGCGGTGATGCACCGGGGCCAACTCAGTCCCGTGCGCCCGGTGGCGGACTGGACCGAGGACGCGATCATGCTCTACGCCACATCCGGGCATTTGC
>QKCY01000162.1 GCA_003245525.1 Victivallales bacterium | reverse complement strand
GGGAGTCTGGAGCAGATAGCCCTGGACATAGCGAACCCCTACCGCGGCCAGGGCACGCAACTCCTCGTGGGTCTCGACGCCCTCGGCCACCAGACTGATGTCGAGGGTTGCGGTCAGCCGCCGGACCGAACGCACGATCTCCTGGCCCGGCAGGTCCTGGTCGACTCCACGGACTAGGTCCATGTCCAGCTTCAGCCATTCGGGCTGCATGTTGCGGAAAGTCGATAGACCATTGAACCCGCCACCGAAGTCGTCCAGCGCAACTTGTGGTGGCGGAAGCGGTCCATGGACTCCATCGGTTCCCCTTCCGTGATCTCGATCACGAAGGATTCGCATGGAAGCTCTTCCCCCAGCCCTTCCGCCCGCAACAGGTCCGGCGAGAAACGCGAATCCAGGAAGACGCCGGGAGAGACATTGAGGAAGAGGCGGGGAGTGCCGGGCAGCGCGGGCGCGCTGCCCAAGGTGCGGAAAAGGTTCCGGCGACAGGCCGACTCGATCGTCCAGGTCAAGCCCAGACAGCGGCCAACTTCCATGAGTTCGCCGATCGAGGCAAAGCCAGACATGGGCCGGGTTAGCACCTCGTAGCCGCAGACCTCGCCAGTCCAGAGGTCCACGATGGCCTGGAAAACGGCACACAGGTTCCCTTCGGCCAGCGCAGCCTCCACCCGACGCCTTTGGTCGTAAGCGGGCAGTTCGCCAGTTGGCGGACCGAGGAGATCCAGCGACATCGTTCTGCCTATCGGTGGTACCATTGGGCATTGAGGCGACGCAAACATGAGTACCCATAGTTGCACCAGAACATGCGGATGCTCACGCCCTGCCGTTAGCATTGCGTGAGAGTTTGGCCCCGGGCGTGTCTGCGCCTCCGGGTCCCTCCAGCCGCCACGAATCCGCCCCCCCGCCGACCAGGGCCTACAGGTCCGGGATGCTTTCCACGTAGAAATCCCCGGTGGCACCAATGCGGAATACGTAGATCAACCCCGGTTCCATCCGGGTGTAGACTGCGTTGCCGTAGACGGCCCGGATGCCATGCTCCGCCAGCCGCTGGGGATCGTTGGCGAGGCTCCAGATCGCGTCCCAGAACAACGTTCGCTGCGGGACCGGCAGTCCATCCAGCAACCCCGCATAGCGAACCGGTTCACTCCCTTCGGACTCGATGGGGTAGGCTGTCTCGGGTGCCATGGTTTCCCCGTAGATGCGCCGCCACAGGTACAGCGCCCGCGCTTCCCCGTCCATTACCATTTGCGGGGGGAAGCGCACGATCAGGGCATCGAAGTGGACCACGTTGCCCGGAATCGTGTATTCGCGTTGCAGGACCTGCCGCCGCATTTCGCCGCGGGCCGTCTCCACAAACCGGATCGTGGTCACCAACTGCCCATCGACCTCTTCCTGGTGCAGCACCTTGGCATAGCCGATCTGGTCCTCGGCGGTCAGCCGGGAGAGAGCCGCCTTGAGCTCCTTGTTCTCGTTCAGCACATCGCTGAGGGTCGTGGCGACCCGCCATACCCCCGACTGCCAGATGCCGATGCCGACGGCAGCCCCGAGCAGGAACAGGCCAAGCGCCAGCCGCCAGAACCAGCGTCGCCGCCAACGCCGGAACGCGCCGACTACAGTCTCGGTCTGGGGAGCGATCTGGGGAGTGTCTTCGGCCATGCCCGCATAACGTACCGCCGATCATGGGGATTGGCACGATGACTTTCCGCCGAAGACAGGAACGCCGTCGGGATGGGCACCGTATCTCCTCGGAGTTGCCAAACGACGAACCGGCGACACAGTAGCGAAGTCGTTCTCTTCTCCCGGTGCATAGGAGACTGCCATGCCTGCCCGTTCCACTGTCCCGCTCTTGCCGTTGCATCGCCGCCAGGTTCTGGGGCTGGGGACTTCGGCTATCGGCATGGCTCTGCTGCCGCCCTTCGCGCGTAGCGCTCCGCCGCCCCAGACGTTGGCCAAGGAGACGGTGTTCCACACCCAGTTCGCCCCCGGCGATCCCCTGCCGGCTCTGAAGACCTTGACAGTCGTCGAGGTGCCCAACGCGCGCGGCGGCCGTTGCGCGCTGGGCGAGATCACCGCCGCCAACCAGCACCAGCAGATCGACATCCCGCTCAAGGACATGGCCAACCGCAGCCTGGAACTGACCATCCGGCTGCGTTCCGACCAGAACTCCCGCTGCGCCATCTGGCTGCGCCCTGCGGCTGGCGAGAGGCGGCGGGTCGGCGACTTGGCCAACGTCCCGAAGGGCTGGAAGGAGGCGGAGTTCCGGTTCGAGACGGGGCCGATGGCGGAAGGCACGCTGGAGATCGTGGTCCCTTCCAGTTGGGGGGCACCGGCCGGCAAAGTGTGGGTCGACGAGATCACCCTCGTGGCCGGTCCCGCCATGGTTCCCGTGCCCTATTCCCCGCAAGCGGCCGAGGACTTTCCGGTCCTGGCCAAGGATGCCACTGGTACCGTCTGGTTGGCCAGCCTGGTGCGCGACAACGCCAGCCGCCGGATTGGCGTCTGGAAGATCGTGAACGGCGAACGCCAGCCCGTGGCCATGCTGGATGAAAGCGGGCGTACTGGCATCGACGCCCCGGCCCTCGCGGGTACCGCCAACGGCTGCGTGCTGGTCTATCCGGTCGAACGGAACGACCGGTGGCAACTGCAACCGGTGTGGATCGAGGGCAGTAGCGGCACAGCCACCAAGGGCACGGGCATCGCCGCCGCCGGACCCAGCAACTTCGCGCCCGCGCTCGCGGTATCCGGAAACGAAGCCGTGCTCGTCTGGGAAGCCAATGTGCAGTCCCAGCGGGCCATCTGGAGTTGTCGCCTGTCTCCGGGTAGCCAAAGCGAGCCCGTCATGGTCTCGGCGGCGGACGCCGCCTCCAGCAACGCCGACGTGGTTCTGCTCCCCAACGGCGACGCCTTTGCAGCCTGGGATTCCCTGCGCAACGACGCCAGCAACCTCTTCGGGGCCTGGTGTCGCCAAGGTCGCTGGTTGCCGGAACGGCAGTTGACCGGGGCCGCCTTCATCGAGCGCCACCCCCGGTTGGCGGTCAAGGGCAACGAGATTTGGCTCGCCTGGCAGGCCCAGACCTTCCTCCGGCACACCGTGAACGGGGTCCGCGAGCAGCGCATTGCTGTCGCCCGGCTCGGCCAGGCGGGCCTGGAAATGCCCGTGGACCTGTTCCAGAAGGTGGCGAATGGTCGCGACTATCTGCTGCGACCGGTGCCCCAGTTCGACCCGGATGGGCGACTGTGGATCACGGTGCGCAACTCCATGGGCCTGCATGCCGGCTGGTTGCCCCAGGCGTGGTGCTACACCGGCGATACCTGGCTTGGTCCCTTCGATCTCTGGCCCGACCAGGGACGCTGGCGGCCGGTCAACCTGGTCTGGGACCAGCGGGGGCAGGGGGTGGCCGCCATCCAGCGCGACGATCTGCCGAAGGGCTGGAACCAGCAAGGCGTCCGCCCCGACTGGCTCTACGACGCCCAGGTGGTCAACGCCCTTCCCGCCGAGTTGCCGCCAGCCCAGCCGCCCAAGCTCGTGCCCCTGGCCATGCCCGAGACCGAGTTCCATCCCGGCCAGCGGATCGAGGCCAGCGGGGCCAAGCTCCCGCGCCAGCAGGCGGATACGGGACACGGTGCCCTGACCCTCTTCTGGGGCGACTTCCACGAGCATTCCGACATCTCCGTCTGCCAGCGCCGGGGCAATCCGCCCATGCACGACGTCTACGCCAACCAGCGCGATCTGGAGATGCTCGACTTCACCGCCATCACCGACCACGGCTACAACTACGACCGGCCCCAATGGGCGCACAACGGCGAGCAGGTGCGCCTCCACCACGATCCCGGCCGGTTCGTCACCTTCCTGGCGGAGGAATGGACCAGCGACCAGAACCAGTACGAGCCGCGCCGCTCCTACCGCCGCTACGGCCACCGCAACCACATCTTCCTCGATCCGTACTACACCGCCTTCTACGACTCCCGCGACGGGGACATCACCCCCCGCCAACTCTGGAAACAGCTTGGCGGGGTCGAGTTCATCGCCATTCCCCATCAGCTTGCCGATACTGGCAACTGCCCCACGGACTGGGACGAGATCGACGAACACCTCCAGCCCGTGGCCGAGATCTTCCAGCAGCGCGAGTCCTACGAATACCTCGGTTGCCCCCGCCAGGCCGACCGGGCGCTGAAGGAGAAGGGACACTTCCTCCAGGACGCCTGGGAAAAGGGCGTCATCATCGGGACCATCGCCAGCCCGGACCACGGCGGCGGCCGGGGCAAGGTGGGCGTCTGGGCCAAGGAA
Organism: Victivallales bacterium; assembly: GCA_003245525.1. GTDB lineage: Bacteria > Verrucomicrobiota > Lentisphaeria > Oligosphaerales > Lenti-02 > Lenti-02. Next base: position 2,098 of record QKCY01000162.1, on the reverse strand, counting down.
CTGACCCGCGAGGCCCTCTTCGCCGCCATCCGCGCCCGCCACACCTTCGGCACCTCGGGGGCCAAGATCGGCCTGCTCTTCCAGCAGGGCGAGAACCTGATGGGCGACAAGGTTCAGGGACGTCCGCAGGAACTTGTCTTCCAGGTCCGCGCCACAGCCATGCATCCGATCAAGGAAGTGGTCATCTTCCGCAATAACCAGATCGTCCACCGGCTGGAACCGGGCGCAAAGAACGTGCAGTTCGAGTGGCGCGACCAATCGCCGCCCGCCGCCGAGCGTCTGTGGTATTATACCAGAATCCACGGCGAGGACGACGAGCTGGCTTGGTCCAGCCCCATCTGGTACCTCGCCTGAGTCCGTTGCGGGAGCATCATCGCATGAGCCGGTTTGCCATCACCAATCTGGGTTGGGTCCTTCCCGCCGGTACGGGTTCGGGAGCCTCTGGCCTCACCGATCCCAATCTGCTGGACTGGGTCCCCGAGGACAACGCCGCCTTGGCGGAGTTCAGCGCCAAGCCCTACCTGAACTCGGTCAAGGGCTACCTCGACCCTGCTGGCAGCTACTGCCTGGCCGCCTGTTCCCTGGCTCTCGGCGAACACGATGGCAGCCAAGCCCACAACCGCTCCGGCATCGCCACCGTCACCCGCTACGGTGCCCCTCAATCCGCCCGCAAGTTCCACGAGCAACTGGTGGGGAAGGGTGCCCGCTACGCCAGCCCCTTGGTCTTTCCCCATGGCTACGCCAATACTGCCGGGAACCTTGCCGCCATCGAGTTCGGCTTCGGTGGGCCGCATGTGGTTCTGCAAGGCCGCCAGGATGTCCGCGAAGCCCTCGATTTCGCCCTCACTCGCCTGGAAACGGGCGAGGCCGACGAAATGCTCGTTGCCGCCTACGAGGCCACCGACGAGATCGGCCTCCCGGACGGCATGGTTGCCCAGAACGGAGCCATCGCCATCCGTCTTGCTGCGGGGGATTCGGCTGCCCTGTTGGAGCTGGACCGCGAGCGGCTCTGGGGGGGACCCGCTCCCGATCTCGACACCGGCAGCGTGACCGCCTTTCTGGTCCTGCTCCAAGGTTTCGCCCAGGCGTAGGGGCAGGATCACCATGCCGACGCTGCACAAGTCTCCCGCCGATATGCCTTCCCGTCCCCTGGCCCATTGCCACGACGGTGTGGGCGAGATTGCCTGGATCGGCGTGCTCGGCAAGGGAGATCTGGGCGGACGGCACCTGCGCTTCCTGCACGACGATGTGCTGCCCCCCGGCACCTCCATCGGCGTCCACCGCCACGCGGACGACGAGGAGTACTACTACATCCTCTCCGGCCAAGGCATCATGACCCTGGATGGCGAACGCCATCCGGTGGGCCCGGGCGACGTCACCGCCGTCTTCCCAGGCGGCGAGCATGGCCTGGAGAACACGGGTGACGGCGAGCTTCGCGTGATCGTCTTCGCCGTGTCCTGATCCTGCCGAACTCGGTGGAGATGGCAGCCATGGTTCCCGGCATGGTGTCGGATTGGTGCCGCAGCCAATCGAACCCGGAAACCATGCCGACCGGGTAGCCGCGCAGTCGACGAACGCGCGGGCTTGCCGAATCATGCCTGTCCTCCGTCGTACGAAGAGGATTGGCCACTTTCCTCCCACGTTTCCCCGGTTCTCCATACATGGTCGGGGATTCCCCGCCGGAACTTCTGCAAACCCCGGGTGGGGAGCGGTCCCGCTCAGCGGGACCACCTCTCCCGGATCTGGCCTGACAGGAAGCGGGGGAACGGGTGGGTTCGCCTAGGGCAGACGTTCCGGGACGGGCAACACGCTTCCGGCGCTGCGCGCCGTGGTCGCGAGGCCGCGACCGCTCCCCGAGTGACCCCGATCCGGTGCCGACGCACAGGCTGGAGGGTATAGCCACCAGGACCTCATGGCTACTCTATGGCTGTTGCCCAACTGGTATCAGCGACTACCATCGGGGCCATCCAAAGCGGCGAAGGGAGCCGTGGCAGGCCTAGTCCTCGCGGGTCAGGTCGCAGATGCGGCAGTGCGAGCAGTCGAGCATGGCGGGCGGGGTGAAGGTCCGGCCTTCCTTGGCCGCCTTGCGCATCTGGAT
>QKCY01000378.1 GCA_003245525.1 Victivallales bacterium | reverse complement strand
TGTGATGCAGCTCGAACCATGGGATTTCATGGCGGTCTACTACGATTCCATCGACCACTTCAGCCACGGTTTCATGCGATTCAACCCACCCCGGCTCGACTGGGTGCCGGAGGACGAGTACGAACTGTACAAGGGCGTCGTCGAGGGTGGTTACCGCTACCACGACATGATGCTCGGTGCCCTGCTCACGCTGGCGGGGGAGGAAACGGTCGTGATCCTGGTGTCCGATCACGGTTTCCACCCAGACCATCTGCGGCCCCGGCATGTGCCCGCCGAGCCGGCCGGTCCGGCCGTGCAGCACCGCAACCACGGCATCTTCGTGATGGCCGGCCCTGGCGTGAAACAGGACGAGCGCATCTACGGTGCCTGCCTGCTCGATGTCACCCCCACGATTCTGCGGCTCTTCGACCTGCCCGTGGGCGAGGACATGGATGGCGTGCCGCTCGTCGGAGCCCTGGCAAACGGCAAGAAAGAGGTCCCCACCATCCCGAGCTGGGACGAGGTGGAGGGCGAGGACGGCGCTCATCCCGAGGGTACCACCATCGACCCCGTCGAAGCCCAGGAAGCCGTGAAGCAGTTGGTGGCGCTGGGCTATATCGAAGCCCCCGACGAGAACCAGGAGAAAGCGGTCGCCGAGACCGTCCGGGAACTGCACTACAACCTCGCCCGCTCGTACATGGATGCCAGCCGCCACCTGGAGGCGGTCCCCTACCTGGAGGACCTCTTCGCGGAATGGCCAGGCGAAACCCGGTTCGGCCTCCATCTGGTCGAATGCCTCCAGGCCCTCGACCGGACCAAGCGGAGCCGGGAACTGCTCGCCGCCACGGTGAAGGGACGCCTGGCGGACGCCAAGGTGGCCCAGGAGGAGCTCAAGAAGTGGCAGGAGGAGCATCCGGACCAGAAACCGGACGAACTGAGTGAGAAGGAGAAGCACCTCCTCCACAAGCTCCACGCACGGGTAGCGAGCAACCCCGGCACCTTCCTCATGCTGCAAGGGGGGCAACTGCTGGCCGAGAACCAACTGGAGGGTGCCCTGGCCGTGTTCCAGAAGCTGGCCGAGCTGGACCCGACCAGCCCCGCCGTCCTGCAGCGACTGGGACAAACCCAGAATCTGCTGCACCGCTGGAAGGATGCCGCGCAGCAGTTCCGCAGTGTCCTGGCCGGTGACCCGCAGAACGTGCGCGCGCACTTGGGCCTGAGTCGGGCTCTCCTTGGCCTGGGGCGCAAGAAGAGCGCCGCGGAGTCGGCGCGCGCCGCCGTGGCCCTCCAGCACTTCAACCCCGTCGGACACTACCTGCTTGGCCTGGCCTACCTGCGCCAAGGGCGGGTGCCGCGAGCGGTGGAGGCCTTCCGGATGGCGGTCCGGCAGAATTCCAACTACCCCGAAGCCCATCGCCTCCTGGCCGTGGCCTACGAACGCTATTTCCACGACCCGGCCGAGGCCGAGACCTGGCGCCGGGAAGCGGTCGCGGCAGAGGAGCGCATAGCCCGGCTCAAAGCCGGGGAATGGGAAGCGGCACCGGGCGACCCGCCCCCCGTCCGTCGCGCCACGCTCGCCTCGGACGAGCCGGCGCTGCCCAGCGGGGTTTTCGTGCCCCCCCCCGATGGGGTTGCCCTGGCCGACACAGTCGTCGTGGTAAGCGGCCTGCCGCGCTCCGGCACGTCGATGATGATGCAAATGCTGGTGGCTGGCGGCATGGAGGCCTGCACCGACGGCAGGCGGGAGGCGGACGAAAACAACCGCAAGGGCTATTTCGAGGACGAACGGGTCAAGGCCCTGGCCCGCGACCACTCCTGGCTTGACGAGGCCAAGGGAAAGGTGCTCAAGATCGTGGCTCCCCTCCTCTTCCGCCTGCCGCGCGGCGTCGGCCGGAACTACCGGATTGTGTTCATGGACCGGGATCTCGACGAGGTCGTCGCCTCCCAGCAAGCCATGCTGGACCGCCTGCAGGCAAAGGGGACCGACATGACCCCGAAGAAGCTGGAACAGGTCTACGCGGAGCAGATACGGCGGGTCAAGCGCCTGTTGGCTGCCGCCCACCTGCCGACGCTGTTCGTGGCGCACCGCGATTGTATCGAGCGACCCGCCGACGTGGCGGAACGCCTCCGCCAGTTCCTCGGCGGAGCTCTTGACGCCACGGCAGCGGCAGCGGCGGTGGACCCGTCGCTCTATCGGGAACGCCGCCACGAGGCGGGCGGCTCCCCGGACTAGGCTGGTCCCGGTTCGGGAGCGCTACGGAGCGCTCCCGTCCATATCCCCCTCTCCCTCGCCGGTCAGCCCGAAGGCGGAGAGCTGGGGACCGATCGCCTGCCCGAACTCATCGATAACCGCCAGAGCGGCAGCGGAATCCGGCACGGTACGCCCGATGAAGACCCGGAGGGTGACCCCATACTGGGCCTGCACCCGGTACCGGGTCCGCCGCCAGGAGCGGACCAGCGCCCGGAGCCGTTCGCCCCATTCGGCAGGGACAAACAGCCGCCGGGGATCGGCCCGGCTGCGCCAGGCTACCAGCACCGCCGTCTGCTCGTTTGCTCCCTCATCCCGCCGGAACACCCGAACACGCGGGGAAATCCCCGGCAGCCAGGAGTAGTCGCCATGGGCGTCGGCTTCCGCAAGCCGGGTCCAGCCTTGGGACGGGTAGCAGGTGTCCGGCCAGTGCGGATGGCGGAAGGCCTCGATGCTCACGAGACTCTGGGGCCGCCAGTAGCTGAACTGGGCCTCGACGGTCTGACCCCGGCTGTTCATGTAGAAGGCGATCGTCTGGTCGGTGGGTTGCAGCGCGGCGAGTTCCTCGGGATGGAAACTCTTCGCCTGCATCATCGTGAACCCCCCGCAATCGACGGGCAGTTCCGCGAAGGTCTTCCGCTCGACCCCGGGCATGTATTCGGTCTCCGGTACCACCGCGTAGTGCTGGGTAACCAGAAACCGCAGACCACCCGTCACGGCAAGCAAGGCGAGCACGGAGACCGGCAGCAACCGGGATGAAGACCCCACCACGGTCTCGGCAGCCGAAGCCTGGGGGACATTGCTGTCGGTCGCAGGACGCCCCAGCAACCGGGCGATGCCCCACAACCCGGCCAAAGCCAGCAGGAACACGACCATGCCCAACGAAGCGTGGAAGGCCCCCTCGGCCGCCCCGTGGTGGCCGTGCGCGACCAGCGCCACGGTCACGAAGAGCCGGATCAGGTTGCAGCAGAGGGCGAGGACAGGAACGGATACCAGCAGCACCGCCGTGCGCCTCCAGCCGAAACGCCCGAAATGCAGGATGGCGACCGCCGCCGCCAGCAGGACCCACAGCGACCGCATCCCGCTGCACGCATCGATGATTCCCACCGTGCCCCCGGCCGTGTGCAGCACGTTGCCGTCCCGGGTCACCTCCACTCCCACCAGCGGCAGGAGCGCCGCCGTGGCGTAGCTGCCGAAGAGGCGCAGGCGAAGCGTCGCCATCGCCAGCAGCGAAGCGGGCAAAGGAAGGGCAAAGACGAGAAAACCCAACGGGAAGGCCAGCCGCCGCAACCACTGGCGGCCGCCCAGCGCCATCACCGCGCCGGCCAGAGCCGCGAGCAGACCAACAGAACCCAGACACACCCAGCCGGTACCGCCGGGGTTCAGCCCCTCCGCATACCAGTAGGCCAGCACCATAAGCCCCAACCCAACCCCCATGGGGGGAAGCCCCAGCCAGGAGCCCGCCGCAGAAGCATTCGCCGAAGGGGAATGGCAGATATCCCAGAGCGACCACAGGGAAACCAGCACCACCACAAAGCCGTGCGAGAGGTCGCCGTCCTTGGCGAACAACACCGCCAGGCTGCACAGGAAGGGCCAGGCGGCAAGCAGAAACAGCACGGCAGCGCCGACCACAGTTGCGCGGAACGGTTGCAGGTATTGGCCAAGGCGAGGGGACAACGCGAAGGCTCCCTGGGTTATGGTCAGGGAAGTTCCGCGAGCAGCTTCTCCGCCGCTTCGCGTTCAGGGAACTGCCGGCGACTGGCAAGGGCAGCGCTCAGTTCGCGCTTGGCACCGTCGCCATCCTGCTGCCGCTGACAGAGAACCGCCCGATGGTAATGGTACCGGGGCGCGTTGGGCACAATCGCCAGCGCCGACTCCAGAAGGGGCGCGGCTTCCGCCAGTTGCCCGTTCTGGATCAGGCTCCAAGCCAGGGTATCCGCCACCAGATGGTTGTTCTTCGGGGCACTTTCATAAGCTTTCTGGGCGGCAACCAGGGCCTCGTCCGGACGGTTCTCGTCGAGCAGGAGACTCGCCAGGACCAACGGAGCTTGCCACCCCTCGACTCCCTGCTCGATAGCCCGGCGCATGGTGGCGATCGCCTCCTCGTTGCGTTTTGCCCCGCGGAGAAGGAGCGCCTCCTGGGCCAGGAGCGCGGGACGCCCGGGAAACCGTTGGGCGGCCTCACGAAGAGTGGTCAGCCCCGCTTCCAGATCGCCGCCTTCGGACTGAAAGACGCTGAGACGGGTGATGGCATCCATGTCGTCCGGCCGTTTCTTGAGGTAGGCCTGCATGGAAACCACCGCCTCCTTGTGGTCTCCCGACCGGTTCTGGGCGATGGCCAGATTTCTCATCGCGCTGAGCGCAGCCGTCGTCCCCGGTGCCCCCGCGATGGCCTTCCGGCACTCGTCGATGGCCAGTCCGGGAAGCCCTTTGAGCAGGAAAACGCGGGCCAGGATGGCATGGGGACTGGCATCGGTGGGATGGCGGACCAACTGCGCCTCCGCCAGCTTGCGGGCCGCCTCGGCAGAGCCGGACAGCAAGGTCAGCTCGGCGAACCGGTACTGAACCGAGTAGAGTTCGGGATTCGCGGTCGCCAGCTTCTCGTATTCCGCCAACGCCTCCGCGACGTTGCCATTCCGCATCAGCAACTCAGCCTTCTCGGCCGCCGCCATGGCAACGAGCGCCGGATCGGACCCCACCACTCCGGGGGGAACTTCCTTGCCGTCCAACGGCACCTCGACCAACACACCCTCGTTCGCCGCGCCGAGTTCCCCGCCCACTTCGTCCAGGGTCTTCTGGGCCCCGACCGTGTCCCCCAGCAGGCGCTGCGCCCGCGCCAGCGCAAGGGAGGCCTGGGGCGATCCCGGGACCGTAACCAGCACCTTCCGCAGGATCTCGACGGCCTCGGCCGGAGAGCCTTCCTCCGTCAGAGCCCGGCCAAGAACCACTTGGGCGGCGGGGTTGTCCGGCTCCGCGGCAACCGCTTGGCGGGCCTGGGCCAGGGCCTCCCCATTGCGGTTCAGCCCGAGCAAGGCGGTGGCGGCAATCACGTGCCCGTCCGCATCCTGCGGCCGCGCCAGGAGGAGGGCCTCGGCCTGCGCCAGTGCCACCTCCGGCTTGGCGCACTCGAGCGCCAGACGGGCGTAGCAGCGATTCACTTCCGTCCGGTCGCCGGTCACCAGGGAGACCGCCCGGTCGCAGTTGCGCCAGGCCTCCTTGAGATCACCGGCCTTCAGACAAGCATCGACCAGCGCCAGCCAAGCTTCGCTGGACTCTGGGGTCTGGATACAGGCGGTTCGCAGAAGCGAGCAGGCCACGGCCACCTTTCCGTCGGCCAGGGCGCGCTTCCCTTCGCTCAACGCATCGCCTCCCTCGGGAACCGCCTCCGGAGAGGCCGCAGGAGCGACTGCGGGTGCCGTATTGGCTTTCTTCTTGGCCTCTTCCCGAGCCGCGATCCGGGCCGCGCGGGAGGCCTTGCTCCGTCTCTTCTCGATGGTGGTTACCGCCACTGTGGCTACCGAGGCGACCACGGCAAAACCAACCAGAAGCAGCGCGATTCTCGCCCAGATCGACAGGGGGGGACGTATGGCGCTGCCCCCGCGCCGATGCCGCTGCTTGCCCTTCCGGTCTTTGGTGCTTTTGCCATCGGCTGCGGAGGACACCTTCCCGTCGGCGTCCTGGACCGCCTGAACCGGCTCCTGCGCCGCCGCCTGATTTCCCCGTCGGTATGCTGGTCTGTCATAGGGAAAGAGCTCCTTGTCCAGTTCCGCCAAGCCTATGTGCGATTGCGGGTTGCCGCTGCCGGAAGACCGCTCCGATCTATCATCTGGCCCGTCTGGTGGTTGCCGACCGACTCGGCCGTATAGGTAGGCGGTGTTGCGGCGAGGTCTCCCTTCCCACGTCTCCTGACTGGAGACCATGGGGAACGACTCGGTAAGATACACGCCCATGCCGCGACCTACGAGTATTTGTGTGACGGTCATGCCAGACAAGCCCAAGGGGTTGTCCGGAGAACGCGATTCGTTGTGGTTTGGCACTCGTCCCCGTCTCTGCGAACCTGAGGTCCCGCCAACGGTACGGGAAACCAGTCTGCCCCGACAGCAGGGCACCATGGGCATATGCCCCAGGAAAAGAAGCTCCTTTGTCACGTTTCCGCCCGGTCCGCCAGAAAGCGTGGCCATCCCGGCCCGGGCTTCGGTCGGGTCGTTTGCCCGCCCAAGGCACCCCCTCCCCTGGGCCTACTCAGCCAGCAGCTCGTCCACAATCTCCATCGCGCGGGCCGAGTACATCAGCGCCGGGCCGCCGCCCATCAAGGCCGCCACTCCGCACACTTCGCCGATCTCCTCGCGGGTGATGCCTGCCTTCAGGGCCTTGTCGGCATGGACCACGATGCAGTACTCGCACTGGCTGGCGATGGCGATGCCCAGAGCAATCAGTTCCTTCTCGCGATGGCTCAGCACCCCGTCCTCCAGGACGGCGGGCGCGAGCTTGCCCATGAAAATGGAGGCCAGCTTGGGGTTGGCTTTGCCCAGCCGCACGCCATTCGCTTGAATCTCGGCCAACATGGTCTTTGCATTCGGGCTGCTCATTCGTCCGTTCCTTCGTTGCTCTACACCGTCAAACGAAGAGGCCGGGAAGTGACTTCCCGGCCTCGGCAAGAATCTTGGACTTGGTCCAGTCTACTTGTCAGCCGCAGGCTTCGGGGCTTCGGCCTTCGCCTCGGCAGCCTTGCAGCAACCGGTGGCCTTCTCCGCCGTGGCCCGGCAACCGGTGGAGGCGGCACCTTCCCCGGTGGCTGTCGCCGCCGCGGCCTTGCAGCCACCAGCAGCCTTGCAGCCACCAGCAGCCTTGCAGCCGCCAGCGGCCTTGCAGGCGGCACGGTCCTTGCCGCACTTCGGGCAGACGCCGTCCACCGCCGCGCAGGCCTTGCCGCAGGCTTCGCCACAGGCCAGGCACTTGCCGGTCTTGGCGCAGTCGGCCACCTTGCACTCGGCCGCGCACTTGGCACACTTCACCGTCGCGGCCTCTTCGGCCCGCGCTTCGGCCTTGACTTCCGCCTTGGCCTCGGCCTTCACTTCGACCTTGGCCTTGTCCGCCGCAAACGTGCAACCGCCCTTGCCACACTGGGCGGAGGCAGTCAGCGAACCCAGGACAACCACGAGAGCCATACTCAGTATCAGACGCGCCATGGACATCGACTCCTATCGGCTACTAGCTGCGTCACCTTCCCTCGCTTGGCACCCGCCAAGGATAACGGCGACCTATTTTTCTCGAAAATACCACCTGGTAGACGCATTGCCAGACAATCGGTTCCCTCTGCCAGAGAACAACTCCGGGAACACCCCCATGAGCCAATGGGAATGGGGGTGCGACAGACTGCCTAATCCTCCGGCATCACCAGCAACGTGCCCAGCGTGGCCTCGGGAGACTCGATGTGGGCACTGACGACCTCGTCGATGTCGGCCAAGGGCACCTTGTGCGTGGTGAGGGAGTCGACGTCAAGCTTGCCTTCGCTCATCAGCCGAAGGGCGAATTCCATGTTCGTGCGGGTCGTCCAGCGCATGAAGACGGGCGGATACTCGGTCTCGCCGATCTCCCAGGCGTCGTCGTGGTAGCCCGGCCCGGAACGGGCGCTGCACCGCAGGTCGAGATTGCCCAGACCAGCCCCCCAGTTGCAGAGGGTCTTCAGACCACCAACCAGGCTGACGCGCCCCATCTGGTGCGTGTCGGGGCTGAGCTTCATCACCTTCTTGACCGATTCCAGGGCCTTGGTGCCATCGCCGCCAAAGGCCATCACGGCCCAGTCGAAACCGTAGCCACGGGTGAACTCCTTGGCCTTGGCCTCGATGTCGTCCTGCCCCACCACCGACGTCGCTTCCATGCCCCAGCCCTCGGCCACTTGGCAACGGAACGGCACCATGTCCCAGCCCATCACGTAGCAGCCCGCGATCTGGGCCAGACGGCCCGCCATCTGCCCGACCAGGCCGAGTCCGACCATCAGGGCGAACTCGCCCAACTCGGGCTGGGCCCGGCGGACGGCATGCATGGCGGTGATCGCCAGATGGCCGTAGGCCCCCTGCTCGAAGCTCACATTGTCCGGCAACTTGCAGCACAGGTTCTTCGGCACCACGGCGTAGTTGGCATGTTGGGCGAATCCCGCCCCCATACAAGCCACCCGGTCGCCGGGAGCGAACTCGGTCACTCCCTCGCCGACCTCGACCACCACGCCCGCGTTCTGGTAGCCAAACGGCTTGGGCGTACCGGGATCGCTCACGCCGTTGGCCCGCGCCGTCTTGGCGCCGCTCAGTTCGGTGCCGGGACTGATGAGGGAGACCGCCACCTGTACGAGCACCTTGCCCTTGGTGAGCGGGGGAATGTCCTGCGCGATCACGCAACCGTGACCAGTACCATCCAGAGCGCCAATCAGCCGCTGCTTGGCCATCGTGTAACTCCTCGGTGCCACTGCGGATTCGGGGGGAAAACGGGGAAAACAGTACGTGCCGGACAGAATGTGGCACCACTCTCGCCGATGGCAAGGTCTGCGGCTCTCCATCCCGCGGCCGGGGAGCCTGCTGCCCATGCCCCCACCCCGGAGAACTCCGCCTGGTCGCCCCGTTGACGACATTCCCGGCATTCGGTCTTCCAGCGCCCTGTGGCAGTGGCAAGCGTAGGTAAACATGCTACAATTTGTCCGAGGGGATACACTCGCTTCGTCCGTGCTTCTGGAAAGAGACCTCGCCATGTGTTCCGCTTCATCCTGCGCCCTTGTTCCACTCCTCTTTGCCGGGGGTCCAGCACTGCTGGCCGCCGAACCGGCCGTCGCGGCGGCGACGGACGGAGCCGGTTCCTGCGTGCTCGCCTGGGTCCTGTCCGGCATCATGGCTCTCCTTGCGGTCGGAGCCGTGGTCTACGCCGCCCTGCTGCGCCGACAATTGGCGGCGGCCCGGGCAGTACCGCACGAGAAGGACTCCCATGATACCCTGACCGGCCTGCCCAACCGCCTCCTTTTCATGGAGTTCTCCCGCAAGATCCTGGCCAATGCCAACCGCCATGGCTCCCTGTTCAGCCTGCTCTTCCTGGAACTCGACGACCTCGAAGGCACCGGCAAGGAACATGGCGAAGCCACCGCCGACCTCCTCGTCCAGGCAGCCGCGCGCCGCATCGAGGGTGCCATCCGCCAAGGCGACCTCGTTGCCCGCCTACAGGGCGGCAAGTTCGCGGTCCTGCTCGACAGCGTGCGGGGCAGAGACGGGCTGACCCAGGTGGTCGCCCGGCTGGGAGAGACGATTGGCGCTCCCTACACCGTCGAAGGCAAGGAGATCGCCGCCGGATGCAGTGTCGGCGTCAGCTTCTTTCCCCATGACGGGGACCAGTTGAGCGATCTGATGCAGAAGGCCGACGAGGCCCTCCTCGCCGCCCAGGAGGCGGGGGGGAAACGGAGTGTGTTCTACGACGAACTGCCTTTGCCGCCGGCATAGGGCAACAATTGATCGGACCCGCCGTTGTTTGGGCAGAACCCAGACCGGAGGTCCGATCCATGAAACTCGCCCTTGCGCTCCCTGCCCTGTTGACCGTCACCGCCCTGGCCCAGCCAGCCAACGATCCCCAGTTCCTCCGCCTGGACGCCAACCATGACGGCGTCAT
>QKCY01000600.1 GCA_003245525.1 Victivallales bacterium | reverse complement strand
GTGTTCAGCGCCGGGTCCGCCGTGCAGTGGCTCCGCGACGGCCTGCAGATCATCGGCTCGGCCCCCGAGTCGGAGGCGTTGGCCCGCTCGGTGGAGGATACGGGCGGCGTGTACCTGGTCCCGGCCTTCACCGGTCTCGGTGCGCCCTATTGGGATTCGGAAGCGCGCGGCACACTGGTCGGCATCACCCGCGGCACCGAGCGCGCGCATCTGGTGCGGGCAACCCTCGAAGCCATCGCCTACCAGACGGCCGACCTCGTCACCGCCATGCGAATCGACGCCGGGCACGAAGTCCAGGCGCTCCGCGCCGATGGCGGGGCAGCGGCCAACAGCTTCCTCATGCAGTTCCAGGCTGACATCCTCGGCGTCCCGGTGATCCGACCCCGCAGCACCGAGACCACCGCCCTGGGTGCCGCCATGCTGGCCGGGCTGGCCGCCGGGTTCTGGCGGAATCCCGCCGATCTTGCGGATCTGAACCCGCCCGAACGGACCTTCGAGCCGCAGCTCGGCCCCGACCGGCGCGAGGCGTTGCTCGCCGGCTGGCACAAAGCCGTCGCCACCGCCCGGCATCGGGCCACCCTTGGCGCCTGACAACGGCTGTACCAGAACCGAAACCGTGGTAGAGTTCGGTCGCCTGATTCCGCCGGTCGATGGTTGTGTTCCGATGAGCCAGATGCGAGGGGCGACGAGTGAACCTGTATAGACTATCCGTTCTGCTGGGAGGTACCGCCATGCTGTCCGTCGCCGCCGCCGGGGAGTTCCGGCCCTGCCTGCTCCAGGCCCGTCTGGATGCGACCCGGGTGGTCGCCGGGAACCGGAACCTGGCCATGGCCTACTGGTGGCGGAACGCGGGCGATGCCCCGGCCGACGGGGAGGAGCGCGTGTTCGTCCACATCCGCCGCGAAGGCGAGGCCGAGGATGCCCCCGACGGGGTACGCCTGGGAGCGGACCACAGCCCGGCGGTTCCCACCCAGCGGTGGCGACCGGGGCGGGTGGTCACCTACACGGCGCCCATTCGCCTGGACGGTCGGATGCCGCCGGGCAAGTATGTGGTCCTGGTCGGCATGTTCGATCCCGACGGCGGAGGCCGCCGCGAGCTTTCCGGGCCACCCCTGGGACCGGACCAGGACCGGCGCTACCTCGTCGCGCGCTTCGAGATCGTGGCCGCCGGAGCCGAGCCCGATCCGACCCCGCAGACGGCGACCTTCGCGCCCGTGCCTCCCCCGGAAGCCCAACCGGTCCCCGAACCGCCGCGGGAGACGGTGACGGTGGGAGACGGCTCGCTCGCCGTGACCCTCGACCGCCAGGCCCCGCGCATCGTCGCCTGGAGGTTGGGGACTGCGGAACTCGGCGGCGATCCCGAGCTCTGGCAACCCGAGGTGCGGGTGCTGTCGCTGAAGGAAAACCGGGTCCGGCTGGCCGAAGGCAAGACCTATCCCCTCGCCTGGAGCGGGCAACCGACCAAGGACGGGGTTGCCTACCGGGGCACGATTCGGGCGGGCGACGGCGACAGCGTGGCCTTCACGCTGGCCTTTGCCGTGACCGGAACCCAGGCGACAATCACGCTGGCCGAGGTGGCCGAGCAGGGGGATTGTCGGCTGGTGTCCGTGCGGTTTGGTCGTTTGGTGTCGGCGGGGAATGAAGGGGCTATGGCCTTGCCCTTGCAGGCGGGTCGGCTGGTCACTCCCGGTGCCTGGGCACCGGCGGAGTGCGTGTTTGGCATGGACTGGGGCAGCCAGATGCTGGCCGGGGTGGTCTACAACCAACAGCTCCTCTGCGCGGTGGACCTGCCGAGCATCGACAACCGCATGGTGGCCGCCGCCGATCCCCAGTGGGTGGCTCTCGGGGCGTCGCTCGAACACTGCGTGCCCGCCAAGCCCGGCGTCCCGCCGCTGCAACTGGGCGATACGGCCACGGTCCGCCTGCGTTTCGTCGCGCCGGAGGGACGGGCACCCACTTGGATGGACGGTGCGGCCCGGTTGCGCCAGGACGTCACGGCAAAACCCCCGGCGGCCTACGACAACACACTGATCTACAAGATCTTCTGCGATAGCCCCGGGGCGAAGGGATTCACCACCTTCGACCAGGCGCTGGACCTGATCCGCCGCTACTGCAACCTGACTGACGGGGCACCGCAAATCGCCTATCTGGTCGGCTGGCAGCACACCGGGCACGACACGGGCTACCCGGATGTCTTCACCGTGAATGCCCGCCTGGGTGGCCGCGAGAAGCTCCTGGCCGCGATGGCGGCCGCCAAGCAGTACAACGCGGTGCTTTCCTTCCACGACAACTACGACGATGCCTACCAGGAGAGCCCCGCCTGGAACCCGGACCTCGTCGCCTGCGATCCTGCTGGGAACCCCATGAAGGGGGGCGTATGGGCGGGCGGACAGTCGTACATCCTGAGCTTCTCGGCCGCCGCGACGCCCGCCGCCGTGGAACGGGTGCGGCGCACCCTCGCCTTCCTGCCGATCCGGACCTCCTACCACATCGACGTGCTCAGTGCCGTGCCCCGGCGGCTCGACTTCAGCACAGCGCATCCCGCTTCCGGCATGGCCAGCCTGGCCGGCAAGGAGGCCATTGTCCATGCCTTCAACGAAGCGGGCGTGGACGTGACCAGCGAAGGCATGTGCGCCCCCTTCGTGGGGGTCACCGGCCATGCGTGGCACCTCCAGCGCCGGGACCAGGCATACTTCGCCGTCGAAACCCGAATCCCCTTCGTGCCCTTCGTCTACCACGGCCACGCCACCTACGGCGGGGCTCACCCGACGGACGAGGACACTCCGGATGCGCTGCTCTACGGAGCCACCTTCTCCGCCGATTTCAGCCGGTCCACCCCGGCGGCGGCGCTGACCGATAGCTACTACCTGCTGAACGTCCCCTTCCTGCTGCTGCGTCGGCGGGAGATCACCAACTACCACGCGGAGAGCGCGCTCCGGCGGGTGGAATACGGTCCGGGAACCTACGTCGAAGCAGGCAATGGCCACTACCGGGTGGTGGTGGACGGTCGGGTGATGGCAAAGGACTTCAGCACCTTCGCCCCGAACTGGCGGGGTGATGCCTGGCTCGCCTACTCCCGGAAAGCCGGGGCCGTCGAATACGACGCCCCGGACGGCTGGACCGACCCCACGCGCATCCGTGCCGTCGCCCTCACGGCGGAGGGACCCGGCGACCCCGTCCCGGTCACGCTGGTCGGCGGTCGACTCCGCATCGAACTCGCCGCCAGCCAGCCCTGCCGCCTGACCTATGGCGAACCCCGGTAGTGCGGCAGGCTAGGCCGTCGGCTTGGCCTTCAACTCGTCGAGAATGGCGGGGATGATCTCGAAGAGATCGCCCACCAGCGCATAGTCGGCGTAGTTGAAGATGGGGGCTTCGGGGTCGCGGTTGATGGCGACCACGACCTCGGCGTTCTGCATGCCGACAACGTGCTGGATGGCCCCGGAAATACCGCAGGCGATGTAGAGCTTGGGCTGGACCGTACTACCAGTCTGCCCGACCTGATGGGCGTAGGGGACCCAGCCCGCATCCACGGCGGGACGGCTGGAGCCGAGCACGCCGCCGAGGGCTTCGGCCAGTTGGGCGACGAGCTTCACGCCTTCGGGACCGCCGGTGCCGTAGCCAGCCGAGACGATGATCTCGGCTTCCCGGAGATCGACGCCGCCTGCGGCGCGAGGCACGAAGGAGAGCCATTCGAGCGAGGGCTTCGGCGGCGTCGCCAGCGGCACCGCGACAATCTCGGCTTGCCGTCCAGCCACAGGGGCGGGACGGGGCAGGACGGCGGGGCGCACGGTGGCCATCTGGGGCCGGTGGTTCTCGCAGGTGATGGTGGCGAGGATGTTGCCGCCAAAGGCGGGACGGGTCTGACGCAGCAGGCCGGTTTCGGGATCGATGGCCAGTTCGGTGCAGTCTGCGGTGAGACCGGTGTGCAGCTCGACGGCCAATCGGGGCAGGAGGGCCCGGCCCACGGCGGTGGCCCCGCCCAGCAGGATCTCGGGATCGTACTGGCGCACCAGCTCGGCCAGGACCTCGGTGTAGACCACATCGTCGAACCGGGCGAGGGCCGGGTTCTCGGCCAGATAGAGCCGCTCGGCCCCGGCTTCGCCCGCCTGGCGGACGCAGTGCTCCACCCCCTGGCCCAGCAGGACGCCGCAGGCCCGGACGCCGAGGTCGGCGGCCAAGGCGCGAGCCAGACCGAGCAGTTCGAGGGAGACGGGGGCAAGTTCGTCCTTCCCCGTCTCGCATTCGCAGAACACCCAGACGTCGCCCTGGGCCTGCCGGGGCCCGGCGCTCTCGCCAATCGACTCGATCGCGTCGAATTTGCAGATCGAGACGCAGGACCCGCAGAGGGTACAGGAGGCGTAGTCGATCACCGCCTTGCGGTCAACCATGCGGATGGCACCGAAAGGGCAAGCCTTCACGCACAGCTTGCAACCACGGCACTTGTCTTCGATGATGCGGATTCCGCGCTTGGCCACGGGGCGATCTCCAGCAGATCAGTGGGCTCCGAAACGAAAGGAGCCCACTATAGCCAGTCGGGGAAAGATTGGAATGGTGGAAGGCGGGAAAGATGGAGTGGTGGACTAGGTGGACTTAGTGGACGGAGTGGACAGGGCTAGACCTGTATTCCAGTACCCCACCATTCCACCATTCCGCTTCCGCTGTTCCCTACTCCGCGCCAAACCGGTAGACGATGGTGTGCTTGTACTCCTCGCCGGGACGGAGGATACAGCTCGGAAAGCTCGGCTGGTTGGGGGAGTCCGGACACTTCTGGGGTTCGAGGCAGAAGCCGCCGTGCTGCGGGTACTTGGCCCCGGACTTGCCGGTGAGCGTGCCGTCGAGGAAGTTGCCGGTGTAGAACTGGGTGCCGATTTCCGTGGTGAGCACCTCCATGATGCGGCCGGAAGCGGGTTCGGTCACCCGGGCGACCTTGCGCAGGCCGCTGCCGTCGGGCAGCAGGAAGTTGTGGTCGTAGCCACCCGGAACCTGGGCGATGCGCGCCCCGATGGCATAGGGCGTGGTGAAATCCAGGGGCGTGCCCGCGACCGGCAGGATCTCGCCGGTGGGGATCAGGGTCTCCCCGACCGGGGTGTAGCGGTCGCAGAAGAGTTGGACCTGATGGTCGAGGACGTTGCCCTCCCCCTCGCCCTTGAGGTTGAAGTAGGAGTGATGGGTGAGATTCACCGGGGTCGGGGCGTCGGTGGTGGCGGTGAAGTCGAGACGCAGGTCGCCCGTGGCCGTGAGGGTGTAGACCAGGAGCACGGCCAGAGTGCCGGGGTAGCCTTCTTCGCCGTCGGGGCTGGTGTAGCTGAGGCGCAGTCCCGCGTCCTTGCCGGAGGTGAAAGGCTCGGCGGACCAGAGCACCTTGTCGAAGCCACGGATGCCGCCGTGCAGGTGGTTCACGCCATTGTTGTTGGCCGCCAACTGGTATTCCTTGCCGTCCAGGGCGAAGCGGGCCCCGCCAATGCGGTTGCCGAAGCGGCCGATGGTCGAACCGAAATAGGGATGCCCCGCGAGATAGCCGGTAAGGTCGCGGAAGCCCAGGACCACATCCGCCGTCTTGCCGTTGGCGTCGGGCACGTGCAACTCGGTCAGAATGCCGCCGTAGGTGGTGATCTTGGCCGAGTAAGGCCCGGCCTTGAGGGTGTAGAGATCGGTACCGATGGTGGAATGCTCGACGGACATGGGATGTCTCCTTACTCTGTACGCGCGGCGTTGACGAAGGCCTGGAAGATGGCGAGATGGGGCGCGAGACCGGTGATGCGCTCGGGGTGCCACTGGACGCCCAGGACGAAACGGCCGGAGGCCTCGGCGGGTTCGATGCCCTCGATGGTCCCGTCGGGAGCGCGGGCCACGATCCGCAGATTATCGCCCAGCCGGTCCACGGCCTGATGATGGGACGAGTTCACCCGGATTTCCCCGGTGCCGATGATGCTGGCGAGCCGGGAGCCGGGCACGGCGGTGGCGGTATGCCATTGCTCCTCGGTGCCGAGCCGCCGATGCTCGATCTCCGTGCTGCGATCGGGCAGATGGGGCACCAGACTGCCGCCGCAGACGACATTCAGTTCCTGGCAGCCGAGGCAGATGCCCAGCAGAGGCATTTCGGGCCAGGCCAGGGCCGCCTTCAGCAGGGCCAGATCCCAGGCTTGGCGCTG
>QKCY01000136.1 GCA_003245525.1 Victivallales bacterium | reverse complement strand
CGTGTAGCTCGCCACATCGACCGCGAAATCATCGACGGCAGCGAGGTCGTTGCCCCACTTGGGGGCCTTCCGCTGGGCGACGAGGCGCAGGGCCTCGGCCCCGTCCCAATTCTGTTCCAGGCAGCGGCGGAGTTCGTCCCAGGAACAGAGACCGTTCTGGAAAACGAGGCAATCGATGGCGGCGAAGCAGTCGGCGACCGTCCCCAACCCTGCGCACATCACCCCGGAGGTGCTGTACTTGGTGCCGCTGTGGGAGACGTCGCGCCCCTTTGCGAGGCAAGAGTCCATGGTGCCGGAGATAACGGGGGAAGGGTTCACCTGGGGCCAGCGCTCCTCCCAGCGGCGCGTCTGGGCCAGGGTTTCGTCGATCACCCCCGCGAGAATCCGCTTGTAGCGGTCCACTACTTCCCCGATGCTGGCTGGTGTGCCGGGCTCCGCGAACACGTACTCGAAGATACGGGGCAGGTTGAGCAGCGCGCTCATGGTGCAGGAGAGTTCCTTGCCCATGATGGCGGGTTCGTAGCAGCCGATGGGGAGGAAGTCGATCAGTTCGTCCTCCGCCTTGCCGGTGCGCCGGAACATCTCGTAGGCCACTTCGTCGTTGGCGAAGACGATGGCGGTTTCCCCGTTGCGGACGCATTCGGTGGCGGCGAGCAGGTAGCGGTCGGGGGTGTTGGGATTCAGGCGGAACGAGAGTTTCGGATCGATGGCTTCGCGTTCGGCGAAGGCCTCGAAGGCGAGTTCGGTCAGCTCGTTGCAGACATCGCTGCCGTCCTGTTTCCAGCCACCGAAACAGATGTTGTTGCCGGCCCCGAAGTGGATGGCGAGGTATTTCTCGAAGTAGAACTTCGTCAGTTCCTTGGCCTGGTCCCGCGTGAGCCGCCCCTCGGCCAGATCGCGCTGGTAGTAGTCCAGGTACAGTTGGTCGAAGGGGCCTTGCGAGCGGACATAGACGCCGTCGATTTCCTGGACCTGGTTGTAGAGGAAGGAGATCTGTAGGGCCTCCTGGTAGGTCTGGGCAGGGCGGACGGCCAGGGCTTTCAGGGCGTCGATCACCCGGACGGCGTGCTTCCGTTCCGCCTCCGCCGCCAGACGCAGGATATAGGTGCAGAAGGCATCGTAGACGGTGGCGACGGCGGCGTAAAACTCCCGGGCCTCGTCGTCTTTGGCGTGTTGCTGTGCCGCCAGTGCCCGGTCGCGGAGTCCGGCGGGGCCGTACTTCAGGACATTCCGCCAATCCGGCGTGGTGTGGCTGAGATCGAGCTGGGAAACCCCGGCGGGGGCACCGACGACCGTGACTGGGGGCAGGTCCTTGCCCGCCTCCCCACGCCATTCTCCCTGGAGCTTCCAGAGCAGGTTACCGGTGCCGATGTGGTCGGCGAACCAATCCTCCACGTCTATGCCGACCCGCCCGTTCTCCAGAAGATAGGCCAGGATCGCGGCTTTGGTACGGATGCGCGGCTCGTCGGCATGGGCGGCGAGATAGGCCCGCATCCCCGCCTCCAACTCCGGCATCGTCAGGCCGGTGTCCTCGGCCAACTGCATCGGGTGGTATTGGCGGGAGAGCTTCTCCCGGACGTCGTCGAAGGAATTCCAGAGATTCGTCTGCATGGGAGTGCCAAAGTTCAAAGTTTGAAGTTCGGAGTTCGGAGTTCGGAGTTCGAAGTCCAAGACCCAAAGCTCAGAGCTAGTTCTCGTGTCTCGTGTTCATGCACGAAGTTCGAAAGCCAACTTTGGACTCCGAACTCCGAACTGAGCCCTAACGACTGCTGTCGCGAAGGTACCGGATGAAACCATGTATCGCCGCGCGGGTTTCGCCGGCGAGAGCGTAGAGGCGCTGGAACGTGTTTTGGGTCAGGTAGTTCTGGTCTATGGCAACATACAGCTCGCTCTGTACTTCCGTACATGATCGCTTGGCATAACTCAGGAACCGGATGAATTCCGGGTTAGTGATCGGAGTCGAATCCCTCGGCGATGTTGTGCATGACTGACCCCGAAGCCCTGGTGATCTGGTCCCTCAAGCCGAAGTCACGAGCAAACCCCGGCTGCTTCACCGTCGCGTAGATCCCATTGGTCAGTTCCCGCGCCATCTGCCACGCCTTGATGTCCTCGAATCTTTCGATTGCCGCCATCCCATTCTCCTCCCGCCTGCGAACTCAGCGCCATGAACTCCGAACTCTGAACTCCGAACTCTGAACTCCGAACTCTGAACTCCGAACTCCGAACTCCGAACCTACATTCCCGCCATTTCGTCGAACTTGCTGTCCCACCACTCGTCGATGACCTGGAACTGCGGATTGTCGTGGTAGAACTGGGCCGACAGGGCGATGCCGGTGGTGAAATCGGTCGTGCAGCGGAACGCCGGTACGGCGGCACGGATCTTGGAGCTGTCGTAGCAGTCATGCCCGCTGGCGTGGATCACCTTCTGACCGGGGTCGTGGCCGATCACGAAGCAGATCTGCTCCGAGGGCACGCAGTGGAAGACTGGCTTGACCCCAAGCACATCGGCCTCGATCTCGGCCACCCGCCGCCAGGTCAGGTACTCGCCCGAGGTGATGTGGAAATCCTCGTTGACCGCCGCCGGGTTGTTCCATAGGCCGACGAAGGCCTTGGCGAAGTCGGTGGTGTGAGTCACGGTGCAGAGCTGCATGCCGTCGTCGTGCAGGATGATCGGCTTGCCTTGGAGCAGGCGCGCGGCGATGGTCCAGCTCCGCCAGTGCGAGATGCTCCAGGCGCTGAAGAAGCGGACCGGGCTGCACGTGTACCCCGGTCGCACGATGGTGAAGGCCATGCCCGTTTCGGCTGCTTCGCGGCGCAGCATCTCCTCGCAGAGGCTCTTGTTCCAGCCGTACTGCCAGTTGGCGTTGCCGATGCGCGAGTTGCTTTCCGTCTTGAGGACATGCACCGAGGGACGGTAGGCCATGATCGAGGAAATGAAGATGTAGTGGCGGCAGCGGCCCCGGAGGAGGGCGAGCTTCGCGGCCAGTTGCTCGGGAGTGAAGGAGATGAAGTCGCAGACGATGTCGAATTCCCGCGTCTCCAACGCTGCCTTCGCCTGGTCCTCGTTGGCGATGTCGCAGACGATGGTCTGGACCTCCGGCGGGAGGAAACTCGGGGTCCGGCCACGGTTGAGCAGGTGAATCTCGAACCCGCCGCACTGGAGCCCATGGAGCACGCAGTCGGTGCTGATGACGCCGGTGCCGCCGATCATGAGAACCTTGGTCGTAGCCATGGCTAGATCATTCCCTGGTAGTCGACCGGTTCGAGCTTGCCGCTGCGGGCCGAACGGAAGATCGCGTCCGTGATGAGTTCGGTCTTCACCGCGCTGGCGAGCGTGCAGACCGGCTCCCGGTCCTCCCGTACGGCGCCGACGAAGTCCTCGACCATCGGCTTGTGGTAGTTCGGATCGGTTTGCACGTCGATGGTCTCTGGCTTCTGCCCTGCCCGGCGGAGCAGCACCGGTCCATTCCCAGCCGGGGGCCATTTCTCCAGGTAGATCGAGCCGTTCCGGCCGTAGAACTCCAGTTCGTGATGGCGCACGGTGGGGTTGAACACCACTTGCAGGTTGAAGATCGCGCCGTTGGGAAAGGAGAAGATCGCCGAAGTCAGATCCTCGGTGTCGGTCTCCGGGTTGACCGTGCAACAGGTCCTGGCAAAGACCGCTTCCGGCGGACCGAAGAGGTTGTGGACCATGTCGATGATGTAGAAGGCTAGGGTCTTCAGCGGACTGCCCCCGCAGGCCTGTTCCAGCCGGGTGTTGCCGATGGAGACGCGGTCCCCGAAGGTCCAGTTCATCCAGCCGCCGGTCAGTTCGCCGATGGCCCCCTCGCGGATCAGCCGTTCCGTCGCTTTGTATTGCTCGGAGAGACGGCGGTAGTCGGAGCAACTCTTCCGCACGGGCAGATCCGCGATGGCTTGGAAGAGGCCCACTGCATCGTCGCCGTTGAGGGCCAGGGGCTTCTCGACCAGGAAGTGCTTCCCAGCCCGGGCCGCCCGGGTGCAGAGGTCCACGTGCGACGTCACCTGCGTGGCGACATAGACGCCTTCGCAGCCGCTCTCCGCCAGCGCCTGGTCGAAATCGGTGAAGATGCGGGGCGCGATGCCGAGATCCGTGGCCAGGCTTTGCGCCCGGTCCCGGTCGAGATCGCAGATGGCGCATAGCTCGGAATCCTGTGCCTGCGCCAGCGCCGCCCCCACGCGGAGACGGGCGATGTTTCCCGCGCCAACCAGCAACCACTTGACCCGTTCCATTGCCGTCCACTTTCCATAGATGCCGTTCGCGACTAGGGACGAATATCGCATGGGGGGTGGGGAAAGGAATGGATGGGAATATATGTTTCATGTCGGATTGTATCATCTTCGCGGAGCCGGAGACGCCGCCATGCAGACCCAGGCCTGGACCCTCTCGCTGCACAACGTCTACTGCCACCAGTTCGACATCTTCCATCGTCGCCGGGAATGGGTGACCTCCCAGCAGCATGTCTGGATGCTGGCCACGTCCGGTCTGGGACTGTACTACCGGCGGGAGCTTCCCGACGAGGAGCCTCTGCCGGTCGATCCCGCCGGGGAAGCGCTCCACTACCTGGCGCCGGGTTCGTGGCGGTTCGTGGATGTCTGCAACGCGGACCCCCTCCATCTGGAGGTACTGCGCCTGCGCCTGGTCGATGATTCCGGGCGCGATGTCTTCGCCAACTTCCGCCTGCCCGCCCGCTTCTCCCCGGAGCAGACCGGGAAGCTGGCAGGACTCATGCACGGCATCCTGGCGCAGTTCGACCACGACACCCTGCCCGCCCAGGCCGAAACCCAGCGCCAACTGGGCGTCTTCCTGGGGCAGGTCCTGGAACTGGCGACCGTCCGGCCCGAAGCGGAACTCCAGCGTCGTCCCCAGCGTTGCCAGAAGGCGCTGGCCTACCTGCTCCGGCACTACGCGGAGGAACTGAGCATCGACCACCTGGCCCAACTCTGCTGCGTCTCGCGTCCGCATTTCTTCCGGCTCTTCCGCGAGGAGACCGGTCTGACCGCCCAACAGTACCTCTGCCATCTGCGCCTGGACCACGCCCGGACGCTGCTGCGCTTCACCGACCAGAGCATCGCCCAGATCGGCCGGGCCGTCGGCTGGCACGACCCCTTCCACTTTTCCCGCATCTTCTCCCGCGAAACCGGCTGCTCCCCCGCGAGCTTCCGCAAACGCAACCTGACCTGATTGGTCGGTAGTGCTTGCGGAAGCGCGGGCAGAGAAGCCGGGCTTGAAAAGCTCTTCCGGACCCGTCAGTCTTCTGGGTAGCACTAGATCGGTCTGAGGAGCGAAAGGCGGGAGGTCAGAGGCAGAGCTGAAGGACGGGGGAACGGTTTCGACGGATGAGAGGGTGCGTTGCCGGGACAGGTGCTGGAGGAGAAGGAATGCTCCACATCCTCATCGTATGCTATTGGTGCATGCACTCGGCTATCCGTAGGTCGGGAATCCCTATCCGGAACCCCTGCATATCGCAGGTGTGGAGCGGTCGCGGCCTCGCGACCATTCCCCCCGATCCTGCATGACAGAAGCCATGGAACGGGTTGGTTCGTAAAGGCATCCGTTCCGGGCCGGGCGACACGGTCCCGGTGCCGTGCGCCGAGGGCGCGAGGCCGCGCCCCCTCCACGCGCGACCCCGAACCCATGCCGGAACCGACGCCAAGCCAGCAGTGGTTCACGGAAGAGGGAAAAGCCTGCTTTTGCGCTTGCATTGCAGGGGTTCTCCATGCAATATTCTCGTATTGTCGAATATAACTCTTTATGGATTTCACAATGTGAAAAATATCCAATCCCTCGAACGGGCCTTCGACATTCTGGAGTTCCTCTCGGACACTCCCGAGGAGAGCCATCCGCTGGGGGAGATTGCGGCGGCGGTGGGCCTGCATACGGCCACCTGCGCGCATCTGCTGGGGACGATGGTGGACCGGGGGTATGTGGAGAGCGCCGGGAATCGCAAAGGCTATCGGCTGGGGCCCATGGGGCACTATCTGGTCCGCCACAAGACGCTGGGGGGAGAGTTGGTGGCGCGGGCGTTGCCGCTGGTGGAGGGGGCGGCCCAGAAGCTGGGCGAGTGGGTGGTGCTGACCGAGATGGCCGGGATGCGGCGACTGGTCCTGCTGGAGCGAAAGGGATCTCCCCGG
>QKCY01000432.1 GCA_003245525.1 Victivallales bacterium | reverse complement strand
CCCACGTTCAGCTCTTCGGCAGCGGGGCGATCCTTCCGGAGACGCTCCAGGCTGCAGAACTGCTGAAGGAGTTCGGCATCCGCGCCGCCGCGTGGTCCGCCACCAGCTACAAGGAGCTGTACCGCGATGCCTCCTCCGTGGCCCGCTGGAACCGCAACCACCCGCTGGAGACGCCGCACCAGCCCTACGTCGCCGAGTGCTTGGCGGACAGTACCGTCCCGGTCGTCGCCGCCTGCGATTACGTTCGGGCCTTGCCCGAAAGCATCGGGCGCTGGGTTCCGGGCCGCTATGTCACCCTCGGCACCGACGGCTTTGGCCGCAGCGACGGACGCCCAGCTCTGCGCGACTTCTTCGAGGTGGACGCCGCCCATATCGCCTACGCCGCCCTGGTAGCCCTCGCCGAAGAGGGCACCATCGACGCCAAGACCGCCGACGCTGCCGCCGAGAAACTCGGCATCCGCCGCGATACCGCCGATCCCGAGACGCGCTAGGCTCTCACCACGAAGGCACGAAGAACACGAAGTGAAGACCGGCAGGACAATGACAATCCCGCGCACCGCCCGGACCCTCCGGGCACTGCGGGCGCGCCTCGGCAACGGAGACCCACCACTCCTCCATCGGCCTTCATTCCATCCCACGTTCTGGAGAAGCGCCCGGCCCTGGGCGCGGGACGTGACGGTTCCCCGGAGACCATCGGCTCCATCCCATCCGACCCGCCTCGCGGCGGAGGCCCGCCGCTTCTCCATAGCCTTCTGTCCATCCCACGGTCAGAGCCGGGGGGGGGACGTACTGCCCGGCCGAGAGCCGGTCGCCCTCCTCGTCGGAGTCCCGCGTTCACGCGGCAGTCGTCTCCGGTGCTTCAGCGCCGGAGGGGGGCCGTTGCCATCGTCCCCGTGTGTCCGATGTGCTCCGCGTTCGCTCAAGCTTTGTGGACGAGCACCTAGGTAGGAGGGAACCATGCAGAAACGTCTGACTATTCCCGGACTCGGCGAGAACATCGAGCACGCCCAAGTTGTGCGCCTCTCCGTCGCCGTCGGCGACACCATCAAGGCCGACCAGGCCCTGATGGAAGTCGAAGCGGGCAAGGCCACCATCGAGATCCCCGCCGAGGCGGTGGGCAAGGTGGTCCAGATTCTGGTGAAAGAGGGCGACGAGGTGGACAAGGGCCAGGCCTTCCTCGTGCTGGAGACGGATGCCGCCGAGGCACCGGCAGAAACGCCCAAGCCCGAGCCAGTGGCGGAGAAAGCGCCCGTTCCCGCCGCCCGAACTCCCAAAGCCGAGCCTGCTCCAGCACCAGCGCCTCCGCAGCCAGCGGAACCGACCGGCAAGACGGCCCGGCACGTTCCCGCTGCGCCCAGCGTGCGCCGCTTCGCCCGCGAGATCGGGATCGAGGTGGACACGGTCGAGGGCAGCGGTCCCCATGGTCGGGTTTCGTTGGACGATGTGAAGCGCCATGCCCGCGAGCTCAACCAGCGCCGTAGCGAGGGGTTGCGTGCCGCGACTCCGCCCTTGCCCGACTTCTCCCGCTGGGGCGAGGTCCATCGCGAACCCATGAGTGCCATCCGCCGGGCCACGGCGGAGCATCTGACGGTCTGCTGGACCAACGTCCCGCGCGTCACCCACTTCGACAGCGCCGACATCACCAAGCTCGATTCCCTGCGCAAGAAGTACGCCGAACGCGCCGCCGCTCAGGGCGGCAAGCTCACCATGGCTGTGATGACGGTCAAGATCGTGGCCGAAGCCCTGAAGAAGTTCCCCAAGTTCAACGCCTCCATCGACGTGGGCAAGCGGGAGATCATCTTCAAGGACTACATCAACGTGGGCATCGCCGTCGCCACCGAACGTGGCCTGCTGGTCCCCGTACTCCGTGACGTAGGGCGCAAGAACATGGTCCAGCTCGCGGCCGAGGTGGACGCCATCGCCAAGAAGGCCCGCGAAGGCACCCTCGCCATGAGCGATCTCGAAGGCGGCACGTTCACGGTCACGAACCTGGGAGCCATTGGCGGCAGCTACTTCACGCCCATCGTCAACTACCCCGAGGTGGCGATCCTTGGCATGGGCCGCGCCAAGAAGGAGCCGACCGTTACCGAGACCGGCGAGATCGAGATCCGCACCATCTTGCCGCTGTCCCTGTCCTACGACCATCGCCTGATCGACGGGGCCGAGGCCGCGCGCTTCACCCGCTGGCTCGCGGAGGCCATCGAAGAGCCGCTCCTCCTCTCCTTGGAGGGCGTGTCATGAGCACCACCTACGAAACCCAACTCGCCGTGATCGGGGCCGGCCCCGGCGGCTATCCCGCCGCCTTCCACGCCGCCGACCTCGGCATGAAGGTGATCCTGATCGACCGCGACGAGAACCCCGGCGGCGTCTGTCTCTACCGAGGCTGCATTCCGTCGAAGGCCCTGCTCCACGCGGCCCAGATCATCCAGCACGCCCGCGAGGCCGAGGACATCGGCATCCGCTTTGCCACGCCCGAGATCGACTTCGACCGGATTCGTGAATGGCGCGACTCGGTGGTCGGCAAGCTCACGGGCGGGCTCGGCCAACTCACCAAGCAACGCGGCATCCAGTTCATCCGAGGCACCGCCCAGTTCCGCGATGCCCATTCGCTGACGGTGGCCGATCCCGACGGCGAGGAGAGTGTCGTGCAGTTCGAGCACGCCATTCTGGCCACCGGTTCGGTCCCGGCCATTCCCCGGTTCCTTCCCGCGTCGCCGCGCATCATGGACTCCACGGGCGCGCTGGAGATCGCCGAGATTCCCGAGCGGCTACTGGTGATGGGCGGAGGCTACATCGGGCTGGAGCTCGGTCAGGTCTACGCCGCCTTCGGCACCGCCGTGTCGGTGGTCGAGATGCAGGCCGCGCTCTTGCCCCAGGTGGACCCCGACCTGGTGAAGCCCCTGGCCAGTCGCCTCAAGCATGAGTTCCACGAGATCATGCTGAACACCCGCGTCACCGCCATGCGCGACACCGGCAGCGAGGTCGAAGTGGACCTGGAAGCTAGTGATGGCGCAACGCGCACCGAGACCTACGGCCGCGTGCTCGTCGCGGTCGGGCGACGCCCCGTTACCAGCGGGCTCGGCCTGGAGAACACGCGGGTCAAGGTGGACGACAAGGGCTTCGTGACGGTGGACGAGCACCGCCGCACCACGGAGCCCACCATCTACGCCATCGGCGACATCGCGGGGCAGCCCATGCTCGCCCACAAGGCCACCCACGAGGGGCGTAGCGCCGTCGAGGCGATCCATGGCGGCAAGGCCATCTACGATCCGCGCGCCATCCCCGCCGTCGTTTTCACCGATCCCGAGATCGCCTGGGCCGGACTCAGCGAAGACGAGGCCCGTCGGGCTGGGTTCGACGTTCGCGTCGGTGCCTTCCCCTGGCAGGCCTCCGGTCGCGCCGCCACCCTCGACCGCTCCGAGGGCCTGACCAAGATCATCGCCGCCGCCGAGGACGGCCGCATCCTCGGCATCGGCATCGCCGGACCCGGCGCGGGCGAACTGATCGGCGAAGCCGTCCTCGCCATCGAGATGGGTGCCGTCGCCGAGGATCTCGCCCTCACCATCCACGCCCACCCCTCCCTCTCCGAGACCATCATGGAAGCCGCCGAGCGTGTCCTCGGCCAAAGCATCCACTACTTCCAGCGGCTGTAGACCGGTGGGGTGGGGTAGCGTTGGGCGCGGGCGGGGGTATGGTAGCCGGATTCGGCCACCACTGATACAGCCTCTGCGGAAAAGGCCCCGACCATGACTTGGCAAGACCTCGCCACCCACGATCTGAAGATGTACTCCACGGCTTGGTGCGGCGATTGCAGGCGCTTCAAGTCGGTGCTCGGCAAACACGATATCGCCTACGTTGAGATCGACATCGACGCCGATCTCGCCGCCGCCAATCGGCTGCGGGAGAAGACGGGGCGCACCGCCATTCCCTTTCTGGAGATCGACGGCGGCCCCATGGTGCGCGGCTGGCACACCGGCGCGCCCGGCGGGCTCGACGAAGCCACTTTCCTCGCCGAAGTCGAAGCCGCCCTCGCGCAGTAAACCCCTCTCCGGAGATTCCGCATGACGCAACGCCTCTGCCTGCTCTGTGCCCTGTGTACGGCCCTCGTCGCGACTGCCCAAACCCGCCTCCAGACGACGACCGGCGCGACCCTTGTCCTTGACGACGCCCGTGGCCGGATTGCCGAACTGCGCGATGCTTCGGGGCAGGTGCTGTTGACCGGTGCCGAGCTGTGGTCGGTCGGTTTCCGCGACGGCGAGAACGTGGATGCCGCCGGGTTCCTGGCCAAGGGCGGCACGGTCTCCGTGGCGGCCGAAGGCGAGGGCAGGGCGGTACGTTTCTCCTCGCCCGATCTGGTGGTGACGATCCACTGCGTGGCGGTGGCGGACCGGTTCGAGATCACGGGGGAGATCGAGCGCACGCCGCGCGACATCACCCGGCTTTCGGTCCCGGCCAAGCTGAACTTCGACCCGGCCATCTGCGAGCGCTTGGTGTTCCCCCAGCGCGGCAACACCTCCCTGGGCATCGCCCTCACCAAGTCCTTCTTCGTGAAGCACACGGACGGCGGCAAGCTGGTGGGCAAGAGCATCGGACCGGCTGGCTATGCCAGTCTCTTCGGTGCCGGGCTGAACCAGCTCGAAGACAATCCGCCCAACGTGAAGGTGACGGTGACCGAGGAGGGCAAGAAGTGGTTCAGCGCCTCCCGCGTGGCCGCCATCGAGCGCGAGACCTTCTGTGTGAACCGGCCCTCCGCCGTGGGGCAGTACACCGTACTGCTGGTGGACAGCCCGAATGGCCCCCTGCTCTGCGGCCACGACCTGGGTGGCAAGGGCCTGCTGTTGCGGCTCGGGGCCAAGACCGGCGGCGACCGGCGCGAACGGGAGTCCGGCGTGCAACGGGCCATGGTCATGGCCGCCCTCGACGCCCTGGCTCTGCAACACCCCGAGCGGTTCCGCCAGCACGATGTGGTGTTGCTGGCCCCGGCCGGGGCTCCCCCTTTCGGTTCGTGGACGGCGGCCAGCATTCCCGAATGGGAGAGCTCGCTGCGTTCGGCCTCCTTCGTGGCCCGGACCGGCGCGCGGGTCGTCATCGCGACCTCCCAGGAGGAAGGTTTGGCCGCGCTGGACGCCACCCGCACCGCCGTCGTCCTCAATCCCTTCGGCGAGACCTTCCCGCTGGGCAACACCCAGACCTGGCAGGCGGCCATGGGCAAGGTCAAGGACTTCGTCAAGGCGGGCGGGTACTGGTGGGAAATGGGCGGCTACCCTTTCTACCGGGTGTTCGAGCCGGAACCCTTCCGCGCGATCTCCTCCACCTATCCCAGCGCCATCGCCGATTTCCTCTACTTGCAGACGGCGGATTCCGGCGTGGCCATCTACGGTCAGCAGCCCCTGCCCCGGAAGCCCTGGGAAGGGCGCGACAACCCGGCGGTGCGCCTCCATCCCGCCCTCCTTGGCGCGGGCGGCGAAGAGGCGGGCGGCTATTTGACTCACGGCTGGCTCTGGCTGCTGAAAGCGGGCGAGAGCCATCGCTATCCGGCGGTGCGGTTGCTGCCCGGCGTGGCGGTCCGTCCGGCCATCGCCCGCTATCGCGACGAGCTGGGGCTCGACCGTAAGCTGGCGGACAAGGTGAAGCCGGCCGCGAAGCTGGACAAGCTCAATTCCGCCCTGCTGGTCCGGGCGCGGGCAGGTACCGCGGCCGAGCATCGCGCCATGCTGGGCGAGATGCCGTCCGCCACCCTCTTCCATTTCTCCGAATACCTCCACGGCGGCTTCGACAAGCAGTACCCCGACCATCTGCCGCCGCGCGAGAGCTACGGTACCAGCGAGCAGTTCGCCGAGCTCTATAGCGTGGGCCAGGCGATGGGCCATCTGATGATGCCCTACACCAACACCTCCTGGTGGTGCTTCGAGCCCAAGGGGCCCACTTTCGAGCGGGTTGGCGACGGCCCTCTGGCCCGGAATCTGGACGGCAAGGTCTATTTGGAGCAGTACGCGGCCAACAAGGGCTACGCGGTCTGCTATTGGGACCCCGAGGTGATTGCGGCCCATCACCGCACCCGGCAGGAAATGTCGGTGCAGTACCCGAGCGATGTGCTCTTCCAGGACCAGGTGGGGGCTCGCGGTTTCCGTTGGGACATCAACCCCGCCATCCCCTATGAGACCGGCGATCCCGAAG
>QKCY01000266.1 GCA_003245525.1 Victivallales bacterium | reverse complement strand
GGGCACCGAACGCAACCAGCTCCGGGTGACCCAACTCGCCTCCCCTGCCCTGTGGTTCCCGCTCGACACCGCCGCCTACGCCGCCGCCAAACGCGACGCCATGGCCCAGCAACTCGCCTGGCTGGAAACTCGCCATCCCGGCGTCTCGGCCCATGTCGTCGACCGGGACATGTTCACCCCCGTCACCGTCCACCGCTTCTCCGGCCACCGCAACGGCTCCATCTACGGCAGCCCGGAAAAGCAGCGCACCGGCACCACCCCCTACAACAACCTCTTCATCGCTGGCACCGACCAGGGCTTCCTCGGCATCGTCGGCTCCATGCTCAGCGGCGTCTCCATTGCCAACCTCCACCTGCTCGGAGCGTAGGCTACTCGTACTCCCACTTGTGGAGCCAGGGGTCTTTGGTTTCCTGCTGAAAGGCGCGGAGTTTGGCGGAGAAGGCCTCTACCATCTCCGCGTACCCGGGACGGTCGGCCAGATTCACGGTTTCCGCGGGATCGTTGACAAGGTCGTACAGCTCGAACCGGGGACGGTGGAGGTAGGCGTCCACGGTGCGGGAGCCGAAGGTCGCGGCCCCGCTGCGCACGGTGGCCTGCCAGGTGGCGCAGCGCCAGAGGTCGGAGGCGAAGGAATAGGGCAGGCCAAAGGCGATGTTCCAGATGAACTTGTGGGTCTGGGTGCGCACCACCCGCATGGGGTAGTAGTTGGTGATCTCGTGGAAGGTGTGGGCCGCGTAGATCTCCTCGCGCCAGTCCGTGGGCGATGACTGGTCCAGAATGGGCAGGAAGGACCGGCCGTGGAAACGGTCGGGGGCAAACTCCACCCCGGCGTAGTCCAGGATGGTCGGCGTGATGTCCGCCCAGGTAACGAGCCCGTCGCAGGTCGTGCCTCGCGCGGCATGGCGGGGACTGCGCACGAGACAGGGCAGGTTCATGCCGGGCTCGTAGAGGGTGGTCTTGGCGACGGGGAAGGCGGCGCCGTTGTCGGAGATGTAGATGACCAGCGTGTTGTCGAGCTTGCCAGTGTCCCGCAGGATCTGGAGCAGCCGACCGACGCCCCGGTCGAGGCGGGAGACCGACTGGCAGTACTGGGCCCACTCGGCCCGCGCCTCGGGCGTGTCCGGCAGGTAGCTGGGGAGGACGATCTCGTTCTCGTCGTAGAGCTGCTCCGCGTCGCCGGGGAAATCCTGGTCGGGATTGCCGAACCGGTTGGGGCGGCAGGGATGCGAATCGAGTGTCCGCCCATCGCGATGCGGGTTGTGCGAGCACCAGTAGAGGAAGAAGGGCTCGGCCTCGGCGATGAACCCTCGGCAGTTCTCGCTCATCTTCACGTCGTCCCGTCCGGGACCCGGCAACACGACATCGAAGGGAAACACCCGTTCGGGAGCGTGGTGGTACTTGCCCACCCGGCCGGTCCGGTAGCCCGCCTCTTTCAGCAGGACCGGCAGGCTTACGACCTGGTCGAAACAGGAGAAGTGATGCGCCCCATGCACGTGCCCGTAGGCACCGTTGGCGTGGTTGTGCAGACCGGTCAGAATGACCGACCGGCTGGCAGCGCAACTGGCCGTGGTGCAGAAGGCGCGGGTAAACTGCACGCCTTCCTGCGCCAGGGCATCCAAGTGGGGAGTCGCCGGAGCAGCCGTCCCGAAACAGCCGCCATCGCGGCCATGGTCGTCGGCAACCAGCAGGACGATGTTTGGACGGTCGCTCATCGGTTCGGTTCCGTTACTTGGTGGAAGGGAAGGAGACGTAGTCATCCAGCGCCAGGACTTGCCCCGCCTTGGCCCAGGCGAAGCCCAACTCGGAGGGCAGCTTGCCCGCCTCGTAGCCCTGGATGATGGCCTCTTCCAGGCCCACGGCCACGGAGACGGAGGCATCGCCCTCGCCTGCCTGGACCACGGGGTCGAAGGTGACGATTTCGGTGGATTCCTGGATGCCGTTCATCGCCAGAACCTGCATGCTCGCCGCCTCGGGACCGCAGGCGATGGTGCCTTCGCCCCGGACCGCCGCCACGGCATCCCACAGCTTCTTCGGGATGTTCGCCTGGGGATCGCCGTAGTCCTTCGTGCTGCCGTCGGCGAAATCGGCCACGATGGTCTTGAGCCCGTTGCCGTAGCGGACGGTGCCCTTTTCGAACTCGTAGACGAACTCGGGGCCACGCTGGTGCTCGATGGCGTGGGAGGTGTAGAACAGAATCTCCACCCCGCCGTCCACCATGACCCGGGTCAGCCCCGTGTCGTAGTTGGTGATGGCATTCGCCCGATAGAGCTCGGCCTGGACGGTCCGGGGCCGGGCCGCGCGGTCCACCTGGGTGCCCAGCACGTAGAGCATGTTGTGCAGATAGTGGGCGGTGGCGTTGTTCACCGGGCTATCCAGAATCCAGTTCCCCTGGCGATCCTGCTGCATGCCGGCCCAGGAATTCCGTCCGTAGTACTGCTTGTTGCGAGGCCACAGGACCAGCGTGCGCAGCCGCTTCGGCGCGCCGAAACGACCGGCCAGGATGTCGGCCTTCAGGGCCAGGATCGACTCGTTGAAGGACCACTGGTAGCCCGTGGCCACGAAGAGCCCGGCCCGGTCGCGGGCGGCGATCACCTGCGCGGCTTCCTGGTAGGTGGCACCCAGCGGCTTCTCGCAAAGCACCGAAGAACCATGCGCCAGGGCCGTGCAAGTCTGCGGAGTGTGCAGGTGGATCGGCGAGGAGATCACCGCCAGATCGGCCGTGTGTTCGGCATAGAAGGCATCGAGATCATTGTAGAACGGCAGGCCCAGCGCCTGGAGGTCGGGTAGCCGACGGCAGCCGCTGGCGAAGGGGTCGACCACGCCGACAATCTGGCAACCATGGGCGGCCCCGTGGTCGAGCAGCGCGTTCACATAGGTGATGCCGTAACCGCCGACGGCGACCAGGACAATGCGGACAGGTTCATTCATGGAACGGAATCTCCTTAGAGCAAGACACGGGCGCCGGTATCGGCGGCATCGCGGGTACGCAGGGCAATCTCGGTGACGCGCAGGGCATCCTCGCTGGAAATCAGGCAGGTATGGTGCGGATCAAGCACCGAACGGGCAAAGTCGGCAAAGGGACCGAGGGCCGGCTTCTGGGGTTCGATCCGTTCCACGCCGGTGGCAGTGATCAGTTCGAGCCCCAGGTCCTCCCGGACTTCGATCGCCCCCTCGCCGCCGAGAATGCGCAGCCGATCGTCGCCGTGGGAGGGCGCCCCGGCGGGACGCAGGAAGTCGAAACTCATGACGGCGGTACCGCCGTTGGCCAGCTCGTAGAGGCAGGTGGCCGCATCTTCCAGATCCGGGTAGTCGGGGCAATGCAGCTTGCTGTGCTGGGACATGACGGAGCGGTATTCGACCCCCGCCACATAGCGCACCCAGTCGATGGCGTGGATACCGACCCACGGCGTGATGCCGCCGAAGGTCTCCCGCTTGCGGTAGAAATCCGGGCGTTTGCCCCGCTTGTAGCTCTTCTGGCCATAGGCCACGGTGGGCGTGCCAATGGCCCCTTCCGCCACCAACTTCCGGGCGGTGAAGAAGGTCGGATAGTAGCGGAAGTTGAGCATGATGCCCAAGGGCTTCTTCGAGGTAGTCCACGCCTCCCGCACCTGGGCGAGGCTGGCATGGTCCAGGGCCAGCGGTTTCTCGCAGTACACCGCGCAACCGGCCCGCAACGCCGCCACCGTGATCTCGGCATGGAGGTAGAAGAAGGGAGCCACGGCCACGATATCCACCTGCGGCAGCAGCTCGTGGTAGTCGGCGTAGTACGTCGCCGTCCCCCCGCCGATCTTCCGCAACCGTTCGCCGTCCTCTTCCGGACACCCCGGAGCCACAGCCACCAGCGCCGCATCGCCGAGTTCCCGGATGCCGTCCGTCACGTAATTCACATGGCCGGCACCGCCGACCAGTCCCACTCGCAGTGTCACTGCCCATCTCCTGAGTGTTCTAGGGTGCTTGCCGCAACCCGTCGCCCGTCGCCAAGCCTAGCACCAGCAAGGCATGCACCGTGGCGCTCGCCGAATCCTGGCCGCCGTCCTGCCAACAACCATTGCCGCGCTGGCTGCCCAGCGCCTGTTCCAGATAGGCCGTCCGCCAGGCTTCCGGTGCTTTCACCTGCACCGATTCGGCACCAGCAAGAGCCAGAGCGCGATCATAGCGCCGCTCCCATTCCCCTGCCTGTTGCGGCTCGGCAGCAGGGCGTTCCGCCGCCAACCAGACCACGGCTCTGGCGATGGCCGGTTTCACGTGCTCACTCTCCCCATAGCCCGAACCGGCCAAAGCCGCGACCGCGCGCGCCGTCAGCCGTTCGTCCCCCGCCCAAGAACCGTCCTCCCGCTGATTCGCCACCAGCCACTTGTCCGCCCGGAACGCCGCCGACCGTGCTTCCAGCACCAACGACACCGACGGCCCCGCTCCGGCCCACAGGGCGGAGAGGATCAGGCCAAGACTCCATAGACGTTGCTTGCTCACCGAAAGCACTCCTGCACGACGCATCGCCGAACACCCCGCCAACATACCCGCCCGCACCGTTTTTTCGACGCATTCGGCGAAGCGCCTATGCCGCATTCGGGACGGGCTTGCGCTCTGGGTGGCTCTGCCCTACCGTACGGACGTGTCAGCCGACATTCCGATCAAGGAGACCCCCCATGAACAGACTGCAGTGGACCGATGCCCTCTCGGTGGGCGTTGAGCAGATCGATAACCAGCACAAGCAGTGGATCGCCCACTTCAACGCCGCCGTCGATGCCATCGCGGCCCAGCTTGGCACCGACCACATCATCAAGGACCTCGGATTCCTGGTGGACTACACCTCCACCCACTTCGCGGCGGAAGAGGGCTACATGGCGGCGGCCAAGTACCCCGCCCTCCCCGAGCATCTGGCCAAGCACCAGGAATTGCGCGACACGCTGGCGGATCTGGTCCGCGACTTCGAGGAAGAGGGGGCGACCGAGCCTCTGTCCGCCGCTGTCGGCACCTTCCTCGGCAACTGGCTCACCACCCACATTCTCGAAGTGGATGCCAAGTTCGGAGCCTATGCCAAGGAGCATGGCATCGTTATCGCCGACTAGGAGGTCGCCATGGGCCGGTTGCGCTGGTTGCCGTTCCTGGCCGGTTTGCCGCTGCTGTTCGCGGCGGAACCGGAAACGCAGCCGGGCTATCCGCGGGGCGAACTGATCTACCCGCTCGACCACCGGCCCACGCCCCAGTGCCACGCCTCCACCATTGCCGAGACTCCCTCCGGGCTGGTGGCGGCGTGGTTCGGCGGCGAGAAGGAGGGCAGCCCCGATGTGGGCATTTGGCTCTCCCGCCATGGTGGCGAGAACTGGCCGGAACCAGTCCAGGTGGCCAACGGTATCCAGTCGCCGGAACTCCGCTATCCCTGCTGGAATCCAGTCCTGTTCCAGCCCAAGCAGGGTCCGCTGCTCCTCTTCTACAAGGTCGGTCCCAGTCCACGGGCTTGGTGGGGGATGCTGATGGCTTCCACCGACCAGGGGAAGACCTGGAGCGAACCCCGGCGGCTGGGGGAAGATCCCGCTATCGGTCATCTGCTGGGTCCGGTCAAGAACAAGCCCATCCAGCTCGCCGACGGCAGCCTGCTCTGTCCCTCCAGCACGGAACACGCCGGTTGGCGGGTCCATTTCGAGCGCAGCACCGACCTTGGGCAAACCTGGGAGGTGATTGGGCCGATCAACGCCGCCGAACCCTTCGGCATCATCCAGCCCAGCATCCTCGCCTATGCCGACGGGCGCTTGCAGATTCTCTGCCGCAGCCGCCAGCAGGCCATCGTCGAGAGTTGGTCCGCCGACCAGGGCAAGACCTGGAGTCCACCCGCCGCGACCGCCATGCCCAACCCCAACGCAGGGACCGATGCGGTCACGCTGGCGGATGGCCGCCAGCTTCTCGTCTACAATCCCACCACCGCTGGTCGCTCTCCCCTCAGCGTCGCCCTCTCCGCCAACGGCACCGACTGGACCCCGGTTCTGGTCCTGGAGGACGCCAAGGGCGAGTTCTCCTACCCCGCCGTCATCCAAACCGCCGACGGGAAGGTGCATATCACCTACACCTACCGGCGACAGACCATCAAACACGTCGTCCTCGACCCCGCCGCCCTTCCGTAGCCGCCTACGGCACGCGCCAGCGGGTGGCGGCGATGTGGGTGATGCGGTCGTCGAGGACGAAGTAGTAGACCGAGAGGATGGTGCCGTCGGCCAGGAGGAGGGAACGGGGGTAGCCGAGGTCGTACCCGGCTCCGTCATTGCGGAGGGTGATGACGTGGCTGGTATCCCAGGTCAGCCCCTCGTCCGCCGAAACCACGGCACGGATGCCGTAGGGCGGATGGCGGTAGCCGTAGACTAGCACAACGCGTCCATCCGGCAGTTTCACGAGGCTGCTCGGGGGGTGGCCAACAATACCGGAGGGGCGGCTGGTCCACGTCTTGCCGCCGTCGCGGGAGATGGCCTGCCAAAGCTGGTCGTCGCCACCTTCGACGCGCGCGAGGAGCCAGATGGCGCCCTGGGAGGTCTGGTAGGCCAAGGTCTCTTCGGTAAAGCGGAGTTTCTCCGCCGGATCGCCCATCACGCGGACCGTCTCCGCCGTGCGGCCATCGCGACTCATGGTCACGTAGACATCGCCCGAGTCATCCTTGTCCCCAACCACCATGAAGGCCCGCAGCATACGTCCGTCCTGGAGTTGGATGGAGGACCACGGCGAGGAACAGGAGGCATAGGTGTCCAGCGCCGGAATGGGGGTTGTGGTCCAAGTCTTGCCCTGGTCCTCGGAACGGCCCAGCCAACCGCCGCTGTTGACCGCGAACCAGCCGGGTTTGTAGGTGCCGGGTTGCTCGATCCGGTACTTCCCCTCGAATTCGGGCAACCGTTCGGGCGGGTAATACTTGCGCCACTTCTGGCCAATCTGGCCGAGGGCACCATCGGATAGAGTCACGACGACAGGCGGACGGTCGCCCTTCACTCCTGCAGGAATGGCCTCGGCCTCCTGCCAGGTGCGGCCCCCGTCCTGGCTGACCATGCGACCGGGCCGCGCGGTAAGGGTCTCGTGATGGGTGCGCACGGTCTTCTTGCTGAAGGAGACGTAGACGTAGCCCGTGGCTGGATCCATGCTGATGCCTGGGAACGGGGCGTAGACCCCCTCCTGCTTGAACACGATGGTCTGTTCGGCTCCCGGCAGTTCGGGAAAGCGCTGGCGCAGGGCCGCGAGCCCGTCCGTCCACCGGACCCAGTCCCACAGCGCTTCTCCGGTAGAAGCACTGGCGCCGCCGCCGATGCTCACCCGGTTCCGCCCCGCGTGGGCGGGAAAGACAAAGGTGCCGGACCCGTCGATCACCGGCTTACCGTCCACCGCCACCGTGATGTCCTTCCCCTTGATATCGATCCGGTATTCATGGAAACCGTCCGTGGTGTCCATGGCATGGCTCAACTGGGCCCGGTAGAGCTCGATCCGGTCGGGATAGAGGGTCAACAGGTCCTCGGCGACGCCATCGCTCACCCCGATCATGACGCCGGCCAGACCGGCGCAGGAGGCCACCTTCACGCGGGCGGCCGTGCTGGCACCGGTGGTCGGATCGGCGGCCCAACCCCATTCGGTCGTGACCATGTCGCCCTGTTCCGTGCCCCGGTCGGCAATGCGCACGCAACCATCCTGGTAACTGGCTGCCAGACGCGGGTTGCTGCTGCCGAACCAAGCCGGTTTGGCGCCATTGGGACCGGCGAAGTCCTCCTGCTTCCAGACCGGTTCCGCCCGGCACGTCCACACCACCGTCGTCACGACAATCAACAGATAGCGCCATGCAGTCATAGTGAGTCTCCTCGGTTCGGGACTGCTACCATACCTTGTTCAGACCACACCGCCATCCCGCTTGACCGCAGGGAGATGCCGCGCTCTCTTTGGAGTATTCCAGCCGAAAGGACCCGCCATGGCTCGCTTGCCCAATGTCCTTCTGGTCACCGCCGATCATCTCCGCTATGACATCCTCGGCTGCCACGGCGATCCGGCCATCCAAACGCCCACCCTCGACGCCTTGGCCGGGCGGGCGACGGACTTCGCCAACTACTTCGTGCAGAACCCGGTCTGCCAACCGTCCCGCGCTTCGCTGCTTACTGGCCGCTATCCCCGCCACCACGGGGTGCGCCACAACGGCAGCCGTCTGGACGAGAACGAGATGACCCTGGTGGAGTTCTTTCACCGGGCGGGCTATGCCACCGCTGTGGTCGGCAAGCATCATGTGTCCCAGGCCCGGTTCCTGGCCGCCATCGACCATGGTGCGGCGCACAACTGCCGACGCAACTGGAACGAACGGGAGGATGGCCGCTATGTGGTGGAGCAGCGGAACGAGTTCGAGGAATACGTCCACCAACGCGGCTATGAGTACCGGACCGGCTACGCCCTGCCCGGTTTCCGCGAGCAACTCGGTGCCGTACCCTCGGACCTGCCGGATGACTGCCATATCGACGCCTACGTGGGAATGAAGGCGAGCGAGTATCTGGCCCAGGCCGATACGGAGCGCCCCTTTTTCCTTTGGCTCGGCTTCTATGGTCCTCACCATCCCTACGTGCCTTCGGGCCGGTTCGGGACCATGTACCAGCCGGAGCAGATGCCACCGTTCCAGCGCAGCGCGGACGATCTGGCCCGCAAGCCGGTCGAGTACCGCCTCTACCAGCAGTGCCAGGTCCACAAGTACCGGGGCTTTGCCGAGGCCCCCGAGAGCGTGTTCCAGGCCATGAAGGCCGCCTATTACGGCATGGTCTCCCAACTCGACTGGGCCCTGGGGAAGGTGCTGGACACCCTCGCCGAACGGGGGCTGGCCGACAACACCATCGTCGTCTTCACCAGCGACCACGGGGAGTTCCTGGGAGACCATGGATTCCCGGCGAAGGCCCCGTTCCTGCTGGACTGCATGCTGCACGTGCCCTGCCTGATCGCCCTACCCGACGGCATGGCACAAGGGATAGACGCACTGGTCGAGGAGGTGGACCTCTTCCCCACCCTCGCGGAACTCGCCGGGCTAGCGGTTCCCGAATGGGTCCAGGGGCACTCCCTGGCCGCAACGGTGCGCGGCAACACGGTTCCGGCGGCACGCACTTCCATCTACGCCGAGATGGTGGACAAGAAGTGCATCCGCACCAACCGCTGGAAATACATCCACTATCCCGGCAAGGACCGGGGCGAGCTCTACGACCTCGCCGCCGATCCGCACGAACTGCACAACCTCTACGCCGACCAGCCGGAGCGGGTCGCGGAACTGCGGGCGCAGTTCTATGCCAAGCTGGACGAGACCGAGGACTTCGCCCATCCGCGCTACGAGCGCTTCGCCGGCCGCGATCCCGCGACCGGCGAGGAGGTCCACCACTACCTGACGTGGTGAACCCTCCCTACTCGTGCCGCAGGGCCTCGATGGGATCGAGCCGGGCCGCGCGCAAAGCCGGGTAGATGCCGAACACCAGACCGACGCTCATGCTGATCCCCACCGAGAGGACCAGGCTGAACACACTGACCACGGTGGGCATTCCCGCGAAACGGCTGATGAGTTCGGGAATCAGCACGCCCACACCGATGCCCAGCAGACCGCCGGTCATGGAAAGCACCACGGTCTCGATCAGGAACTGCATCACGATCTGCCGCCGCTTGGCCCCGATGGCCCGGCGGATGCCGATCTCCCGGGTCCGCTCGGTGACGTTCGCCAACATGATGTTCATGATGCCGATACCGCCGACCAGCAGACTGATCCCGGCGATGGAGCCCAGCACGATGTTGAAGGTCCGCTTCGTGGCCTCCGCCTGGCGCAGGAGAGCCAGAGGCACGCTCAGGCTGTAGTCCTTCCGCTTGTGGAACCGGGCCAACATGCTTTCGATGGCGGAGGCGGTGCCCTCCACTTGGTCCAGGTCCTTCACTTCGACGATGATCTGGTGCAGTTCCACCAGTTCCCGGATACGCGCGCCGTCCTTGTTCTGGCTGAGGACGTCGCCGAAACGGGCCTTGGCCACCTTCAGGGGAATGTAGGCATCGGTCTCCTGGTCGGGCGTCTGCATGCTGGCGGAATTGCCGCCGGTGTCGCTGTACACGATGCCGACCACCTCGAAATACTCGCCACCGATGCGCAGGAACATGCCGATCGTGGCCTCGGTGGCGAGCAGGCGGCGGGCACCGTGCTCGGTCAGCACCACCACGTTGCTCTGGTCGCGCTGGTCCTCCTCGGTCAGCACCCGGCCCGCGACCAGAGGCCGTTTGACGAGGTCGAACCAGGCGGGAGTGGTGCCCACCACGCGCAGGTCCAGGACCCGCTTGCCGATCCGCCCGGGCTGGCGGACCACCTTCACGGGGACGGTGCGCTGGACGCTTGGGATTCCCTCGGCGATCCGTCCTTCGTCCTCGTAGAGGAGACCGTACATGCTCATCCGCACGTTGGAGTTCGTGGCCCCCGCCTCTGCGGCGGGCTTCATGCCAGTGATGATGATGTTGTGGCTGCCGAGGCGGCGGATCTGTTCCAGGGCTTCCTTGCTAGCCCCCTCGCCCACGGCCAGCATGGCGATCACGCTGCCCACGCCGAACACTACGCCCAGCATGGTCAGGAACGAGCGCAGCTTATGCAGCAGGAGATTCTTGATCCCCAATTGGATATCGCGCAGCAGGCGGATGCGCTTCATCATGCCCCCTCCACCCGTTCGACCACGCCATCGCGCATGAACAGCCGGTGCGAGGCATGGGCCGCGATGTCCATCTCATGGGTCACCATGATGATCGTCTTGCCCTGTTCGTTCAGTTCGGCGAGCAGAGCCATGATCTCCTCGCCAGTGGAGGAGTCCAGGTTACCGGTGGGTTCGTCCGCCAGCAGGAAGACGGGATCGTTGGCCAGGGCGCGGGCGATGGCCACCCGCTGCTGCTGCCCGCCGGAGAGCTCGCGGGGGCGATGGCCGAGGCGCTCTTCCAGCCCTACCCGCGCCGCCAGTTCGCGGGCGCGCTCCGCGCTGTGCTCGGGATCCCAGCCGAGGTAGTAGAGGGGCAACTGGATATTCTCCTCCACGGTAAGCTGGGGGATGAGGTTGAAGCTCTGGAAAATGAAGCCCAGGTACTTGAGCCGGATGTCGCTCAGGTCGTCGTCCTCCACCGTGCTCACATCCTGGCCATCCAGGAAATAGCGCCCAGAGGTGGGGCGGTCCAGGCAGCCGAGCAGATTCAGCATGGTGCTCTTGCCCGAGCCGCTTGGCCCCATGATCGCCCAGAAACTGCCCTTTGCGAAGGAAGCCGTCACCCCGTCCAGGGCCCGCACCTCCTGGGTCCCCATGCGGTAGATCTTGTGCAGATCCTCCATGTGGACCGCCGAGTTGGTCAGGTCGATCTTCATTCCTGCCCTCCCCCGCCATTCCGGGGCGGACGGGGACCACCACCGCCGCCTTGGCCACCGCCTTGGCCACCGCCGCTACCGCGACGGGCACGCCATTCGGCGCGGGCCTTCTCGCGCTCCTCGGGGGTCATCTTCTCCATCTGCTCGCGCATCTTCTGCATCTGTTCGGGGCTCGGACGCCCCTCGCCGCCATTGGGGGGTGTGGCCGCAGCACCGCCGTCGGCACCGCCTGCGGCCGGGGGCGGCTTCGCCCCGCCGCTGGGTTTGGACGGAGCGGCAGCGGGAGCGGCTGGACGCTCGGGGATATCCAGTTTCGGCGCATCCGCGCCCTCCGGGGCTTCCGTCCCCGCCGATAGCGGCGGGGAAAGTAGGACCTTTTCGCCTTCCTTCACGCCACTGATGATCCGCACCATGCGGTTGTTATCCAGGCCGATCTCCACGGGCCGGGGCAGGACGGTCTCGCCTTCCTTCACGAAGACCGTCG
Organism: Victivallales bacterium; assembly: GCA_003245525.1. Lineage (GTDB taxonomy): Bacteria > Verrucomicrobiota > Lentisphaeria > Oligosphaerales > Lenti-02 > Lenti-02. The sequence continues at coordinate 10,262 of QKCY01000266.1, read as the reverse complement.
GCTTGCCGCCCACGCGGACCACGCACTGCACCGGCGCGTACAGGGCATCGTCGTCCTGCTCCACGACGATCTCCACCTGGCAGGTCATGCCAGTGCGGAGCATATCGCTCCCGCCATCAATCTGGATCTCGGTCTTGTAGACCTTCAGGTCCGGGTTCATGAACATGCTCCGGGCATCGGGCAGCGGCGCGATCTTCGAGACTCTGCCGGTGAAGGAATGCCCGGGCAGAGCGTCGACGGTGAGGCGGCACGGCAGACCGAGATAGATCTTCTTCAGGCTCGACTCGTGGATGTTCACCTCCGCCAGGAAGGTGTTGGCAGTGGGCAGGTAGATCAGTTCCTGGCGCTCGCGCACCTCTTGCCCCTCGTCCAGGGGTTCGACGTTGCCACGCCAACTGAACTCGGCACTGGTGGCGTAGACCACCACGCCGTCGGTCGGGGCGACGATCTTGGCCTTGGCGATCTGCTCGACCAGCTTGGCCAGCTTGTCCTTCTGCCGGGTGAACTCGGACTCGCGCGCCCGCAGTTGCGACTCCGCCTGGACCGTATCCGCCGACGCTTTCCGCCGGGTCCGTTCCAGCGCCATTTCGGCCTGCTTCACATCGCTCGTGAGCTGCTCCACTTGCCGGTGGTAGGTGTAGTCCTCCAGGAGTCGGAGATTGCTCTTTGCCAATTCCAGGTCCAGTTCCGCCTTCTTGGCGGCCAACTGGTCGGCCTTCAGTTCGGTCTCGGAAATGTACTTCTCGGCATAGAGGTCGAGCGACCACTTCAGCTTCTGGCCAGTGCGCGAGACGTCCTCCTCGGCCAAGGTGATCCGTCCCTTCAGGTCGCTCTGTTGGTTCGGGTAGTCGCCGTCCTTGTACTTGGCCAGATCCTCCTGGGCGAACTTGAGGGTCAGTTCCGCCTTGTCCACGTCCGCCTCCGCCTGGTTCTTGACGACCGCCAGGTTCTCCTTGCTCTGGACGTAGCTCGCCTCGGCGTTCTGCACCGTAATCTCCTGGTTCACCTTCGAGTCGACCAGGCTGCTGGTGTCCAGTTCGACGAGCAGATCGCCCTGCTTGACCTGCCGCCCCTCGGGGATGAGGTAGAGGATGGTCGAGCGTCCTTCCAGCTCGTTCTTGATGATGACCTGGTCGCGCGGCTTCACGGTGCCGGCCTCGGTGACACTGATAGTCAGCCTACCCCGAGCCACGGGGAACAGGACCTCGGCCTTGTCCTCGGTCGCCGGCTGGTGGGTCTGCAGGTAGACATAACCGCCCGCCACAGCCGCCACTAGGACCAGTCCCGTACCCAACACCCGCACGATTCCCTTGTGCCGTTTCGTCATGGTCTTCGCTCGCTCTTCTTACGGTCGGTATTCTTGCCACATGCCATCCGGGCCGATGCCCAGCACCCCGAGATCCCGCTGCAGGGCCAGTTCCGCGATCCGGTAGTTGACCAGCGCGGAGTCCAGCGAATTCCGGGCCGACAGCAGGGCGTCCTCGGCGTCCAGCATGTCGCGGATCGCGGCGCGTCCGGCCTGGAGAAACATGTCGGTGGACTTCACGTTCTCCTCGGCCAAGCGCACAGCCTGGCTCTGGATGACCACGTTCTCGCGCGCTTCGAGCAGGGTCCGCAACTGGTTGCGGACCTCCAGCTTCACCTCGTCCTCCAGCCCCTGGTAGTCCCGGACCGCCTGTTCGAGGGCGATCAGCCGGTTCCGGTAGTAGTTGCGCTCGCTGATCCGGTGGAGTGGCAAGTCGAGGGTCAAGAGACCGTCGACGGGCATCCGGGATGGCCGCAGACGGGCGTTGTCGCTGTCCGCACTTCCCACCGTCCGCCCTTCGCCGATGCTGGTCTCGCCGAGCAGAGTCAGATCCGCCCGAAGGTTGTCCGCCGCCACCAGCACCTGCCGCTGGGCGTCGCCAACCGCCTCCCGGGACTGGCGCAGGTCGAGACGGTGATCCAACGCGATGCGGACCGCCTGGTCCGGGTCCATCTCCAGAGGACCGCCGCCCTCGCGGGACGGCGGCACGAGGTCCACCGGTGCGTCCGCCGGCGGAATCTCCCCCGAGTAGTCGGCCACCTGGATGTTCTTGGTCAGTTCCGCCGCTCGCTTGCCCAGCTCGTCGAGTTCCTCGCTGGACAGGTCCACGCGGGCGTCCGGCGGCAGACCAAGGAGGATCTTGAAGCTATCCAGGCTGCTGGCATAGGACTGCATCGCGCTCACCCAATTGCTCCGCGCCTGAAGCTCGTTCTGGATCGACTGGGCGAACTGGAATTCGGGCAGGCTGCCACTGTCCGCCAGGCGCCGGGCTCGCCGCGTGGAGGTGACCAGCCGCCGGTAGCTCTCCTCCTGGTTGTGCACCCGTTGCCGATAGCGTAGGACCCCGAAGTACTGGCTGGCGACTTTGACGGCGAAGGTCCGCTTGAACCGCTCGAAGCCGTAGACGGCATAGAGCAGATTCTGCTCGGCCTGGGTCAGCGGCTCGGTGACGATGATCTCGTCCGATCCGCGCAGGAGCGGGATGGAGATGCTGGTATCGGCATAGACGCCCCACGAGGAACCGTGGTCGCCGGTCAGCAGCTTGGCCAGGTCCACCGCGATGGCGCTGGTCAGTTCGGCCCCGTTCTTGAAGACGCGGGTGACCCCAAAATCGGCGCTGGTGCGCGAGCCCGAGATACGTCCGCCCCCGTCATTGCTGCTACTGAAGGCCTCCCTGAGGAGACCGGAGAAGGTGTGCCGGAACTCGTCCCGCTCCAGATCCAGGGCCAAGGCGGACTGGAAGAGCTGTTCCTTCGCATCCTGGTACTCGCGACTGTTGCGCGCCCCCACTTCGAGGGCCTGGACGAGCGTCAACTGCACGGTATCGCCCGCCTGCCAGGGCGGCGGCTGGTCGGGGGGAGGCGGTCCATAGTGATCGTCCAGCTTCCAGCGCGCGGATTCGGGCAGGGCGCGGACCCCCTGGGAGGCCGGATCGCCCTGGGGCAGCAACTGGTCCAGCAGCAACCGTCGGCGGAGAGTGTTGGCCGGACTGTCGATCCGGATGGTCTCGGCTGCGCCCAGCACCTTGGCCTGGGCCTCGGCCATGTTCCGGATGGCGACCTCGTCCGCCTCATTGCGGTAGTCCAAGGGACTCCGGCAGCCCACTGCGGCCAACAACAGCATCCCGGTGCCCATCGCCTGCACGGCATATCTCATTCCGCAGCCTCCGTAGCGCCTTTGCCCGCGCCGTTCAAGAACAGATCCACCACCAGCGAGACCGGGGCCTCGCCGCCCTCCTCGCCCTTTGCCTCGCGCCCTTGGGTCCGCAACATGCCCATCAGCGCTCCGACCAGAAAGGGGACCGACACCTCGGCGCGCAACTCGCCCGCCGCCAGGCCAGCCTCCAGCACGCTCGCGACCGCACCGCGCAGCCGCAGTCGGCGCTGGCACCAGATCTCCTGCCGGTTCCCCTGGCCGATCAGCTGCCTCCGGTCCTCGGCCTGCATCAGGTTCCACACCCGATGCCGCCGCCGGAAAAAGCCGGCAATCGCCTCGCACACCCGGGTCAGCTTGTCGCGGAACCCGATTCTCCGGGCCGCCTCGGCCTCCACCATCGCGCAGAGCGCATCGTGCCCGGCCAGGGCCACCTCGAAGTAGAGCTCCTCCTTGCTCGCGAAATACCGGTAGATGGTCCCCTTCCCGACCCCCGCCTCGCGCGCCACCTCGTCCATGGTGATCTCATGGAACCGACAGCGCGAAAACAGCGCTTCGGCCGCCACCATGATCTGTTGCCGCTTCTCGGGCTTCATGCCGGACTCCGCAAAAATAGAACTGACCAGTCAGTTCCATTTCCGAGCGCCAAGATGCCCTGTCAAACAGGCGTTTCAAGCCGTCTCTACAAAGAAATCCCACCATGCGGGCGACCGAGACGGCTAGCGCGGGAAGTACTGGTAGCGTTTCGGTTTGAGGCCGTTCTGGACGAAGAAGTAGATCGCCCCGATCAGCATGAAGGTCATGGCACCCATGATCTCGCCGGCGATGATGCCGATCATGAATGGTCGCAGTTTGCGTACCATCGGCGTCCCGCCAAAGCGCACCGCCGCCTTCTTGATCATCCAGCCGACGAGGAAGGAATGGCAGGCAAAGGCCATAGGGAAGGTCGCCCAGAGCAGGAACATCACCGGATGGAACGGCCACTTCGGCAGGCGCAGGCGGAGGAAGCTGAACACAATCACCAGGACGAAGCCGATGGCGCTGGCCGTCAGGAAGTTCTCCTTCGGCGCGATGCGCCCGAGGCGCTCATACCAGTGCTGCGTCTGGGCCAGGTCGAGTTCGCCGCGCGCGGAAAGCTGGAGGACGGCATCGTTCACCGCCCGGAAAGACATGCTCGGCACCCGCTCGTGCGACCAGTTGTACAGCGGATCCCCGAAATCGTAGATCGCCACCAGCACCACCGTCGCCGCCAGGAGCACCCCCACCACGTAGATCGCCAGCGAAGTCCCCGCCACCTGGGTCGGTTTGAGCTTCACCTTTTCGGCCACCTTCAGCCCGTTCACCAAGTAGGGCATCACCGCCTGGCTCTGGTCGATGCAGAGGATCACGCAGGCTAGACCGACCACCATAATGGTGTTCGGATTCATCGCGTAGACCCCCATCGCCCCCATCATAATGCCGATCGGCTGCCAGCGTGGCTGGATGAAGAACAGCCCCGTCTCCGCCGAAATGCGCGACACGATGAGGAAGCTGAGCATCATCAGGAACACCATGCCCGCGGCAAAGGGCCACTCCAGCCCCAGGCGCACCAGCAGACCAGTCAGCACGGCCAGCCCCACGATCAGGAATCGGGCGGGCCAGACATTCTCGTCCCCCGGCTGTAGTCGCCGCCACACCATGAGGGACTTGACCAGCAGCTCCCGGTAGTAGTTGCGGCCCGTGTAGAGCAGGATGATGGCGAAGGCCAGATAGGCACCGGCCCGCATGTAGCCATTCCAGCCACCCAGCGCGTATTCGGTGGACATGTTGACGCCCGCCGTCACCAGCGGCAAGGCGAAGATCACGTAGGCGATCTGGGTGACACCAAGGGTCAGCGACACCTCGGTGCTGAGGAAGAAGGCGAAGGCGACCACCAACGGGAAGAGATTGAAGCGCAGCAACTCGCCGCCCCACTGCACCTTGAAGATGGAGGGGAACATCTTCCCGAAGGGACGCATATCCCAGCCAAGCTGGACCGGGATCAGGTAGTCGGGGAACCACACGCACAGCCCGTTGTTCACCCGGATCAGGTAGATGATCAGGAAACCGATCCAGAAGGCCCGGTTGCGGAAAACTACCGGCAGCGCCCGGCCCTCCTCGCGTTCCACCAGGGAGGCCGTGAAGTCGGCAATGGGATAACTGAGGAACTCGTGTCGCGACCACTGTTTGTGAACGATCAGGCTCAGGCACACGGAACAGCCCGCCACTAGGAAGATCATTGGTAACCAAGTGACCATCGGTGCCTTCCAGGCCCCCCACGGCACCCGCCCGACCTTGGTCCGCAACCGCTGCATCAGACTCTGCCCGGCGATGGAGCCCTTGACGGCGCCCTGGATGTAGCCCGTGACCACGTGGTCGTAGTTTTCCTCGTCCACCGTGACGAAGGCATGCTTGGGGACGTACTGGAGGAGGTCGCGCTCCTTCCAACCCGGATTCACCCGGTTCCAGTGGTAGGGCATGACGACACACTGGGTGAACTGCTCCATCAGCCCGCGGCCGGGAATGCTGCACGCCAGACTGACCATCACCACCATCAGCGCCAGTTCGGCAGGACGGAACGCCCAGCTCCGCTTGATCCGGTGCAGAATGGGATTGAGCAATAGCAGGACCAGGAACGTCATGCCCAGCACGATCACCGGCAACAGGTGCCCGCTATTGAAGTTCTCCAGTTCGAGGACGCGGTCGTTGATGTAGCCGAGACCGGCAATGAACATCGACCCGAAGAAACCGATGATGAGAGCGCGTAAGGTCATCCGAAATCCGATCCTCGCCCAGGAAAGGCTATGCCACTAGGGTGGCGCCTGACGACCAGGTGCCACCTCGCTCGGGCATGGAGTTCCTTGCCGACGGAGCGGTCTCGACCTACGGTCGGGACCACCTGCCGGGGGGCATGCCCGGAACAGAGCCGGGTACTATACATGGCCTGGAGCGAATGTCGCGGCCAACCACGTGCCGAACGCACCGGAAAAAAGGAAGCCCCGGCGACGTTGCCATCGCCGGGGCACGGAGCAGGAGACAAGCAATCGGACTACTCCGCCTTGACTACGGTCTTGCCGGCCGCAGTCCAGCCTTGGATACCTTCGGGGTATTCAAGGACATTCGTATAGCCGAGCGCGCGCAGTTTGGTTGCCAGGTTCTTGCTCGCCGGACACTTCAGACTGGCGCAATAGGTAACCACCAACCCATCCTTGGCGCCCGCGGTGGCCGCGATGGTAGCCTCGTCGGCGCTGGCCGCCAGCGATGTCGCGCCCGGAATCCGGCGTCCGTCGTCGAACTTGCCGGACCTGGCGTCGAGAATCGTCACCGCGGTCTTGGCCCGGATCAGGGCGGCCAGCGCATCGGTGCTGATGGTAGCTTCCACCGCCTCCACTTTCACCGCAGCCGTGCAGGTGGTGGGAGCCGTGGCGCAGACGCTGTTCCCCTTGGCATCCTGGAAGGGACACTGTTGGGAGAAGGCGGCGGGAACCAGTAGGGAAACGGTCAGAAAGGCGAATGTGTGGATCTTCATGGGTGGGTCTCCTTCGTGAAAGGCCCGCTTTTATGCAACTTCTTTGGTTGCTTTTATGCGGAGAGAGACCCGCCAGCCCCGGCCGGGTTCCCGACTACCAGCAGATTCCCTGGTAACCAGGACGAACGTCGCCACACGCCTTGAAAAGCCGGACCAGATCGTAGACGGCCACCCCCTCCGGCAGGGACTTCACCGCCTCGCGGAACTCCGCCGCGCCGTTGCCGATGACCACCAGATCCGCGCCCGCCACCGCCTGCTCCAGAGTCTCGACGAACAGGGGCTTGTAGGCTGGGAGATGCTCTTCGAGATAGAACGCCGTGCCAGCGCGGAGCGAGGCCAGCACCTGAGCATCGTAGAGCCGCACCGTGCAACCCTCCTCCCGCAACCGCTCGATCAGGCGCAGATTGGGGGTCTCGCGCAGATCGTCGGTGTCGGCTTTGAAGGCCACGCCGAGGAACGCCACCGTGCGGGTGCCCAGTTCCAGGATGTCCTTGGCCGCCCGTTCGATATGGGCCTCGTTGCTTTGGGAGATGCCATCCAGCACCGGTACCGCAATCCCTAGTTCATGGGCCCGGTGGGTCAGCGCCCGCAAGTCCTTCGGCAGACAGGAGCCGCCGTAGGCAAAGCCCGGCCTCAGGTAGGCGGGACTGATGTTCAGCTTCTGGTCGGCGCAGAAAATCCGCATCACCTCGTGGGAATCCATGTTGCAGGCCTTGGCAATGCTGCCGATCTCGTTGCCGAAGACGATCTTCAGGGCGTGGAACACGTTGTCCGCGTATTTCACCATCTCCGCCACCCGGATCGAGGTACGGAAGAGGGGAGCGTCCAGATGGGCGTAGAGCTGGGCCACGAGATCGCCCGTGCGGACATCGTACTCGCCAATCACCGTCTTGGGCGGCTCGTCGAAGTCCTTGATCGCGGTCGACTCCCGGAGGAATTCCGGATTCATCGCGACGCCGAAGTCGTCCCCCACCCGCTTGCCGCTGTGCAACTCCAGGATCGGGACCATCTTCCCTTCGACCGTTCCCGGCAGGATCGTGGAACGGTCCACGACCACGTGGTAGCCGTCCTTCTTGGCCAGCGCGGCGCCGATTTCGGCGCAGACGTGTTCCAGGAAGGTGGTCTGCAGTCCGCCGTCGGCCGTGGACGGCGTGCCCACACAGACCAAGCTGATATCGGTGGCCAGAACCGCTTCCTCGGCGCTCAGAGTCGCCCGGATGCGCCCCTCGCGCCACCCTTCCGTGATCAGCTCGGCCAACCCGGGCTCGACGATGGGCGACACCCCACGGTTCAGCATGTCCACCTTCGACTGGCGAACATCCACGCCGACCACCGTGTGGCCGTCGCGCGCGAAGCACCCGGCCACCACCGCTCCCACATAACCCAGACCAAACACACTAATGTTCAAGGGGCACTTCTCCTTGGGAGGATGGGGGACTTCCGGTCAGACTTCGCGCGGAGTTCCAAAGGTAGCCGGAGTCCCAATCCGGGTCAAGGCAGAACGTGCCCGGAATGCGTCTTCCCCCCGCGCCAACATAGGAACGGCCCGCCAGGTCGGAGACCGGCGGGCCGTGAAATGGGGAACGCGAGCAGCTATGGATTGGTGTTGATCTCGCCGGTCTGAAGCCACCGGACCCAGCTCACATGGCCGTCCATGAACGCGGCGTTCGAACCGTCGTTGTGACGGGGGTCGAACCGGTCCTGGCGCTGCTGCTGGGTATAGCCCATATGGAAGTGGTACCCCTTGGCGTCACCCGCCATCAGGGTTTCGGAAGGCTTCTTGTACTGGATGTCCCGGTACGAGTTCACGCAGGCGATTTCCACGAACCCATAGCCCAAGGCCATTTTGCTGGAGAACATCCCCGCATCGATGGCATCGTTGATGGCATGGTGCGGAATGCCGGTGTTCACGCCGCTGCGGGTACAGTTGTTCCAGGTCCGCGAGGGGCAGTCGAAGATCGCCTCGTCGCCCACATAGCTCTTCACCCGCGCCGGAGCACAGGTGATCTCGGGCTTGCCAGCCCCGCCATTGGTGGAGTCGCAACGGGTACGAGCGTAGGGATAGTGGCCGTCGGCGTCGTCCATGTACATGATGATGCCGAGCGAGAGCTGCTTCATCCGCGCCGAGCAGGAAGCCTGGCGGGCCTTCTCCCGCGCTTTGGCCAAGGCAGGAAGCAACATGGAGGCGAGGATCGCGATGATCGCAATCACGACGAGCAACTCGATCAAGGTAAAGTTCCGGCGGCGCAGCATGGGCTCAGTCTCCTGGAAGATGTGGGACAACTACGGAAGAAGGAATCAGTTCCACCCGTGAATAAAGGGTGAAATCTAGGGACACTTGAGGTTCTTTCAACCTCCCATGGGCCCCCTTCCTCCCATTTGCCCCGAATCCAGAGTCGATCGGCGGGGGACTTGCGGGCAGTGTAGGCGGGAGATAGGTTCCGCTGGACTTGTGGAAAGGACACACTGCCATGAAATGCCGTTTGCCGATTCTTCTCCTTGTTGCCGGGCTGGGTCTGGCGGCCCAAGGGGACCGTTTCCCGGCGGAGCTTCGCCTGCGGGCCATCGCACAGCTTCGCCAAGGTCTGGCGGGCGAGGAGTTCTGGCCCAGCATGCACGCCGCCGAAGCCCTCACCCAGGCCGGATTCGGCGACACCGTGGCCTGTGTGCTGCGCCCTCGCCTTCCCCAGGAAACCGACGACCAACGTCGCTGTGGCTTGGCCCGCGAGCTGATTCGGACGGGGGACGCAGCCCCGGTCGCCACCCTCGCCGCCGTTCTCGCCGACCCCGCCAGCAAGGGGCGCATCCATGCGGCCGAAAGCCTGTTCAAGGTGAACCGCTGCGAGCACCCGGATATCCTGCATGCCGCCGCCACCGGCGACGATCCCATCTTCGCCCTGATGGCCGCCGCCGCCTTGGTCCGGGCCGGAGAACGGGACCAGTTGGCCTCTATCCGTGCGCTACTGAACCATGGGGAGGTGCGCCCCCGCCGAACCGCCGCCTGGGTGCTGGGACAACTGGGCGATGCCCGGGATATTCCTGTGCTACAGGCCATGCTCGACCGCGAGCAGGAGCCCTTGGCCCTCGCCTTCGTCCGCAACGCCCTCGCCCGACTCGGCGACACCGCTGCCCTTCGCCAGGTCGTCGCCGACCTCGCCGACGAACAGGCCGACATCCGGACCTACGCCGCCGAGACGCTGGGCGACTGCGGTCTTCCCGCCCACCTTCCTGCCTTGGCCAAGGCGCTGAACGACAGCAACCTCGACACCCGTCTGCGCGCCGCCCAGGCCATTGTCCGCATCGGCAATCGGCTGCTGGTGGTGGACACGGATCAGGACGGCATCCCGGACAGTGTCGAACGGGAGCTGGGCACCCCGCCGGACGATCCCGAGCAACTGGTTCGCTTCCTCACGGCCACCCCGCACGGTCCGGGCGACGCCGACCCCGAAGGCTTGCCTGCCGAACTGGCCGGTGCCTGGTTCGGCCATGTGGGCGGCGACCGCTATCTCTGGATCTACGAGTTCGGCAGCAGCGTGT